>CAZKHW010000233.1:0-3763 GCA_964552525.1 uncultured Ruminococcus sp. | reverse complement strand
GCGCCGATGTTCACGGTGCAGTATCACAATACCGTGCGCAATCTGCTCGGCAGAAGTACGGATGAGGAGACCGTCAGCCGTGTGTGCGAGATCATCTCGGGCGCGGACACGCTGGTCGATCTCAACAATGGTCTTGCGCGTCTGTACCGCGACGGCGAACGTGCCAAGAGCGTGTACCACAAGTGCAAGCCGCGTTTCGAGGATCTGCGCCATCTGTCCCGGGTGCGGAATAAGGGATAAATGAGAAAATCTGTCAAAAAGCTCCGGTTTCCCTATGAAGAAACCGGAGCTTTTTGATAATAGCCATCAATATTTTTTGCGCAGGGTGAACAGCACCAGAAGCGGAAAAATCTCCAGTCGTCCCAGGAGCATATCCAGTGAGAGAAGGTATTTTGCCCAGGCAGAGAACCCGGCAAAATTGCCCGAAGGCCCGATCTCATTGAAACCCGGACCGACATTGTTGATGCTGGTGATGACCGCCGAAATGGTCGTCAGGACATCGTGACCGTCGAGAGAAAGCAGCAGGATGGATGCGGTCATGAACAGCATGTAGACGATGAAGTAATTGCAGATGCCGCGGACGACTTCCTTGTCCAAAGCCCTTCCATCAGTTTTGACTACCACAACCGAACGGGGGCTGAGTGTGCAGCGCACTACCTTGAACGCGCTCTTGCACAGGACGATGATGCGCATGACTTTCATGCCGCCGCCGGTCGAGCCGCTGCATCCGCCGACAAACATCAGCAATAGCAATATGATTTGCGAGAAATACGGCCAGTCCTCATAATCGGCAGTCGCAAATCCGGCGGTCGAGAGGATGGACAGTACCTGAAAGCCTGCGTAACGCAGTGCCGTCAGGACGCTGCCGTAGAGCTTGGTGATGTTGATCGTAATAAGCAGGATCGAGGCGAATGTGATGCCAAGGAATACGTGCAGCTCCTCATTGGCAAGTGCCTGCCGGATGCGTCCGGAGAGGATCAGGAAGTAGAGCGTGAAATTGATCGAAAACAGCCCCATGAACAGCGTCACAATGAAGTCAATGTAGGCACTGTTGTAATCTGCGATGCTTCCGGCACGGATGGAAAATCCGCCTGTGCCGGCTGTGGAAAGGGCAGTCGTGATCGCGTCAAAAAATGGCATGCCGCCGCACAGGAGCAGGATCATCTCCAGCAGCGTGAGCGCAATGTAGATGCAGTAGAGAATGCGTACCGAAAGGCTCATTTTTGCCACAAGCTTTCCGGCAGTGGGACCTGCGGATTCAGCACGGACAAGGTGCATGGTGCGCGTATCAGACTGCGGCATCACCGCAAGCATGAAGATCAGGATGCCCATGCCGCCGATAAAATGCGTAAAGGCGCGCCAGAACAGGCACGAGCGTGACATGCCCTCAATGTCATTCAGAATGGTTGCGCCGGTGGTGGTCAGACCGGATGCCGTCTCAAAGACAGCGTCCGCCAAATGCGGTATCTCACCGGACAGATAGAAAGGCAATGCACCCAAGATCGAAATGATGCACCAGGCGCATGCCACGATCGCCATGCCCTCACGGGCATAGACCGCCTTGTTCTCCGGCTTTTTGTAGGCGAACAGAAAGTTTGGGATCACCATGAGCAGCGCAGTTCCGCCAAAGGCTGCCAGACATGCCCATTCGCCGCAGACGGCAGCCACGATCATCGGCAGGAGCAGCAGCACCCCGACTGCACCGACAAGCCGTGCGGTGAGGAATAAGATCATCTTATGATTCATATTTGCCTCCTCAGATCGTGAACATTTCGTCAAGACTGGCGATCTTGCGGTTGGTCGTCACAACGATCACGCTGTCATTGACCTTCAGACAGTCAGAACCGGACGGGATGATGCGCTTTGAACCGCGGATGATGCCTGCGATCAGAAATCCGGGGTTCACGTGGAGATCCTTCAGCGGAATGCCGATATATTTCGCACCGCTGCGGACAATGAACTCGATCGCCTCGAGCTTATCCTCCGCCAGACGGTAAAGTGTGATAATGTTGCTGTTTTCGGAGTTCTGCTTGGCGCGGACATACTGGAGAACCAGCTCGGCTGTAGTCTCCTTTGGGGAGACGATGTTTTCAAGCCCCACGCTCTCGGAGATAGACAGGAGCGAGGAGCGCGTGACCTTGGTGATGACCTTCTCGACACCGATCTTTCTGGCATAGAACGAGACGATGATATTCTCCTCGTCGATGCCGGTCAGCATGATGCAGGAGTCAGCACTTTCCAGTCCCTCCTCAAGGAGAATGTCCTGATCGGTGCCGTCCGCGCAGATGATGGTTGCCTTGGGATACCATTCAGAAAGTGCCTCACAGCGTGCACGATCTTGCTCAATGACCTTGACCTGCATGCCCAGCTCCAGGAGCTGGCGGACGAGGTAATAGCCGATCTTTCCGCCGCCGACAATGATCGCACTGCGGATGTGGGACTTGAAGTCATCCATTTTTTTGTAGAGCTTGCCAAGCTCGGCATGGGCAGCGGTGATGTAGATCCTGTCGCCGCCAGCCAGCTTGAACGAGCCGTCCGGAATGATGATCTCCTCGCCGCGCCTAACCGCGCAGACAAGCATGTGCAGACCAAGCTTGGGGGTGATGGCAGAAAGCTGGAGACCATCCAGAAAGGAGTCCTCCGTGACGCGTACTGCCGCCAGATCCATCCTGCCCTTGGCAAAGGTCTCGACATGGATCGCCTTGGGATAGCGGAGCATACGGGCGATCTCGTTAGCGGTCTGGTATTCGGGGTTGATCATCATGGAAAGCCCCAGCTCATCGCGCATAAAGACGAGCTGATCGGAATAGGCAGGATTGCGCACACGTGCCACACTGTGGCGTGCGCCGAGCTTGCGCGCCATAAGACCGCACATGATATTGGTCTCGTCCGAGTCGGTCATGGCGATGATGATATTCGCGGATGCAACACCGGCTTCTTTGAGATCACGGACGATCAGAGCATCCCCGACAACACCCTGCACGTCATGATTGTTGACAAGACTTGTTACAATGTCGCCGTCTTTATCCATTACGGTGACATCATGCCCCTCGTTGGCAAGGGTCTGCGTCAAGATGCTGCCGGCCTTGCCGCAGCCTACGATCAGAATATTCACAGCAATATCTCCTTTGATCAGATATACTATGTTCCATTATAGACCTAATCCAAGGGTTTGTCAAGTCTGTGGGAGAAAAAAGTATGGAAATCATTCTGCTGTCTTTCATTGCGGTTTTCGGACATGCATTGCCGCCGTCCAAGGCTGCTGTTTTTGGAAAACGCATGCTTGACATCCTGCCGCAGATACGTTATAATAAAAGCAGTATTATGATCGTAGCGGAAAGGGGGGGCGATCCACATGCCGACAATGACTGTAATCGTGCTGGGTGTGCTGGGGATGCTGTGCCTTGTCGGAGCAGTGCTGGTAATGCGGTATGCTTTTACCTATGACAAGCCCAGAAAGCAGCCCACAGCACCTGAACCGCTGCCCGGCGGTGGGGGATGGTACACCATGCGTGTGGCGTTTTCCGGAAAGGACGGGGAGCAGGAGACACTTGAGGCTGCCCTGAATGCCGTTCCGAACATCCGTGCACAGGCGGATGCAGCATCCGGTGAGGTGCGTATCCGGTATGAGGGTTACCCGGCACTCGACCTGCTCGACCGGCTGCGAAATGCCGCGGAGGAGGCAGGCTTTACCGTCACGGAGATCGAATAAGAGCCTGTTCAGTATCTCAACGTGTGCGGATTTTCGAGCATAATTTTGACG
>CAZKHW010000232.1:0-4454 GCA_964552525.1 uncultured Ruminococcus sp. | reverse complement strand
CATCTTTAATGTAATAATCAAGTCCAATATCTCCATTCATCCGTGCCATAGCTACGATCTTATCTCCATCCCATACAGAAATACGAAATAATGTATTTTTCATAGCCAGTTCAGTCTGCTCTAACGATGGTCCATCTCCCCATACAGTTTCCCATAACTCTATAAACTGCTGCGCCGTCAATTCGTTATATTTTACTGCTAGTTTACTCATAAACACACTCCACAAATACCGATTTATAGTATCATAAGCATCCACCAAATTCAAAATGATCTGGTGAAATTACAGAAACTTTATCCCAGCAATCATTACTTAAAAGAGCACCTTAAACAGTCCCTTATGCATTTGCTTTCAGGTAGTCCTCCGCAAGCCGCTGTGCCTCCTCGTAGGAGCTGAGCTGGTAGCAGCTTCTGCGGAATGCGGCAGCATTTTTGCCCCCGGTCATGTACCACGAGGTCTGCTTGCGTGCTTCGCGGATGGCGAGGTGTACCGGTTTGTCGGAGTATTCCATGATGAGCCGTACATGCCGGAGCATCATGTCCATGCGCTCCTGCGGTGCAGGGGGCGTGTAGGGGATGCCCTGCCGGGCACAGGCGATCTCCCGGAAGATCCAGGGATTTCCGTAGCTTGCCCGTCCTACGGCGACCAGATCGACACCTGTCGTCTGGTACATTTCTTCGCAGGATGCCGCATCGGTCACATCGCCGTTGCCGATGACAGGAATCTGCACAGCCTGCCTGACCTGCCGGATGATCTCCCAGTCTGCCTTACCGGAGTAGAGCATGGATTTCGTGCGTCCATGCACGGTAATGGCGGCTGCACCTGCCTGTTCCATGAGCTTGGCAAAGGGGACGGCATTCACGTTGTCTGCATCCCAGCCGATGCGCATTTTGACCGTGACCGGCACGTGGGAATGCTCCGCTGCCGCCCGGACGCACTGCGCGGCAAGCTCCGGCGTTTTCATCAGGGCAGAGCCTGCGCCGGTCTGCACGACCTTGTGGACGGGACAGCCCATGTTCAGGTCGATCCAGTCGGGGGAAAAGTCCATGAGCATGTCCGCGGCTCTGGCAATGAACTCCGGCTCACTGCCAAAGAGCTGCAAGCCCATCGGACGTTCCGCCGCACTGATGCGGCAAAGTGCCGCGCTGCCCTTGCTGTCGTAGCAAAGCCCCTTTGCCGAGATCATCTCGGAGACGCACATCACCGCCCCCATCTCACAGCAGAGCTGGCGGTAGGCGGTATCGGCAACGCCTGCCATCGGGGCAAGTGCGGCGGTTTGCAGAACGTGCTGTCCTGCGATCTCTATCGTTTGCATACGGTCTCCTCCCAAATGCCGATACGCTCGGCGGTAGCATTGTGTTCGTTTCTATTGTAGCATAAAACGGAGGAAAATGCAAGGCTTGGCATTAGTTTGATATTAATGAAAGAAGTTTAAGCTCCGAAGCAATGATTGATAACCGCTTCGGAGCTTATTGTCAATATTCGATTACTCGCATAAATCAGAATTTGCGCGGAGTCCGCGCTGACGAGTTGGCAGTCAAGATAGATCGGATTCTAGTGTCCGCAATGCCCTTTGCCTTACGGCAAGAGGGCAAAGCTGGTTCTGTGCTAAATCATAATTTAACTTCTATTTCTTTTTTTATTTTTTCCGTCCATGCATCATCTTGACTTCCAACAATTAAAACATTAAATCCATAGATTTTTCCATTTTGGGCGACTGTAATGTCGTCATCTATATGCAAATCAATTCGATACTTGCTTGGATATTTTGAAGGCATACCATCTGCTCGACCAGCCTGTACATCTTCAGCGTGTTTTTCGCCATTAATAATATTGTCCAGTTTAACTCCATAACAACGAAACAAACCTCGGATATATCGCTCAGAACGGTACGAAGTTGTATAAATCCATAACTTGATATTTTGTTCACGAATATAATTCATCAGTTCAACCGTACCTAATCTCAACGTTTCATTATAAATTAAATTCATAGGAAATCTTAATATCGGTTCTGTCTTAAAATTTTCTTCTGATACGAACAATGTGTCATCCAAATCAAAAGATATAATCATATGCTTTTCTCCTATAAATTCCGATTTATCTTAGTAATATTATACATCAAAGCCCTTACATTGTCAATAGAAACGCCATAGCACTTTTGACTGAACATCATAAGTGCTATGGCGAAAACTTCTTTATTGAGCATCTGTCTTTTACCGCGCAGGCTATTTTGTGACGCTTTGCGTCACAGAAGTCCTTGTCATTTGTTGAACTGCAAAATAGAAGGCTGTATCTGCCGCCCGTCAAGCGCCGCCTCGATGGTTTCCGCCGTCCGAGAGAAATCCGCCACCAGTGAGGTGGGCTTTTTGACCGCATCGTCCTGCCGCAGCGGTACAAAATAGTAGTGCCGCATGTTGGCAAGTGCCCCGAGGTGTTTGAGACTTCCGGCGAGTGAGTCGTTTGATGCGACCGCAAGCACAACAGGCTTTCCGCCGCGCAGATGCGACTTGACCGCCATCGGAACAACGGCATCTGTGATGGACAGTGCCAGCTTTGCCGCGGTGTTGGAAGTGCAGGGGACGATCGCCAGCAGATCCGTCATGTTCTGCGGTCCGATCGGCTCGGCATCCTCGATGCGCAGAATGGCTCTCCGTCCGCAGATCTCCTCAATGCGTCTGAGATTTGCATCCGCCTTGCCAAAGCGTGTGGAAATGCCTGCGGCATGCTCCGAGACGATGGGGATCAGCTCTGCCCCGAGGGAGGTGAGGTATTCCGCCTGTGCAAATGCCTGCGTGAACGTGCAGAACGACCCCGTTACCGCAAAGCCGATGCGTTTGCCGGAAAGATTCATCTCTCGCACCCCCTCTCCTCCAGAAGGTGTCCGATGGTGTTGGCAATGATCTCGCCGGCTGTGACAGGGGCGGTCTTGCCCGGGAGAGACAGTGCCCAGACGACACGGCTTCCCAGCTCTCTGGCGGCATCCAGATCCACGCCGCCGGGCTTGGAGGCAAGGTCGATGACCAGAGCGCCCGGTGAGAGACGGGAGAGTACCTCACGCGTGATGACCTTTGCCGGGACTGTGTTGCACAGGACATCAAACTCCCCTGCACGGATCTGCGGATAATCGACCGCCTCGCATCCGAGCATCTGTGCCCGGGATCGGTCGGCACTTTGACGTGCTGCGACCGTGACCTTAGCACCCAGTGTACGCAGGATGTACGCCAGACGCGTCCCGATGCGTACGAACCCCAGGATCAGCACCCGGCTGCCGTCAATGGTGCGCGGCATTTCTTCAAGCATGATCTGCACAGCACCCTCGGCAGTGGGGATGGCATTGCATGCCGCCAGCTCCTCACTTGCGAGGTAGTCAATGACGGGAAAGCCTGCGTCCTCAAAGACGGAACGTGCTTTGCCGAATTTGCCGCCGAACACGAGCGCATCGGGTTTCAGACGAGGCAGAAAGCTCGAGAGAGGAAGGGACTGCCGCGAGAACGGAGCATTCACAAGAACACCGTCATCAGAGACAGGCATCGGGAGAACGAGCGCATCGCACATCGGCAGACCGTCGGCGGCGCTTTCAGCAAGTGTGATCTCCTCGTCTGGCAGGAACTGCCGGGTAAATCCGACAGCACAGACCTGATACTGTGCCTTGAGTGCGCAGGCAGTGTAAACATATCGAAGATCCCCACCGGCTACGAGGATGGTTTTCTTTAGCATATTCATCGCTCCTTTTCTGAGCATTTGCTCTGTTACAGGGTATGCACCTGTGTGTGTCCGGGTGCAAAAAAATCTCGCAAATCAATTCGTACTCATAAAGAAGTTTAAGCCCTGAAGCAATTATGGATAACTGCTTCGGGGCTTGTTGTTACGATTTGATTACTTGCATAAATCAGAATTTGTCGTTATAAATATAACTCCATTTCATTTTCTTTTCCTTCAAATCCTCGTTTTGCATATAGTTTCCTTCCTTGTTCACTATTATTTAGCCATAACCGTTTGATATGATTGATTTGAGCGTATTCAATAATCTTATCTACAATTTGATTTGCAAAACCACATTTTCTATGTTGCGGAGAAGTATATATGTTCAATATATATCCCTCTAATCCACTTAAATTATCTTCGTAAGGAATGCGTGTAAATAAGCATAGGGAGCCTACTGCAACGAGTTTTTCTTTTTGAAATATACCCCAACTCATCATATCCTTATTGATATGTGACAAGTAATAATGCTTTGTTGCCGATTTCAGTTCAGAAATATTCTTTATATTACGAATCTCACCTAATTCTTCAAATAACGCTATTCGTAAACGGCAGAATTCGTCTACCGCTGTTTCGTCTAACTGTATAATTTCATTTCTCATAATATGAAATAACCTCATAATTCTTTTATGTCTTGCTGTTAAATTCCGATTTATCTTAGTAATAATTATACATCAAAGCCGTTACATTGTCA
>CAZKHW010000231.1:0-4474 GCA_964552525.1 uncultured Ruminococcus sp. | reverse complement strand
CGGCGCACAGCTCAATGTGAACCGTGCCTCGGGGGCGAAGGTCATGATCATTGCGGCACTGGTCGGTTTTGTGCTGCTGGCAGCAGCGGTGATCGGTGTTATTGCGCTGTTTGGGGCAGGCAAGGCGAATATCACCAACCGCACGAAATGGGAGACGATCGACCGTCCGGATTATCAGATGACGATCCCGGGCGGCATGAAATCGAAGGATATCAATTTCGGCATGCAGGGTGTCGAGCAGTTGGATACGTTCTATAACCGGGATGTGCTGATCAATGTTTCGGTCATCCGCTTGTCGGAAGAACAGATGAAGTTTTTCAAGCGGAAAAAGATCGCAGAAATGATCAAGACCATGATGCCTTCCCAGATGGAGGACGGAACGCCTGTCGAGCCGCAGGAGCGCGGCAATATGATCTATATTGAATATGAGCAGGAGATCGATTCCGCAGGATTAAACTCAGGGAAGTGGCATGCGGTAGCCGGATATTTTGTATCCAATTCGGGGATCTACATTGTGTCAGCCGCATCGCCCCAGGATAAGTTTGAGAAGTATGAGGAGTATATCTTTGCATGGTATGATTCGTTCCGGGCGAAGAACTAATATGTTGTAAGCCGCTGCATCGTCAGGATGCAGCGGTTTTCCATATGCTGTCAGAGAAAATCCCATGGAAAACATTGTGCGTTGACTTGCGGACTTTGCTGTGGTATGCTGAAATTGTGGCAAATGTCACAGAAAGGGGTTTCAGATATGAAGATGAGAAGAATGGCAGCAGTACAGGCTGCGGTAACGGCATTCACAGCCGTTCTGGCAATGCAGCCGCTGGGCGCGGCGGCTGCGGACAAGGCGGAGCTGGCGGACTATGCCAATGAAGTGGTGGTGCTCGTCAATGAGGAACGCGCCATGTACGGGCTTGCACCTGTCAAGGCAAGCATCGCGCTCCAGGAGGCGGCGCAGATCCGCGCCGAGGAAACAGTGCGGAGCTTTTCGCACACCCGTCCGGACGGCAGAGCAAGCTCGACCGTGCTGGAGGATCTTGCCATCGACTGGCGTTCCTGCGGCGAGAACATCGCCTACGGCTATCAGGATGCCGAGGCTGTCATGGACGGCTGGATGCATTCCGACGGTCACCGCGCCAATATTTTAAACCAGAGCTTTGCCTACATCGGCGTTGGCGTGGCGGAGAAGAACGGTGTCATCTACTGCACACAGGTGTTCACAGGCGGAGCAGAGCCGGAGGGTGTCTACCAGCCGTCCCAGAACGTTACCGTTCCGGAAACGCCCGAGCCTTCGGAAGATCCGTCACTTCCCTGCATCGGTGAGGCGTGCGCGCCGACGAGCAAGCCCGATGCGGCGGACAAGCAGGAGATCTGCTTTGGCGGAAATTGCGTGACGCTCCCGGGCGGTCAGAACGCATCCTGCGGCGATCCGGTCAGCGCACTGCTGCGTCCGAACGGCAGCACCTGCGGCATTGCGAATCTGTTCGGCATTTTGGGGAGGTGCGGAAAGTAAAAGGCTTGTTGATTTGTGAAAAAGATCTCCCGTAAAAGCGATACTTATATCCCTATAGCGTAATAGTAAATAAGGTTACAATTGCAACAGTATCATAATTTTACAAAATGCGGCTTCTCCATGATCGGAAAAGCCGCATTTATGTGTTTTTCATGATGTATGCTTAAGCGCATGGATCCTTTCCTTAATATTTGCTTCAAACTCTTCGTCCGAAAATTTCGGATCACGGGTTTTCAGCCATATTTCACATGGTATTTTAGAACATTCTCCGCAATTTTTCAGCTTATTTCGATCCACAGTGCATTCGTAGATCGGGCAGGCTTGTCCTTCCGGAGCATGAAATACCTTGCCCTCGCATTCATTGCAGCCGCTGCACATTTTTCCGTAGCAATAGCATTCTTGGCAGCTTGTTCCACATACGCTTAAATTTGGCATAAGACCACTCTCCTTTCGATTTGATGATATCATATCCGCAATGAAAAGTCTTGTAAATTTCCGACATTTTTAAGCGCATATGCTTTTGCTTCTCTGATGTTCATCGAATGGTATTTCTTGAAATCGCTCAGCAAATGAGGCTGATCGGAATAACCATACTTTGCAACAGCATCGAGTATATCAAAATCTTTGTTGAACATGATTTCATTCCACAGGTATTGATAACGTATCATGGACGCCAGACCTTTAACAGAACATCCAATATATTCACGAAAAATCCTTTCAAGCTGTCTTTCGCTGATGTGAATTTGCTTAGACAGTTCATTTATACGCAGATTGCCGTTATTTTCCAGCATTGTTCCGACTGCTTCAATGACCATGCTGTTTTTGTGCTTCTCATGAAAACTGTTCAGCAGTGCCTGTTCTGCAATGGGAATAAGCTCACGTATATCGGATACGGAAAACAGAAACGGTTCAATCGTTTTTTTCAGTATGGAAAAATGCTCGTCTGCGTTCAGGAAAGCATTCCGGGTATTTTTCAATGAATCTTCAGCAAACATTGCCGTTCCCCATGCATAAAAACGTATACCAAAAGAAAATAAGGTACTGCCGGGTTCGCTCTCAGCCGTAAAAGTCCTGTCGTCTATACCGCAAAAACGACTCGTAAGCAGATTATTTGTGTAGTCTGCCGTAAAAATAATATCCATGCAGGTATCGGGGATAACGAGTTTGTTTTCTGCATTTCCGGAGATCAGTTCTGTAGTTCCCCAGAAGCATCTTACGTAAGGTCTGAGAGCTGCACAAGGCGCTATCTCCGTGTATTCGGAAGTTTTCTTAAAAGGCGTAGAAGTTATTGGGCGATAAAGCTTGTTGAGTTCCATAAACAGACCTCCCCGGAAACTAACGTGTGGTATATGCCGAAAGATTTTAAACAGGCTCTTAGGAGAAAAAGGAAATCAAACTTATTATACATCCAAAGCAGCCGTATGTCAATGGAAATGCCATGGCTAACATGGAAATCAATTTTGTTGCCTTTCATTGTGAGTTTCATGCAAGAGCCGCCCAAGGCTGACGCCTTTGGAAACCGCTTTTTGGAAAATTGATTTCCGTGCATGCTAAAAATTTCTATATGAGTATCGATCTTAGGGGAGATCTTTCTTTGTGCATTCCGCCGAAATTCACAAAATCTGTAAAGTGACTTGACTTTCCACCTGAAATGTGGTATACTGAATAAGGTCTGGAAAGCAGATATACTTTACACGCGCAGGGAGTGAAACAGCATGGCGAAAAATCTGGAGCTTGTGCTGCTGCTCGATTGCTACGGTGAGTTGCTCACCGAGCGTCAGCGCGACCTTGCGGAGCTGTATTATAATGAGGACTTGTCCCTCTCTGAGATCGCAGAGATGCGCGACATCACCCGTCAGGCGGTCAGGGACAGCCTGCGGCATTCCGAACAGACCATGCTTGCCACCGAGGAAAAGCTCGGCATGGCGGCAAGGATCAGTGCCATGCGGCGCTGCCTGGAGGAGATCCGCACACTTTGCACGGCGGATGTCCCCGATCTGCACAAGATCACAGCACTGACCGAACAGGGCATGCGGCTGTTGTAATACCACTGAAACCTACCAGAAAGAGGGTGCTTCCCAATGGCATTTGAGGGACTTTCCGAAAAGCTCAATAACGTCTTTAAACGGCTGAAATCTCACGGCAAGCTGACCGAGAGTGACGTGAAGGAGGCGATGCGTGAGGTTCGTCTGGCACTGCTTGAGGCGGATGTCAGCTACAAGGTCGTCAAGGATTTCGTCGGCAAGGTCACGGAAAAGGCAGTCGGCGAGGAGGTGCTGTCCAGCCTGACCCCTGCCCAGCAGGTCATCAAGATCGTCAATGAGGAGCTGGTCGCGCTCATGGGCAGCGACAATGCACGTCTCGCGCTGGCGTCCAAGCCGCCTACGATCATCATGATGTGCGGTCTGCAAGGCTCTGGTAAGACTACCCATTCTGCCAAGCTTGCCAAAATGCTCAAGGCGGAGGGGCATCGCCCCATGCTCGCGGCATGTGATATCTACCGTCCGGCTGCGATCCAGCAGCTTCAGGTCGTTGGCGAAAAGGCTGGTGTCAAGGTCTTTGAGATGGGGCAGATCGACCCCGTTACCATCGCCACACAGGCGGTGCGCTATGCCAAGGATTACGGTCATGACTATGTGCTGCTCGATACCGCAGGACGGCTGCATATCGACACCGCACTGATGGAGGAGCTGCAAAACATCAAGGCAGCCACCTCGCCCCACGAGATCATGCTCGTTGTGGATGCGATGACAGGTCAGGATGCGGTCAATGTGGCAAAGTCCTTTGACGATGCGCTGGGCATCGACAGCGTGCTGATGTCCAAGCTCGATTCCGATACCCGCGGCGGTGCGGCACTGTCCGTTCTCGCGGTGACCGGTAAGCCCATCAAATTTGTTGGTATGGGCGAAAAGCTTGATGATTTTGAAAAATTCCACCCCTCGCGTATGGCATCCCGGATTCTGG
>CAZKHW010000230.1:0-4520 GCA_964552525.1 uncultured Ruminococcus sp. | reverse complement strand
GCGAGATTAAACGTCCTGTCAGAGTTATGCATCCCGTTTTTAAAGATCGGTGGTCGTTTGGTTGCTCTGAAAGGCGCACAAGGCACAATCGAGTTTGAAGAAGCGCAGAACGCGCTTCAAAAACTCGGAGTCAACGAATTCAAAGACATTTGTAAGGAATTACAGTCGCCAGACGCGTCGGAAACTCGGCACATCATTCTCGCTTCCAAGAAGTGTGTGACTCCCGCGCGTTATCCAAGAAGATTTTCAGAGATTCGCAAGAAGCCACTTTGATGTTTCACATGAAACATTATCAGTTAATATTTCGATCAAGCCCCATCGCCGATGTTTCATGTGAAACATCTCAATTGGCCTTCAATAATTAAATTTAAGGCCAGCGTTTCACGTGAAACACTCTAAAAAGAATTCAAAACGCCTACAGCAATGTTTCACATGAAACATTGCTGTTTTTATATCCGATGTTTCATGTGAAACATTCATGTCGAGGTATATTTCTTTTATTTTGGAGCAAAATATTGTACAGGCTATTGCATTTTGAGTTGAAATGTGGTATAATAAACATACATTGTATATTCACCGTCAAATCTGTTTGTGACGACAAAAGTATCAGCAAAAAGCATCATATCAAGTGTGCGAGCTGTGCGCGGTTTGGCGGATCAGAGGCTTGTTTGTGATAAGCATACAAACAAGCGAATAAAACACAGGAGGAACCAATATGGGAAAGATTATATCATTTGCCAACCAAAAGGGCGGTGTCGGAAAAACAACTTCCGCAGTTAATATTGCGGCATCACTCGGCGTTTTAGGGTATAAAGTGCTGTTGCTCGACCTTGACCCGCAGGGAAATGCCACAAGCGGCGTTGGAATCATGAAAAAATCGCTGAAAGCGACCGCTTTTGAAATGTTGACGACTGAAGCGCCAGCAAAAGATGTCATTCTGCAAACGAGATACGACAATCTTTCAATTATCCCAACGCACACCACGCTTGCGCGCGCGGAATATGAGCTTGGAAACACCGAAAACGGCGAATACATCATGAAGAGCAAGCTGGATGCAGTAAAAGATGAGTACGATTACATTATCATTGACTGCCCGCCTTCGCTCGGTATGCTGACAGTAAATGCTATGACTGCAAGTGACGGCGTGATCATCCCGATGCAGTGCGAATTTTTCGCATTGGAAGGGCTTTCACAGCTGATGTTCACCATCAGCCGCATCAAGCAGCATTACAACAAGGATCTGACTGTTACGGGTATTCTGATCACCATGCACAACAGCCGGCTGTTGCTTTCCGTTCAGGTCATCAACGAACTGCGCAAGCACTATGACGACCGTCTGTTTGAGACGACGATCTCCCGGAATGTCAAGATCTCCGAGGCTCCCGGCTTCGGAGCGCCGGTCTACTACCACGAAAAACGCTCCAAAGGCTCTGTTGAATACATGAATGTAGCAAAAGAACTGGTCGAGCGCATCTGAACAGCCAAGCGAAAGCGAAGCAGAAAGGAATAAATAATGGCAAAAACAAGAAGCGGGCTGGGCAGAGACTTCTATTCGCTGTTAGACGACAACGTTCTTGCAAGCGATAAAGCAAATGCGGCGACCATGTTGCGGCTCTCCGAGATCGAGCCGCGAAGCGACCAGCCGCGAAAGCTGTTTGAAAGGGAAGCGCTGGAGCAATTGGCGGATTCCGTGGCGCAATTCGGTGTTTTGCAGCCGATCGTCGTGCGGGAAAACCCGCTGTTGCAGGGAACATATGAGATTCTTGCCGGCGAACGCCGCTGGAGAGCCGCCAAAATGGCGGGATTGAATGAAATTCCTGCGGTTATTCTGGAAGGAGACGACCTGAAAGCCGCACAAGTTGCGGTGATCGAGAATGTTCAGCGCGAGGATCTGAACCCGATCGAAGAGGCGATCGCATATGACACACTGATCGAACGGTTCGGTCTGACGCAGGAACAGGTTGCAAAGCAGGTAGGGAAGAGCCGTTCGGCGGTCACAAACCTGTTGCGCCTGCTCGATCTGCCGGATGAAGTACTGGAAATGGTGAAAAACGGGGAAGTGTCCGCCGGACATGCCCGCGCGCTGTTGAGCGTCAAAAATCCGGAGCAAATGGTCTCTCTGGCGCATAAAATCGTTGAAAAAGACCTCTCTGTGCGCGACGTGGAGCGCACTGCGCGGCTTTTGAACTATGAACCGACCGAAGATGACACCGAAGAGACACGCGAAGAGACCCAGAAAAAGATCTACATGAAGGAACTGGAGCACCGCGCCGTGAGCGCACTCGGACGCAGAGTGCGCATTTTGAAGACCGCCAAGAAAAAAGTGGTGGAGCTGGCTTACAGCGATGATGAGGATCTGGAAGCCCTGCTGACTGCAATCTGCGGCGGCGAGATCTTCACCGAAGAATAATTGCCCGCACCCGAACGGTGCGACAGGAAGGCAAAGGAGATAAAAACATGATCGACATCAAATATATCAAAGAGCAACCGGATGAAGTGGTTGCAAGGCTGGCAAAAAAAGGAAAAGATGCCAAAGAGGATATCGAAAACATTCTGCGTCTTGATGCGGAGCGCCGCGCGCTGATTTCCGACACCGAAGCGCTGAAGGCAAAGCAGAACCAGACCAACCGTCTCATTCCGCAGTATAAAAAGGAAGGGAAGGATCTTGCCCCCGTTTTTGCGGAAATGAAGGAGCTTGGCGCAAAGATCAAAGAGGACGATGAAAAGCTGAAAACAGTAGAGACACAGCTGCAGTCCTTCCTGCTGGGATTGCCGAATCTGCCGGATCCTGACCTCAAAGCCGGCGGAAAAGAGAACAACGAGCCTTTGCGCTACTTCGGCGAGCCGCGGACATTCGATTTTGAGCCGAAAAACCATGTAGATCTGTGCACGGATCTCGGATTGATCGATTACAAGCGCGGCACAAAGCTTTCCGGAAGCGGATTCTGGATCTATTCCGGCATCGGTGCGCGTCTGGAATGGGCACTCCTCAACTATTTTATTGATTTTCACCTCGGAAACGGCTATCAGCTCATGCTGGTGCCGCACATGCTCGGCTACGAGTGCGGTCTGACCGCGGGTCAGTTCCCCAAATTCCAGGATGAAGTGTACTGGCTGGAGGCCGCAGAGGATGAACGCCGCCGCTTCATGCTTCCCACCGCCGAAACGGCGCTTGTTTCCCTGCATCGGGATGAGATCCTGACCGAAGCCGACCTGCCCAAAAAATATATCAGTTACACCCCTTGTTTCCGCCGCGAGGCCGGCTCCTACCGTGCCGATGAGCGCGGAATGGTGCGCGGACATCAGTTCAACAAGGTGGAAATGGTGCAGTACACGCTTCCCGAAAAGAGCGATGAAGCCTTTGAAGAGCTGGTCTCCAATGCCGAGAACCTGGTCAAAGGGCTTGGCTTCCACTTCCGCACCGTCAAACTGGCGGCCGAGGATTGCTCTGCATCCATGGCTCGCACCTACGACATTGAGATCAACATTCCGTCCATGAACGGCTACAAAGAGGTATCCTCCGTTTCCAACGCACGGGATTACCAGGCTCGCCGCGGCATGATGCGCGTCAAGCGCGCAAACGGCAAGACCGAGTACCTGCACACACTCAACGGCTCCGGACTTGCCACCAGCCGCATTTTCCCGGCTCTGGTGGAACAAAATCAGAACGCCGACGGCAGTGTGACCGTTCCGGAGGTGCTCCGCAAATATATCGGGCTTGACATCATCAAATAATCATCTTCTCCGGTTCTGCACAGAAAGGAGAAAACATGTATCTAATTTCAAAGATATTGTACAGCAACGGCGGAAATCTATGGGAAAAGATATACAATTGGTATCAAGGCTCCTTGCTTCGTGAACTGTTCGATCACCTGGGCAATGCCGTTTTCAACGTGGAGTTTTCTACCTATGAAAATCTGACTGTTGCCGGTACCGCCGGGAGAACGGCGCGGGATCTGATCATCGGGCTGATGTTCGGCACCATTTTTGCCGCGGCTCTGATGTATTACACGCGCTGTGTTCACGGCAAATGGATCCGCCGGCTGTTGCGCGAGGAGTGCTTCTCTCCCGACCGCGCAATCACGCTTTTGCAAGCCGGCGCTTTCCGCAATCCGTCCATTCGCCGCGACCTGACCCGCGGAGGTGCTCTTTCCAAAGTAACGCGATGCGTGGAGGAAGAGGAGCGCGATCCCGCTCTGGCGTCCCAGCCATTCAAGCCGGATTTCCTCACCGCCCGTTTTTACATTCCGGAAGATCTGAAATACCGCGCTGAAGTGCGCTATGACCGTTCCGGCTCCGGGCTTCCTCAATTCCTTCTGACCATCGTTCTTACCATCGTCATCTCCGTTGCCCTCTGTCGCCTTCTCCCCGCCGCCCTCACCCTCGCCGACTGGCTGATGTCGTTGGGTGGATAGGATAGATTTGGAGGAGGGAAGACCTCGGGGGAGGGAAGGAACTTCTTGAAAGAAAGTTCCTTCCCTCCCCCGAACCCCCACCTATCCTCAAGAACTTTCCCACCC
>CAZKHW010000229.1:0-4523 GCA_964552525.1 uncultured Ruminococcus sp. | reverse complement strand
GATCCCCGAGGAGGAGCTGCCGCTGACGCTGCCGGATGTGGAAAGCTACATGCCGACCGATAACGGTGAGTCTCCGCTGTCCACGCTCGACAGCTTTATCAACACCACCTGTCCGTGCTGCGGCGGTCCTGCCAAACGCGAGACGGACACCATGCCCCAGTGGGCAGGCTCTTCCTGGTACTTCCTGCGCTACTGCGATCCGCATAACACCGAGACGCTGGCATCCAAGGAGGCACTGAACTACTGGATGCCGGTAGACTGGTACAATGGCGGTATGGAGCATACCACGCTGCATCTGCTGTATTCGAGATTCTGGAACAAGTTCCTGTATGACATCGGCTCTGTCACCACTAAGGAGCCGTACATGAGAAGAACCTCCCACGGCATGATCCTCGGCGAGGACGGTCAGAAAATGTCCAAGTCTCGCGGCAATGTCATCAATCCGGATGATGTGATCCGCCAGTACGGCGCGGATACGCTGCGTATGTACGAGATGTTTGTCGGCGACTTTGAAAAGACCGCCCCCTGGAGCACCAACAGCATCAAGGGCTGCAAGCGTTTCCTCGACCGCGTTTGGGCACTCCAGGAGATGCTCACTGACGGCGATGCCTATCGTCCGGAGCTGGTATCGGCATTCCACAAAACGATCAAGAAGGTCTCCGAGGACATCGAATCTCTGAAATTCAACACCGCCATTGCCGCTATGATGGCACTGGTGAACGATATCTATGTGACCGGCAGCATCAATCGTGCAGAGCTGAGAACGCTCGTGACGCTGCTCAATCCGTTCGCACCGCACATGACCGAGGAGATCTATGAGAGCAATGGGTTCGGCGGCGTTCTGAACGAGCAGCAGTGGCCGAAGTTTGACGAAGCACTGTGTCAGGACGAGACAGTCGAGATCGTTGTGCAGATCTGTGGTAAGGTCAAGGCTAAGCTGAACATCCCGGTCGGTGCTGCACAGGAGGACGTGCTGGCACAGGCGGCAGCAGATCCCAAGATCGCCGCGCTCCTTGAGGGAAAGCAGATCCTCAAACAGATTTATGTACAAAATAAACTTGTAAATTTTGTTGCAAAATAACAAAAATAGAAGTAATTTTAAATAACTATTGACAAAGTTCTGACTGCATGGTATAATATTTTTATGCTTTTACTAAGCAAGTATGGTTCATAGAAGATGTGGTTGATAGCTTTCTTTCCTATCAGGAAGGTTAGTATAGACTATCCAAAGCGGGGACTGTCCGGGCGTTCCGCGCTCTGATAAACCGGGGATAGAACCTCTGTCTTGGTGGCAAAGGGAGGGAATAAAGAAGTGGCAGAAGTACGTGTTGGCAAGAACGAATCTCTGGACACAGCTCTCAAGCGTTTTAAGAGATCCTGTGCAAAGGATGGCGTGATCGCCGAGGTTCGCAAAAGAGAACACTACGAAAAGCCTTCGGTAAAGCGTAAGAAAAAGTCCGAGGCTGCTCGTAAGCGCAAGTATTAATAGCGTGAATGCAAGGGCATACTGCGGTATGCCCTTGTTTTTTGGAGGGAACAGATATGCTGCATCCGACCCTTGCACTCCGGAGTGTCTGCGATATCACGCCGGAGCTGCTGACGGGCATGGGCATCCGGGGGCTTATGCTCGACATTGACAACACCCTGACCACACACGATAATCCCGTTCCTGCACCGGGGGTGCAGGCGTGGATCTCGCAGATGAAGGCGGGCGGCATTCGTCTGCGTCTGGTCTCGAACAACCATTCGCCGCGCGTAGAGCCGTTTGCGAAGATGCTGGACATTCCCTGCATCTGCGATGCGAACAAGCCGTTATCCGGCGGCTACGAACGCGCCTTGGCGGCAATGCAGCTCCGGAAGGACGAGGCAGCCGCTGTGGGCGACCAACTTTACACGGATATCCTGGGCGCAAATCTGTTTGGCATCCGAAGCTTCTATGTTGCGCCGATAGAACAAGAGTCGTGGAAAAAACAGACCTTTATCTGTGTCAAACGGATCTTGGAGAAACCCTTTCTTCCGAAATCTTTTTATAAGGAGTAACCAACTATGAGCAGAAAAATCCTCATTATGCATGGTCCGAACCTCAATCTGTTGGGCGAGCGCGAGCCGGGCATTTATGGTGATACAAATTTTGATGCACTCAATGCGCATCTGATCCAATATGCAGATGCGCTCGGTCTGGAGGCGGAGATCTTCCAGTCCAATCACGAGGGTGCCCTCATTGATAAGCTTCACGAGAGCCGCAGGGAATTTGCCGGCGTGGTACTCAATGCCGGAGCTTACACGCATTACAGCTATGCCATTGCCGATGCCATCAAGGCGATCCGGATTCCGGTGATCGAGGTGCATATCAGCAATGTGTTCGCACGTGACCAGTTCCGTTCGCATTCTGTCATCGCACCGGTATGCAGCGGCAGTATCTCCGGCTTTGGTCTGCTTAGTTATGAGCTGGGCGTGAAAGCTCTTGCGGAGATGACGAAATGACCAGCCGCATCGACAGGCTGCGCAGCCGTCTTGCCGGAAAGGCGGACTGTGCGCTCATTACGGATGATCTCAACCGCCGCTACCTGACCGGCATGAGATCCTCGGCAGGCTATGTTCTTGTGTTCCCGGAGGAGACCGTGCTGGTCATCGATTCACGCTACATCGAGCGTGCAAGGCAGGTGGTGCAGCACTGCACCGTCATCGAGCAGGAGACAGCAGTGTTCCGGCAGCTTGGGGCGATCATGAAGTATCACAACGCCCGGACATGCGCTCTGGAGAGCATGACGCTCACACTTTCACGTGCGAGGATGTTCCAGAGGATCGAGGGCGTGGAGTTTCTGACCGATGATACGCTCAGTCAGGCACTCTACGATCTGCGTACCGTCAAAACACCGGATGAGATTGAGAAAATACTCGCGGCGCAGCGCATTGCCGAGGAGGCATTTGACAAGCTCCTCGAAACGCTCCACGCCGGCATGACCGAGCGTGATGCCGCCATTGCACTGAATTTTGCAATGCGGCGCGCAGGGGCGGAGGATCTGTCGTTTGAGACCATCGCGCTGACCGGAGCGCACACCTCGATGCCCCACGGTGTCCCGGATGACCGCGAGATTTGCCGCGGCGACTTTGTTCTGATGGATTTCGGCGCAGTGGTGGACGGCTATCACAGCGACATGACGCGCACAGTGTGCATCGGCGAGCCGAGCGAGGAAATGCGTGAAGTCTACGAGATCGTCAGACGCGCCCAGGAGGCAGCCAGAGCCGCTGCCAAGCCTGGTATCACCGGCAGGGCACTGGACGCAGCCGCACGTGAGATCATCACGGCGGCAGGCTATGGGGAGGCATTCGGACATTCTCTGGGACATGGCGTAGGTCTTGAGATTCACGAATATCCGGTGGCAAGCCCCTCGAACGAGAAGCTACTTACACCTGGCAATGTCGTGACGATCGAGCCGGGCATCTATCTGCCGGGCAAGTTCGGCGTTCGCATCGAGGATTTCGTGGAGATCACGGAGCAGGGATGCCGCACACTCACAGGCATCCCCAATGCGCTGATCTGTCTGTAACGGCAGCGCGGTGACCGCCGACCAGCCAGCGGTTTCCAAAGGCGGCAGCCTTGGGCGACGGTGCGGCTCTTGCATGAAACTTACAATAAAAGGCAGCAAAATTGATTTCCGTGAAAAAATTCTCCCTACGTCTTGACAAATCGAGCCGTATATGCTAAAATATAATTGTATAGCCGTGTACATGAGTGCGCGCGTTTGAACGATCTCGGCAGAGATCGGTGAAATACAACACGGAGGTTTATTTTATGATTACAGCAGGCGATTTCAGAAATGGTGTTACATTCGAGCTTGACGGTCAGGTTGTACAGGTTGTCGAGTTCCAGCATGTAAAGCCCGGCAAGGGCGCGGCATTCGTTCGCACCAAGTATAAGAACATCATCACTGGTTCTGTGGTGGAGCAGTCCTTCAACCCGGCCGCAAAGTTCCCGACTGCTTCCTTTAAGGTTCCGGTTTCTTTTTTCGGCGTCTGCTGCGCCCTTATCCCCATCCCGGGAATTTTTTTCACGCCCGCAAAGACGAGAACAACGGCTGCCACTATGGCTATCAAACCGATTATCTGTTTTTTCACCCCGTCACCACCTTTTTGAAATTTCTGTTGAAATTGTCCTCACAAAACCGATTACGGTATCCATCAGCGTGAAATACAATATCACCAGAAAAATAATTATAATTGCCGCAATCAATGTCACAAGCAAAGTCAGTATGTTCCGCGATGCCGTATATTCATGGATGGTGCACAGCCCGCAGAAAATCAGGTAGCAGAACCATACGACGCCGATATAATTAAAAGCTGTCACAATCGGCCCTTCTTCCAGAATAATGACATTGCTAAGCAGGGTTGTCGCAATGTTGAACAAAATCAGCGGCACTAGGGAATAACAGGTCATAATCCAGATATCTTTTATCGTCCCGCTCCCGTTCATCAGGCTTGTCGTGCTCCAGTTGCTTACAATAAACAAAATAACCGGTATG
>CAZKHW010000228.1:0-4551 GCA_964552525.1 uncultured Ruminococcus sp. | reverse complement strand
AAAGAGACTCGACCGCAGGAATACTTGCTGTATTGCAAGGGAGAGGCTCAAAGCCAGATGCGAAATAGACAAGGAAGATGGTGCTTCGGAAGTTTCCGAGGAGGTCTAATGTGTGAACAAAGAGAAGGTATCGGATATGAACAAACAGAATGCAAAGCGGATCACGGCTGTGCTGCTCGCTCTGGTATGCACCGGCAGCATCGCAGGTCGTCCGGTACAGCGCAATGTGCTGACCGCCGAGGCGGCAACCATCGCCGAGCTGGAGGCGCAGAAGGAAGAGAACAACAAGAAGATCCGGGAATACGAGGCAAAACTTGCTCAGTATTCCAACGAGCAGAAACAAGAGGAGGCGTATCAGGCAACGCTGACCGAAAAGATCGGCGCGATCGAGAACAACCTTCAGATCCTTGACACCGAGCTGGATACCATCAAGACGAATCTGGTGCAGTTCGATGTCGAGATCGCGGATATGGAGCTGACCATTGAGCGTCAGAAGCAGGACATCGACAAGGGGCTGGAGGAGTTCAAGCTCCGCCTGCGTGCGATGTATGTCAACGGCAATGACAGTCTGGCATCAGCATTGGTGGGCGCAACGGATTTCTACGATCTGCTCTCAAAGTACGAGCTGATCTCTTGTGTGGCGCGTCATGATGACGAGCTGGTCAACGGCTTGAAGGAGGAGCTGAATGCCTATAACGAGAACCTCGAGACGCTCGAGAGCCAGAAGGCGTCCGAGGAGCAGGCAAAGCAGGAGCTTGAGGTCAAGCAGGGTGAGATGCAGACCTCAATGGGAGAGCTTCAGACTGCCTATGCAGAGTCCGAGGCGGAGAAACAGCGTCTCTTGCAGGAGCAGGTGAACATGAACCGCACCATCGAGAATCTTGAGGAGAAGAACCGTCTGGCGGATGAGGCAGAGAAGGAGATCCTTGAACAGATCCGCCGCGCCGAGGAGGAGGCAAAGAAACGCGCTGCTGAAAAGAAAGCGGCTGAGGAGGCTGCCAGAAAGGCAGCAGAGGAGGCAGCCAAAAAGGCGACAGAGGAATCCAAGAACCAGAACAGCGGCTCCGCAGCACCGCCTATGCCCGATGCACCTGCACCTGCACCGACACCTGCACAGTCCTCTGCGCCCACACCGGCGGAGAACCCTGCACCCACACCGACCGAGGCACCGGTTCAGAACGATTATTCGGATGCGACCTTTGGCTGGCCATGTCCGGAACATTACTATATTTCCAGTCCCTATGGCAAACGCTGGGGTACGACCCACAAGGGCATCGACATTTCGCAGAATCAGGGCGCGGCTGTCGTGGCATCGAAGTCCGGCACGGTCATCCGTGCTGTCAATACGTGCAGCCACAACTATGGCAAAAGCTCCAACTGCTGCGGCAACGGCTACGGCAACCAGGTCATCATCATGCACGATGACGGCACTTATTCCACGCTGTACGCCCATATGGAGAGCATTGTGGTCAGCGTGGGCAGCTACGTTTCCAAAGGCTCGACCATCGGCTATGTCGGCTCGACCGGATGGTCTACAGGCTATCATCTGCACTTTGAGGTGCGCAAGAACGGAACGCCTGTCGATCCCAGCGGCTATCTGAATTACTAAACCGCAATCAGGGGGCATCGGTGCAGTCCGGTGCGCCCTGATTGTGTTGCAGAAAGGAACGGCTCTCTATGAACAAAAAGGTTAGTCTTGGCGTGCCGAGCAGCATTGCGGCACTCGTGTGTGCGCTGACGTGTATTGTGACCTCCTTCGTGTCGCTGCAGAGCTTCAACACCAAGGTGCAGGCGGTCAAGGAGAAGGCGGAGAAGTACGAGCGGCTTGAAGCACTCGACACCTATGTGCGAGAAAACTACTATGAGGCACAGCTCGATGAGGAGGGCATCATGGATGGCATCCTCAAAGGCTATGTGGCAGGTTTGGGCGACCCCTACTCGAACTACATGACGGACGAGGAGTATGAGGCGCACCTTACCCGTGATTCCGGAAAGACCATTGGTATCGGCGTGACGTTAAAGCCGACAGATGACGGGAATATTGTGATCCTTGCCGTGGAGGAAGGTTCTCCGGCACAGGAGAACGGCATTTTGCCGGATGATGTTATCATCAGCGTGGACGATCAGAACGTTGCCGGTCTCGAGTATGAGGAGGCAGTGGATATGGTGCGCGGCGAAGCAGGAACTAAGGTCAAGCTCACGGTTCGGCGCAACAGCCGCGAGGTGGATTTTACCATTACACGCAAGGCATTTGATCTCAAAACGGTCAAGGCGGAGCTGCTCGACGGTCATATCGGCTATATCCGCATCTCGAATTTCCGCGAAAATACGGATGAACAGTTTCAGGAGGCGCTGGACGAGATGCTTGCAAACGGCGCAGATGCGCTGCTCTTTGATGTGCGCACAAACGGCGGCGGTCTGCTCGAATCGCTGGAGCACATGCTTGATCCGCTGCTCCCGGAGGGGACGATCGCGACTGCGACCTACCAGGGCGGCAACACCGAGACGGTGGTGTACTCGGATGCATCGGAGATCGATCTGCCAATGGCTGTCCTCATCAATGGTCAGTCGGCGAGTGCGGCGGAGCTGTTTGCGGCATCGCTGCGCGACTTCAAGGCTGCCAAGCTCATTGGCACTACAAGCTTTGGCAAGGGGATCATGCAGACCACCCGCAGCCTTCCGGACGGCGGCGGTGTGACGCTGACAGTGGCGACCTATCAGACCACAAGATCCGCCTGCTATCATGGCGTGGGATTAGCACCCAATCTGGAGGTCGAGGCAGGGGAGGACACCGATGTGACAGCTATCGACCCTGACACCGATCCGCAGCTTGTAGCCGCCATCGAGGCACTTTCGGGCACGGAGGACTGATCCATGACACCGACAGAAAACACGATCACGGAGATCCTGACCGAGGAGACGGAGAACGTCTCGAATCTGTTTACTGCCATCGGCGATTTTGTGAAGGGTCTGCTGCCCTCGCTGGGATTTGCGGTGCTGGTGTTCGCAGCAGGCATGGTAGTCATTCGTCTGATCATGAAGGCGGTTGGTCGCGGTATGGCGCGCAGCAAGGCAGATGCAACTGCGGTGAGCTTTCTGGATTCGCTCATCAGCGCGACATTGTATGTGATCCTTGCGGTCATTACCCTGTCCGTGCTGGGTGTGCCGATGACATCCATTATCACGGTGATCGGTACGGTGGGACTTGCCATCGGTCTTGCGCTCCAGAACAGCCTGTCCAATATTGCAGGCGGCTTTATCATCCTGTTCTCAAAGCCCCTCAAGGTCGGCGATTTTGTGGAGTTTGACGGCATTAAGGGAACGGTCGAGAGTATCGCGATCTTCCAGACCAAGCTGCGGCGTGATGACGGCACGACCGTGTTTATCCCCAACGGCAAGATCTCCGAGGCGGTCATTCTCAACTATACGGAGACGCCCAACCGCAGGCTCGATGTCAACGTTGCAATTGGGTACGGGGATGATGCCGAACGGGCAAAATCCCTTATTTCCGGCATTCTGAACACCCATCCGGAAGTGTTGCAGGATCCTGCGCCAACGGTGCGCATCGGAAAGCTCGCCGACAGTGCGGTGGAGATCTATGTGCGCGTCTGGACAACGCATGCGCATTACTGGGAGCTTTACTATGACCTGCATGAGCAGATCAAGGCGGCGTTTGACGAAAACGGCGTGAGCATCCCATTTCCGCAGATGGATGTGCATGTTACAAAATGATGTGCCCCTCCCGGCATTTCGTTCGATACGCATACATTATTCAAGCCCCGAAGCAATGATGGATAGCTGCTTCGGGGCTTATTCTTACTATGCAATGATTCGTATAAATTATAGTGGCATCTGCAAATAAATCATATCAATAAGCTGTACACCACATTCAAAAATAGGTTTGTCATAATGATCAACAAAGAAATTCTTAATTGTATGGTGTCGTTTGAATCCACATTTTTCATAGAAAGGAATGGTGAGTGGACTATCGCCGGTTCCGACTTGTAATATGTCAAAATCATTTGAATAAAATGCAATCAGGAAATCAATCAACTTCTTTCCATAGCCCATTCTTTGGAATTCAGGGTATGTAGCAATATTTTTTATTTCAAGGATACCATTTCCCTCATCTGTCACTACGCATTCAGATTTTACACCCATATCCTCCAGTACATACATAGTACCTTTTTCAAGATAATGGTCTATCATATCCTCCTGTTCATCAGCCAAAATCAGTAATGAAATGTATTGTTTTTTATTTTTTGTAATTTCCCTTATTTTCATATTGCCGCCTCTAAATCATTCAAGTCCCGAAGCAATGATGGATAACTGCTCAGGGGCTTATTCTTACTATGCAATGATTCGCATAAATCAGAATTTGCGCGGAGTCCGCGCTGACGAGTTGACGATGACGATAGATCGGATTCTGGTGTCCGCAATGCCCTTGCCTAGCGGCAGAGGGCAAAGCTGGTGCTGTGCTAAATCAGAATTTAACAACTTGCAAATCTTCCGACTTTCAGTGTTTTCAGATAGGCTTTCTGCTCCGCTGTT
>CAZKHW010000227.1:0-4558 GCA_964552525.1 uncultured Ruminococcus sp. | reverse complement strand
GCGCAGCACCGCCACTCTCACCCCCTCCCCTCTGGGGAGGGGGCAGGGGGTGGGGCGGCGTTTGCATGAAACTCACAATTTAAGTTCACAAAATTGATTTCCGTGCAGCGCCCTTTGGACGTGTTGACAAAATCAGACCAATGTGCTATAATTAAAGCTGTAAAGCATTGCATCGTTGGGAGGGTTTTATATGAAGGACGGCGAGCATGAGGGCAAAACCGTGATTTTCAGCCCGTCGGGATTTATTCTAAAGCTGATTTTTTCGATCGCTCTTACGATCGGCATGGGGGCTGTAACAAAGGACGGAATGGCTGAAAGCGGCGGTATTGCTTACGTTATTTTCAGTTATGCGCTGTATTTTGTAATGTTTTGGTTCTTAGCTACTCTTTTCGGCTTTTGTCTGCGAGCAACGGGAAATTACCTGATCGCGGTCATACTTATGGTCGTACTGCTTGTACTGCTGGCGTTCGGCTCACAATGGCTCTCTGAAAAAAATCCGTCAGCAGGAACGATTGCAGGCATCGTTTTTTTGATCGCGCTGATATGGCTGCCGATCAATGACGTGCGAAAAGCAATAATCTATTTCAAAAATACGATATAAATTTTTCTGCCCTGACCATGGCAGCATTTTGGGTACACTATGACAGAAGCCCCGGTACGCGAACGTGTGCCGGGGTTCTGTGTTTATTAGACCGTCTCTTTTTGAAAATTGATTTTCGCAAATAATAGCAGGTATAATCATACACCATGACCTAAGAAAGGAGCAAATCATGAAACAACATGCACGTTTTTTTGCAGAAATCGCAGCACTCTTGCTGATGACCGGATGCGGCAGCGCGGCAGAGCTTCAGTT
This sequence comes from uncultured Ruminococcus sp., assembly GCA_964552525.1. Classification (GTDB taxonomy): domain Bacteria; phylum Bacillota; class Clostridia; order Oscillospirales; family Ruminococcaceae; genus UBA3855. The sequence goes on along the minus strand of CAZKHW010000227.1, from coordinate 3,705 downwards.
GCCGGAGGAGGATATCCCGGCAGCCGCACAGGGCGATGCATCCGCTGCCGAGGAGACAGCCCCCACCGAGGAAGAGACGAGGAGAAACATGCTCGATGAGGAGATAGATGAAGAGCATGGATATCATGTGGATGCTATGCCAGAGGAAATGGCGTATGACACCTATGAGGAATTTGCCGAAATGATGCAAACGCAACATCCCGACTACTATCTCTACCAGCTCCCGGAGGATTCCGGATTCCACTATGATTCGATCGAGATGGTCGATGATGTGTTCTACAGGATGCACTTCGTTTCCGATGCCGGCGAGACACTTAGCATGGAAATGGCGTGTTTGAGCCATTATGATTCCATTGAGGCTCTCAGGGACTATTGGGGCGGCTCTGTCAAGGTGGAGGACAATACATTTGAGATCGCGACGCCGCAGTATCTGTTCGAGAATTTTGCAGACGGTCTGGTTGTTCTGTTCGGGCTTACCCCGGAGGACAACACGTTCTACACGCTGATGAATCTGACAGAAAACAAGCCGGAGGATGCAGACGCTCAGGAGCAGGCACTGGCAGATTTCAACCGCAGGCTATTTCCAGAATAATTTGCAAAGCATCTTGCAATCCTCCCAAGGTTGTGCTATAATAAAAAGGTAAGAAGTCCCTTTGCAGGACTTTGGAATTACAAGAATGGAGGATATTTCCCATGGCAATGTTTGACAAGCTGCTTGCCAACCTGAAAGCAAGCAGAAAGACGATCGTATTCACCGAGGGTACTGATGCGCGTATTCTCTCCGCAGCAGCACAGCTCCTCTCCGAGGATCTGATGGACGTGATCCTGTGCGGCAATGCGGAGGAGGTCAAGGCAGCCGCTGCCGCAGGCAATTACAACGTGGATGCTGCAACCATTCTCGATCCGGCGACCTATCCGGAGATGGACGCAATGGTTGCAGAGATGACCGCACTGCGCAAGGGCAAGATGACCGAGGATGAGGTGCGTGCAGCTCTGTCCAAGTCCAACTACTTCGGCACGATGCTCGTCAAGATGGGCAAGGCTGACGCGCTGCTGGGCGGTGCGACCTATTCCACCGCAGATACCGTGCGCCCTGCGCTCCAGATCATCAAGACCAAGAAGGGCAGCAATCTGGTCAGCTCCAGCTTTATCCTGTTCCGTGAAAAGGACGGAGTTGAGGAGAAGATCGCAATGGGTGACTGCGCCATCAATCTGGGCTATACCGACAGAGTGGACAAGGAGGGCAATGTTGTTCTCAGTGCCGCACAGCAGCTCGGCGAGGTAGCTGTTGAGACAGCACGTACCGCAGCCTTTTTCGGCATTGACCCCAAGGTCGCTGTGCTGAGCTTTTCCACCTACGGCTCCGGCAAGGGCGGTACGGTGCAGCTCTCTCACGATGCCGTGATCGAGGCACGCAAGATCGACCCCGAGCTGACCATCGACGGCGAATTCCAGTTTGATGCCGCAGTTTCTGCCGAGGTTGCCAAGACCAAGTGCCCGGATTCCAAGGTTGCCGGTCAGGCGAATACCTTCATCTTCCCCCTGATCGAGGCAGGCAATATCGGCTATAAGATCGCACAGCGTCTGGGCGGATATGCCGCATATGGTCCGATTCTCCAGGGATTGAATGCGCCGATCAACGACCTCTCGCGCGGCTGCAATGCCGAGGAGGTCTATGCGATGGCAATCATCACCGCAGGTATGGCGTAAGCCGGATAAGACTTCCCAAAAGCCCTCTGTGCCGCAGGACACGGAGGGCTTTTGTAGCAACTGCCCAAAACGCGATTATAAAGTTTGTGCAGGATTTTGGCGAAAAACCGCTGACAAACGCTGCGAATTATGCTATAATGAACATAATAGGGTCTCCGAGCCGTCCAAGTCGGGTGGCGTGACCCTCCGCAAAAGGAGCGTGACGCATGAAAAAATTTGATTGGAAGCGATTCCGGAAGTACATCCCCTGGCTTGCCGTGCTGGTGATGGTCGTGGCAATGACTGCCGCACCGTTGGGAATCCATGCAGATTTCGGCGATTTTGCCGGAGATGATGACTACGGCGACTGGGGCGGCGGTGACGGCGGCAGCAGTGGCAGCAGCAGTGACGGTGACGGACTGGGCGCAATCATCTGGTGGCTGTTCCGTGTGGTATATGATTTGTTCGGCGCACCGGGCGTGATCGTCCTGGCGCTCCTTCTTGTGATAGGATATATTGTGTTGAAGAACAAGAAAAAACAGAAATACGGGCAGACCCCGCAGAAGCCTGTCAATATACAGGTGCAGAAAACCGACCGTTCGGGACTTTCCCCCATGTACAACTATCTCCAGTATGACAACAGCTTTGACGAAGCGGCGTTCAAGGAGAAAATTTCCAACCTCTATGTACAGTGCCAGAACGCTTGGCAGGATAAGAACATGGAGAGCCTGCGCCCCTATCTGACGGATGCGATGTATGGTCAGTTTGACCGGCAGCTTGCCGTTTACCGCCAGAAGAACCAGACGAACCACATCGAGCGCATTGCCGTGCTGAGCGTGGAGCTTGCCGGATGGAAGCAGACCGGCGGCAAGGACATGATCGTAGCCGAGGTCAAGACACGCATCGTGGATTATGTAACGGATGACAACACCGGAACGATCATCCGCGGCAACGACAAGCAGGAGAAGTTCATGACCTACGAGTGGACGCTGGTGCGCACCTCCGGTCAGACCACCGGACAGAGCAGTGGCATGACCGGACAGACCTGTCCGTACTGCGGCGCACACATCGACATCAATCACACCGCAGTCTGCGAATACTGCGGCTCGGTACTCACAACGGATACGTTCGATTGGGTCATCTCCAATATCAAGGGACTTTCACAGCAGACCAGATAGCGCGGCGCGGTGACCGCGCTTGCGAGTTAGCAGTAACGACAGCTCGGGTTCTGGTGTCCGCAATGCCCTTTGCCTGCGGCAAGAGGGCAAAGCTGGGTTGGTGAGGACGATGTGCTGCCTTTGGAAACCGCTTTTTGGGAAATTTCCCAGCAATACCGCAAAAAACCGCCTGACGGCTTCGTCAGGCGGTTTTACAATGCACAAAAATGCGGGTGCAGGGCGGTCACCGCCCTGCCGGGGGAGGTTTAGGAGGGGCGAGCAGCCCCTCCTAGGTCGGCGTCAGCCGACGGAAAGAGCAGCCCGATCTCAGTGCCCTTGCCAAGGGTCGAATCGAGCGTGATCTGCCCCTCATGGAACGCCATGCCGTGCTTGACGATGGAAAGCCCCAGCCCGGTGCCGCCCACCTCCTTGGAATGGCTCTTGTTGACGCGGTAGAATCGCTCGAACACGCGCTCCTGATCCGCATTGGGGATGCCCAGCCCGTTGTCCCGGACACGGACAAACGCCATCGTTCCCTCGCATCCGACCGCAATACGGACAGTGCCGCCGGGGCGGTTGTATTTGATGGCATTGTCACATACATTATAGATGATCTCCTCCAGCATGGGACGCACCCCGAGGATCGTCACCGTCTCCCCTTCGCAGGCAAGGGAAATATCTCCTTTTCCGGCAGCGATCTCCAGACGGGAGAGAACCTCGCGGCACAGTGCGAGCAGCTCGACCTCGGTGCGCTCCGCCGTCGGACGCTCGTCAATGTCCTCCAGATGGGAGAGCCGGAGAATGTCGTTCACCAACGCAATGAGCCGTGCTGCCTCCTTGTGAATATTGTCCGCAAAAT
>CAZKHW010000226.1:0-4572 GCA_964552525.1 uncultured Ruminococcus sp. | reverse complement strand
AGGGCGATGAGGAGGTCGGCGGCATCGGATGCGTCGATCTGATCGTCACCGTTGACGTTGCCCACAGCAAAGGTGGGAATTTCGGGGGCATCACCAAGAGACTCGAAGGTATAACCGTACTTTTCTGCGTAAGCCTGCGCGGTGGAATTTGTGTAGCCGTGGATGGTGCCGGTGAACATAGCATTGTAATTAATATCCTGTTCGTTGCAGATGGTGTGATTATCGTTATAAATTTTGCAATCGGGGTTCAGGATTGTGACTTCGGTCAGCTTGCTGCATCTCGAGAATGCCTCGTTCTCGATGCTCGTTACGCTGTCCGGGATGGTGATAGAGGTCAGATTATCGCAGCTGCAGAATGCATATTCCCCGATGCTCGTCACACTGTTCGGGATGGTGATAGAGGTCATATCACAGCTGGTGAATGCCGAATCCCCGATGCTTTTCACGCTGTTCGGGATGGTGATTTTGGTCAGACTGGTGCAGCTCTCAAAAGTGCGGTATCCAATGCTCGTCACACCGTCCGGAATGGTAATTTCTGTCAGGCTGGTGCCGGCGAATGCACCTTCCCCAATGCTCGTCACACTGTCGGGAATGATGACGGAGGTCAGGTTTTCACACCATGCGAATGCATATTCCCCGACACTCGTTACACCGTCCGGAATGGTGACGGAGGTCAAGCTATTACACCACGAGAGTGCACCATTCCCGATGCTCGTCACACCGTCCGGGATGGTGACATCTCCGGAGCATGTCTTTCCATCAATCAGAATGCTATTGACAATTACAAGCGGATTTTCTTCGCGTTTTGCAGTAAGCCACGGTGTTTCAGAAAATGCGTAGTCCCCTATGTACGTCACACTGTCCGGGATGGTGATGTCGGTCAGGCTTTCACACCCACTGAATGCCGCTTCTTCGATGCTCGTCACGCTGTCCGGAATGGTGACATTTCCGCTGCATGTTGTTCCATCGATCAGAATGCCATTAACAATTACAAGCGGATTTTCTTCGCGTTTTGCAGTAAGCCACGGCGTTCCTTCAAATGCATTAGCTCCAGTGCGCGTTACACTGTCCGGAATGGTAATATCGGTCAGGCTGGTACAGCCGGAGAATGTTTCGCGCCCAATGCTCGTCACGCCGTCCGGAATAGTGATGGCGGTCAGGCTGGAGCAGCCGGAGAATGCCCCTCCACCGATGCTCTTCACGCTGTCCGGGATGGTGACAGCGGTCAGAGCTTCGTAGTCGACTTGATAAAAAGAATCATCTCCAATACTCGTCACACCGTTCTCGATTACAACAGAGTTTATTTCCGACTGATAGTAACACCATGCAGGCGGACCATACCAGAAATCCCACATCTCCCCCGTTCCCGAAATGGTCAGCGTTCCGGTGCTTCCGTCCAAAGCCCATGTCACGTTCTCGCCGCATGTGCCGGAGGTGGGTTCAGTCCACTCCGCGGCGGCGGTCAGCATCTGCACAGCACCTGCTGATAGCGTACCGAACATGGAGAGCGCGAGCAGTCCGGCAGTCAATTTTTGAAATTTCATATGATTTCCTCCTATTATAATGTATGATTCATTATATCACATTTTTTAGAAAAAGGCAAGGATTTTTCACAAATAAAATGCCATTGATTGGAAACTCTAAAACAGGCTCTCATACCGTCTCTGTCAAAGCCCATCCGTTGTCCTGCTCCGGCGCACTGATCGTCACACAGGAGCGAACCCGCAAATCGCAGTGGGGCATCACAAAGCCGGAAACAATGACCCGTGTGATCCGCCCCTCCGGGAGACTGTCCTCTGTCAGCACATGCCGCGCCGGATCATACATCTCCCCAGGATGCGTCATCAGACGCACCGAATCGGGATGCCCGAGCATCCACAAGTCAAAGAACAGGTCAAAGCACTCGTTCAGCACTGCAAGCACCTGCACTCTGCGATGCTGCTTGCAAATCAGCTCATACCATGCCCGGATCGTGCTGTCCGCCGCCCCTGTCACGGCAAAGGCAATAGGAGACGAGTCATTGCAGAGCCTGCCGCAGCACTCCCGGATATCCTCCGGCAGCTCCAGATAACGTCCATACACCGTTTCCAGACGCGCATACGCCGCCATGACCTCCTGCATCTGACCACACTGCTGCCGCAGCGCCTGCATGCGCTGTTCCTGGGCGGCAATGGTCTGCTGTGCCGCCTCCAAGGCGCGCTCCGCTGCAAGACAGCGTTCTTCCAGAGCGCACATGTCCTCCTGTACCGTTTGTGCAGGAGAGACAGGTGTCTCCTCCTGTGATGCAGCGATCTCACGGATCAGGCTGCGCACCTGCGCATCCGTCCGGAGACATCTGAGCAGCGCGGCGCGGTGAAATTGTTCCGTCTCCCTCATTCCTTACATCGACTCCTTAGATAAATTGCTCGATGGTAATGCCGGTTTCTCCAGCACCGGCAGCAGCCGCATATTGCAGGATCACCGCCGCATCAGAGGCATCCACCTCTCCGTCTGCGTTGACATCCGCCGCCTGCTCCATATCCGTGGTCAGTCCGGAATCTGCACCTGCGCCAATACTCGCAGCAGCGATGAGAACCTCCGCAGCATCATCCGCACCGACCGCACCGTCACCTGTCACATCCCCCAACAGTACCGTATACTCCGGAAGATAGGCATCCTCCGGCACTTCGCCGTCAATAAAGATCTGTGTCCAGTAGAAATCACCGTTATACTCCACACAGCCTACGCCGATGCAGGTATAAGACGGATTGAGGATGTTTGCGGCATGAAATGTGGATCCCATCCACGATCCAACAACGCCGTCCGCACTTGCCTGTCCGGCAGCGATGTTCTCTGCCGCTGCCAGCCAGCCTATGCCGAATTCATTCAGCACCGTCTCGCACGAACTCCCATCCGGACGGGTATGGCTCATAAGCTCTGTCAGCTCCTTGGAACGGAACTGGGCAGCCTCGTTCAGCACCGGAAGTGCGTACACCGGCTCAAGCCCATTTTCCGCACGAGCCTCATTGACGCGAACGACCACCAAATCGGTTTCGCTGATCGCGGCACAGTGCAGCATCGGCTGCATGCAAAAAACGGCTGTAATTGCCGCTGCGGCTGCCATAGATCGGAAAAGTTTCATAGTAATTCCTCCCAATTCATGTTATTGCAAAACGCGCTACGTCCTGTAATAAAGTATAGCATATTCTTTATAAAATGTCAATTCCCGATACTGATCCTCCCCAGACCGTGCGCATGGTTCGGACTGTTTCCATGCCGATTTCCCACGGAAATCAATTTTCCAAAAAGAAGCGGTTTCCAAAGGCGACAGCCTTGGGCGGCAGCGTTTGCATGGAACTCACAATTCAAGTTCTTAAAATTGATTTCCGTGGACGATTTCCAAAAGAGACTTGACAAATCCTCAGTTTTGTGATATACTTATCCCATATTCTAAACACTGTGATGGAAAGAAGTACGGCGTATGAGGCTTTCAGAGAGATACCGGTCGGTGCGAGGTGTCAGGCGGATGCGTCAGAAATACATTCCGGAGTGGACTTTCTGAACAATTCAGTAGGAGAGTACGGATTTGCACACGTTACCGTGCATCAAGGTTCGGCGAGGTGATCGCCCGACAAATTGAGGTGGTACCACGGTGAAAGTCGTCCTCTGCATACTCTGCGGAGGACGTTTTTTATCGCCATGAAAGGAGCGCGAAATGGCACAGAAGCTCGACAAGAAAACTCGTATCAAGGCGTGGATCCTGCTCGCCGCAGTCCTCATTGCGATGTGCATTCCCATGCGTCAGGGGTTAAAGGACGGCGGCACCATCCACTATACGGCAATACTCTACCGTGTCACCAAGCGGCATTCCGAGACCATCGAGGAGCATCGGAGCGGCTTGCGTACCGGAACAGAGGTGCGTGTGCTGTTCTGGGAGGTCTATGATGATACGGTGTTCATTCCCGATGAGATCGAGAGCGTCATTTCCCCTGCCGGCTGAACCACCACCAAAAAACAAGAAAAGGAGTAAACGATCATGACATTATTTGAGGAACTGCAAAGACGCGGACTGCTTGCGCAGCTCACTGACGAGGAGGAGATCAAGGAGCTGATCAACGCCGGAAAGGCGACCTTCTACATTGGATTTGACCCTACAGCAGATTCGCTGCATGTCGGTCACTTTATGGCACTGTGCCTGATGAAACGTCTCCAGATGGCAGGCAATAAGCCCATTGCGCTGGTTGGCGGCGGTACGGGTATGATCGGCGACCCGTCCGGAAAATCCGATATGCGCAAGATGCTCACCCCCGAGACCATCCAGCACAACTGCGACTGCTTCAAGCAGCAGATGAGCCGCTTTATCGACTTCTCCGAGGGCAAGGCACTCATGGTCAACAACGGTGACTGGCTGCTGGATCTGAACTATGTGGACGTTCTGCGTGAGGTCGGCGCATGCTTCTCCGTCAACAAGATGCTCACATTCGAGTGCTACAAGCAGCGTATGGAGCGCGGTCTGACGTTCTTGGAATTCAACTACATGATCATGCAGAGCTACGATTTCTACAAGCTGTTCCAGGACTATGGCTGCAACAT
>CAZKHW010000225.1:0-4589 GCA_964552525.1 uncultured Ruminococcus sp. | reverse complement strand
CTTACCTCGGCTCGGGCGGCACAGGAACGCTTGCTGATTTTCTGAATCAATGATAACCCAAGCCGCCCGATCCTGCAACGTATCGGGCGGCTCTGGCATAACTTGGAATTTCCGCTGCAAACTTCGGAAAGGAAAGGGAGGTAGGACAATGATCTATACAGTGACATGCAATCCGGCGATCGACTATGTGATGCATATCCCGGAAATGACGCTGGGAGACGTGAATCGTTCGGTGTCGGAGGAGATCTGTTTTGGCGGCAAGGGGCTGAATGTCTCGGCGGTGCTGGGGACGCTCGGCATCGCATCCAAAGCACTGGGATTTGTCGCAGGATTTACTGGTGCTGCCATCGAGCAGGGCATGCAGGCGATGGGCGTGGAAACGGATTTCGTCCATCTGGAAAGCGGATTTTCGCGCATTAATGTCAAGCTCAAAGCATCCGAGGAGACCGAGCTGAACGGGCAAGGTCCTGCGATCAGTGCGGACGCGCTCGAATCGCTGGCGAGAAAGCTCGATGCGCTGCAGGACGGCGATACCCTTGTGCTTGCCGGGAGCATCCCCGGTACGCTGCCGCCGGATGTCTATGAGATGCTCCTGGCAAGGCTTTCGCACAAGCAGCTCCGGGTCGTGGTCGATGCGGCAGGACAGCTCCTGCTGAATGTGCTGCGTTTCAAGCCTTTCCTCATCAAGCCGAATCACCACGAGCTGGGGGAGCTGTTCGGGGTCACGCTGACGGAGGATGCCGAAATTGCTGGCTATGCCCGGCGGTTACAGGCGATGGGAGCGCGCAATGTCCTGATCTCTATGGCAGGGGATGGTGCACTGCTTTTGGATGAGACGGGCAGACTTCACCGGTGCAGTGCCTGCCGGGGTGTTGTGAAAAACTCCGTGGGCGCAGGGGATTCGATGGTAGCAGGATTTCTGGCAGGGTGCGTGAACGGCGACTATGCCTACGCGCTCCGACTGGGAACAGCGGCAGGCGGTGCAACGGCATTTTCAGAGGGGCTGGCGGATCGGGAGCTGATCGATGCGCTGATGGCACAGCAGATGTCTGAATTTTCCGGAAAAACTTGATTTGGAGAGATCGGATAGTATGACGAAAGGATCAAACACTATGCATACAACACATACCGGACACGGCTTGACGCGCCGTGTGCTTGCAGGTATCACAGCAGCCGGAATGCTCGGCTTGCAGACACTGCTGCTGCCTGCCCCGATGACCGCCGCAGCAGAGTCGATGCTGCCGGATCTCTCCTATCTGGGAGCTGTCGGGACACTGACCGAGGAGGAGACAGCACTGGCGGCAAAGGCGGTCTATCTTGGAATTTCCGAGCATGCCGATATGATCCGTCTGCGCGACTTCGGCATTGATATGACCAATGAGAATGCGATGGATCTGATCAATATCTACATGGAGATCGCCGGCAGCTATGATGTTGGCATCCTGACGAACAGCACAAGTTGCGGATACAGCTTAGCCGGTGACTTCATCAAAGTGTATTACTTGGTGGACGATACAGACTACGATGCGGAATATGCTTGGGCAATGGGCGAGCTTGACCGCATCGTATCCGGAGTTCGTGCCAACTGGTCGCAGGCGGAGTGTGCGCTGTATCTGCACGACTACATTGCGGTGCATTATGATTACGACTTTGACGCGCTCTATGGCAAAGTCACTCGCCCCAATGATGCGGAGTATTCGGCATACGGGATGCTCAAAAACGGCGTTGCGGTCTGTGACGGATACTCAAAGCTGTACAGCACCCTTCTGCACCAGATCGGCATCAACAGCGTCAAGGTGACGAGTGATTCGCTCGATCACGCCTGGAGCTATGTCTGCATTGACGGCGGCTGGTATTTCGTGGATGTGACGTATGATGACTGTTTCCACGGCTATGCCGGACTGGTGCAGCATGATAGCTTCCTGCGAACGCGCGATGAAATGCTGAAGTCCGATCATGACGGCGGCAAAGCCGACTGGACGTGCGTGTTCGGCAATGTGTATGATGCCGATGTGCCGACAGATTTCAGCGATGCTTTCTGGCTCAAAACCCAGAGTGCCGTCAAGCGTTATGATAACCGCTGGGTTGCGGTGACAGGCGGTCCTTACAGTGCGGCTGTGGAGCTGTATGATTTTGACGGAGCAGCGCATACTGCCTCTGGAGAAACGCTCGTCAAACTGAACAGGAAGCAGTCTGGCTGGCCGGTGCTTGGCGAAAAAAACATGTACTGGTCGTATACATTTGTCGTTCCCGAGGTCGCCGATGAGATCCTCTACCTGACGACACCGGAGACGCTGTACGCTTACCAGAACGAACAGCTCATCGGTCTTGTCACGCTCAGTGAGGAGGAGCTGGAAACCAGCCGGATCTACGGCATGTATGCGGAGGGCGATATGCTGTATTTTGGCAAGGATGCCGAATGCAGTACGGATTCCGAAAATAAGACGGTTGTCTATGTGCCGCAGGAGCTTGCCAAGCTCAAAAGCAAGGTCATCTCACAGGCAGGGGAGAATCAGATCAAGGATACTGACATCCTGCGCAACACCTGGACAACGCCACTGACCATCGAGGACTGGACATACGGCGAATCTCCCCGTGAACCGCGTGCTGCGGCACAGTTCGGAGAGGCTATGTTCAGCTATGCGGATTCTCCGGAGGGACCGTATACCGATGCGCCTCCGACCGATGCCGGAACGTACTACGTTATCGCTTCTGTAGAGGAGGGCGAGGGCTACAGCAGCCTTGTGTCTGCACCAGTGTGCTTTACGGTGCAGCCGATGCCGGTGACCATCCGCGCCGAGGATATGCAGATCGCGTATTTGCAGGAGCCGGGAGAATTTTCGGTAGAGATTCCCGACACGCTGGATGCTGCGGTTGTCAAGGCGATCCGTGAGGCAGTCACCTTTGAGACGGACTATCAGAGAGGCATGGAGGCTGGACAGTATCGGATCGAGCCTGCGATCGATGCGGCGGTATTCCCGAATTATGACTTCACACTTGATTCGGGTGCGCTGACAGTCGATCCCATTGTGCCGAAGCTGACTGCCAAAATCCCCAAGATGGAATACCGCTACAGCGGTCGGTCCTTTGAGATTCCGGAGGATGCGTTCTCCTGCGATGTTGACGGCATGACGTGGGAATACCAGTGGTATCAGCTGCAGGCAGATGAAGAATATATTAAATGTAAGGACGATCCGACCGATGCAGGGATCTATGAGCTGCGCGCGGTCATTTCGGGAACGGTAAGTTATCCGGAGACTACGGCAGTCATGAAGCTCCAGATCCTTCCTGCACCGCTGAAGGTTACGCCTGCGCAGGAGACGATCGTCTATGGAGACGATCCGCTGACGTATATGGATGTGACCTACACCGGGTTGCTCGAGGATGAGATCCAGGAGAAAACGAGCAGACTTCCGGTCGTAGGGGGTTATGAGGCAGGCGACCCGGTCGGCACATATGAGCTGACATTGCAGATGCCAAACCTCCCGAACTATGAGATGGAGGTCGAGCCGGCGATCCTTACTGTAACACCGCGTCCGCTGACCATTACGCCCGATATGATGTCCCTGGAATATGGCGATACGCTTCCAGAGAGGGTGGGTGTCAGCTATGACGGGCTGCTTGACAAGGATACTTGGTACATGCCGGGGTCAGTGACGTTTACCACAGACTATGCCGAGGGTGGAGATGTCGGGTGCTATGACACATTTGCGGAAGTGCCCGAACGAGACGTGCGTTCCAACTATGAGGTAATGATGGAAACCGGAACGCTGGAGATCACGCCGCATCCGGTGACGTTCCGGTGGCCGGAGAAGCATGAGCTGGTCTATAACGGAAAGCCGCAATGTTTTTTGCCTGAAATTGTCGGGCTGATCGGTGAAGATGCTCCGGAGCTGGAGACCAGCGATCTCCATGCGGTCGGTGTCAGTGAATACATAACGACCGTGACCGGAATTGCGGATGCGAACTATACCTGTGAACCAGAGGAGGCGGCATGGGCGATTGTTCCGGCGAAGCTTTGGGTGTATGCAGAGCCGATGCAAATGACCTTCGGCGATGATGCACCGGAGCTGGTAGTGTTCTATAGCGGCTTTTGCGCTGAGGATGATGAAAGTGTCATTCTGGACGGCAGCGTGTGGTACAAGTTGGGGGAGCCGTATGCATTTAGTGGATTGCATAAACTGGGTCCTGGCAGATATCCGATACTTTTGAGAGGAGATCTGCGTGCGGAGAATTACGAGATCTGGTATGGCGAGGGTACTCTGACAATCGAGCCGCGGTTGGTGACCACCACTACTGCGACGACAACAACAACAACGACAACAACAACTACAACCACCACGCAGACAGACACGACCACTACCATGACTGAAACGGAACCAACGACCACAACGAGCAATTCGACAACCGAGGCAACCTCGACCGAAACGGAAACAACGACCGATTCGACAACCGAAGCAACCTCGACTGAAACGGAAACAACGACCACAACGAGCGATTCGACAACCGCGGCAACTTCGACCGAAACGGAAACAACGACCACGCCGATCAATTCGACAACAACCACCACCGAAACAGAAACAACGACC
>CAZKHW010000224.1:0-4616 GCA_964552525.1 uncultured Ruminococcus sp. | reverse complement strand
CCGGATACCAGTTCGCGGAAGAGGAGAAGTCATAGCTGTTCCACTCCCAGATGAGGTTGTGCAGCCCCTTGGTCTCAGTCATGTACTTGTAGGTGTACTGATAGAGCTTGCGGTAAGCCGAAGAACCTTCGCGTCCCCACCAGAACCAGGAGCCGTTCTCACCGCCGCCGCCTTCTGCCTCGTGCAGCGGTCTCCAGAGGACGGGAATGCCCTTTTCCTGGAGGATCGCGAACTGCTCGCACAGAGTGTCAAGCGCCTGGAGATAGTACTGGTTCTCCTTAGTGCCCTCGGTGGCTGCCTTGGAGGGGGAGAAGTCGGTGACCTGCGTATAGGTGGTCTGATCCCACGGGATATTCGAGCCGATGGTATAGCTTGCAAAATCGTTGGGAACATTCAGGTGGAAGGATGCGGTGGCAATACCGCCTTTTTCCGCCCATGCGATCACGCGCTCGGTAGAACCGTCATCAGAGCCGAATGCCGGGCAGCAGAAGTTGCCGTAGTCAAATCCGCGGATCGCCGGCAGCTTTCCGGTCTTTTCCTCAATGTACTTGAACTCCGTCTCAATGTCGTGCGGACCGCCCTTGTAGATCTCCTGCTGACCGGAGAGGATATTCTTGCCGTACACGCTCTGGAGATAGGAATAGAGCTGCTTTGCCTCCTTGGTCGCATCCGGATCGCTCAGTGCCTTGTGGGAGGCTGTGATCGCCGGACGTGTCGGTGCAACATAGTCACCGATGGTGATGTAGTCGAGGATCGTGTAGCCCCAGGTGGATGCCAGAGTTACGGTGTTCTCGCCCTTGACGAGATCGACTTTGCCGAAGCTGCATTCCTGGAAGGTGCTGCATTCCTCAAATACCGCCTCACCCATCTTTGCGCCGTTGACCTCAACCGTGCCGCGCTTTGTGCCGTAGGGTGCCATATAGCCGAAACGCAGCTCGAACTTGCCTGCCTCCTCCATATTAAATGTAAGAGTGACGGTCGGGGTAGTTTCCTTGTTGTCCTTCAGGTTGACATAGCCAGTGCCGGAGAATCCGGACTCGGCGGTCTCGACCTTAGCATCGTTGACAAGTGTGCCGGTCTCAGCCTCGACCTTGACGGTTTCCAATGCGGTGGTGCTGATGGGCATCATCAGCAGGGAATTCATCGCCATAGCAGCGGCAATGATCCCAGCCATTCTTCTCTTCTTCATCATACTCTTCCTCCCTCGGGAAATAGTTCCCATGCATGTGCGGTGCAGAATCGCACAATTTAGCTAAACTAACAGTTATATTATAACCATATTTAACTTAAAATGCAAGATGTTTCTTTGGCTTTTGTGCATATCGACAGTAAAAATTGTGCGGAATGCACAACTGAAATCAATCAATCCAAGAAGAAAGAAAAAAATCAAGGTAAACCTCTTGCAATTTACTTAAATTCATGCTATACTAAAGTTAATGCTGTGAACTGCCGTGACCGCGGCATGGACAGGATAACGGATAGGGAGGTGTCATATGGGGAGACAGGTAAGAATGGCGGACATTGCAGAACAATTGGGGGTAAGTATTGTTTCCGTGTCCAAGGCGCTCAGGGGAAAGGACGGCGTAAGCGAGGAGCTGCGGGCGCAGATCATCCGTACTGCGGATGCGCTCGGGTACGTGCGCGGCGAGAATAAGCCCAGTCCATCGGGATTTTCTGTCGGCATCCTGACCTCGGTGCGGTATCTGGCGCGAGGCGCATCGTTTTACTGGGAGCTGTACGAACGGCTGCTCACCCATCTCCAGAAGGGCAATGACTTCGGCATGCTCGAAGTGGTCAGCCTTGAGGACGAGGGAGACTGTGCCGTTCCCCGGCTCGTGCTGGAGAACCGTGTGCAGGGACTGATTGTGATGGGAAAACTCGGAGCATCCTACATCCGGATGCTTTCGGGGCTTGGCGTCCCCCTCACCATGCTTGACACCTATGAGATCGGGATGCCGTATGATACGGTGCTGTCCGCCGGTTACAGCGGTATGTGCGAGATGACGCATTACCTGCTCTCGCAGGGACATCGCCGCCTGAAATTTGTCGGGACGGTCGGTGCAACGAGCAGCATTTCCGACCGCTATTACGGCTTCTGCCGTGCCATTACCGAGGCAGGCATTCCCGTTACCCCGGATATGGTGATCCCAGATCGTGACCATGACGGCGCAGCGATGATCGCTTTGTCGCCGGAGCTGCTGGAGAGCACGACCGGACTTGTCTGCAACTGTGATTTTACTGCATATCATGTTCTCAAACACCTGACAGCAATGGGCATCCGCGTTCCGGAACATATTTCCATCGTCGGGTATGACAACTATGTCCTCTCCGAGATGGGGAATGTCGGCATCACGACCTACAATGTCGATCAGGACGAGATGGCAGGTGCGAGTGCCGGGCAGATCCGCCGGCGCATCCTGCATCCGGATGCCAGACGGGAGACCATCACCGTGCATGGCGAGATCCTTGTCCGTGAAAGCTGCGCGCCGCTGCATCCATGAAAAAACCGGCTGTACCATTGCAGTACAGCCGGTTTTGTTCGTGTTGTAAGTAATTACGCCTTATTCTCCTGTTCGAGCCACTTGTACAGAAAAGCCGCAAGAGCCGCGCCGACCAGCGGACCGACAAAGAATACCCATACGCAGGTGATCGGTGCGGTATTTCCGGTAACAGCGGCAACAATCGCCGGACCAAGGCTTCTGGCAGGGTTCACAGAAGTTCCCGTCAGACCGATGCCCAGGATATGTACCAGTACCAGCGTAAAGCCGATGACAACGCCGCCGAACGATCCGTGACCAGCTTTCTTGGAGGTGACACCAAGGATGGTGAGCACAAAGAAGAAGGTAAGGATGCACTCCACGATCAGACCGGCAGCAATGCTTCCGTTGACATTGTCCAGACCGTTCGAGCCAAAGCCGCCGGTCATGTCGTTGATACCGCCAAGGCTGAAGATCGCCGCGAGAATGCCAGAACCGAGCAGCGCGCCGATGCACTGGGAGATCACGTAGCCGATGAAATCACGGACACTCATGCCGCCCGTGAGGAGCACGCCGAGGGAAACTGCCGGATTGATATGGCAGCCGGAAATATTTCCCACACAGTAAGCCATGCCAACGATCGTCAATCCGAATGCCAGTGCCGTGAGCAGGTAACCCGAACCGCTTGCGGCATCACAGCCAACAAGCATGGCGGTTCCGCATCCGAGAATGACAAGTGCCATCGTGCCGATGCATTCAGCGACATATTTTTTGATTGCGTTCATACAGAAAAGCCTCCTATAACATAATGATAATTATATTATAGCATGGTTCGCACGGCTTGTAAAGACAGATGGCGAGAATCTCTGCAACAGAATCTGTCAAAATTTGCAGACAAAAATTGTGCAATTCGCACCATGATTACAGATCCTGTCCCGGTTTTTCGACCGGATGCGCCGCAATGTAGCGGTCCAGCACCTCTGCCGCCGTCCTGACAAAACGAACACAGGGACGCACCTGATAGTATTCCGCTGTTCGCTGCTCCGGGGTCGGATCATTAGTCACAGCAAGTCCCTCCAGCAGCTCCCGGCAGATGATCGAATCCTGTTCTGCCTTAAAATCCGCTGCAAGCTTCTGGATCCTTGCATAATGCGCCTTTTTCTGCCCGTCGTCAAAGTCCGGTCCCAAGCCGTACAGGATGCCTGCTACCATGAACATTGCCGAAACTGCGCCGCAGACCTCGCGCATTCTGCCCATCCCTCCGCCAAAGGACGAGGACAGGCGCATGGCAAGTGCCTCATCCAGCCCCGTTACATCGTCAAATGCCACAAATACCGCCTGCGCACAGTTCATCCCCTCTGTAAAGAGCTGACAAGCTCTTTGTGCATGCGATCCTACCATGCATACCACTCCTTTCTGCATTCTATCATAGCATAAAACGGTGGGAATTTCAAGTCCTTTTTGAAAAGCGGTTTCCAAAGGTGGCAGTCTTGGGTGGGGCGGCATTTGCATGAAACGTACCATTCAGGTCAATAAAATTGATTTCCGTGAATTTTTTCAAAAAAAGACTTGATTTTAGTTTGGAAATGTAGTAAAATATAAGATAGGACAGTTATTCCGCTGCCTGAGAGCTTGCCGCGCTTTCGCGCTGTTCCCTGCCGCATTCTCACGACGGGGCACTTTTGCTGTGCGGAGCCGGTGAAGCTCTAAAAACCGAAAGGAGTATTGATATGATTTATTCGCACGAAGTTGAAACAATGTGCCCGATCGCACAGGGTGTTGCTCACGGTGCTGCTCCCATTCCGGAGGAAGCTAAGTGGGTCAAGGCTAAGGAGATCCAGGATATCTCCGGCTTTACGCACGGTGTAGGCTGGTGTGCTCCCCAGCAGGGTACCTGCAAGCTCACACTCAATGTCAAGGAGGGCGTCATCCAGGAGGCTCTGGTCGAGACCATCGGCTGTTCCGGCATGACCCATTCTGCTGCTATGGCTGCTGAGATCCTTCCGGGAAGAACCATCCTGGAGGCGCTGAACACTGACCTTGTTTGTGACGCTATCAACACCGCCATGCGGGAGCTGTTCCTCCAGATCGTTTACGGTCGTTCCCAGAGCGCATTTTCTGAGGGCGGTCTGGTCGTTG
>CAZKHW010000223.1:880-4619 GCA_964552525.1 uncultured Ruminococcus sp. | reverse complement strand
CGGCTATGATGGTCAGGAAGGATGTGACCAGCTGCAATACCAGCATCCATGCCGGGGTCAGTCCCAGACCGAGGATCGCTTCCATTAACACCAGGCCTACTCCCAGCAGAATGGCAACCGCCTGCATGAATACGCCGAACATCGCGGCACGGCGCAGGACCTTAGCACCGATAATAAGGTGTGCTGCACTGCTGAAACCGCCTGTACACGCCATCGAGGCGCTCATCTTCTCGATGGGAGCTGTCTCCTTTTCGTACTCGCGGTGCATCCGCGCCGGGATGATCTTGAGCATGCTGGACGGAATATCGAATGTGGAGGAGATGCGGTTGAGGGTGATCATGGGATCCACACTGCGCAGGATCAGGCAGAGATTATGTCTGGCGCACTGCTTTGTCCAGAACTTCACAAGCCGGTCGGCATGGAGCTGCACCAGGAAGATCGCCGACAGGTTGCCGGAAACCGACAGGTACACCGCCTCCTGATTGGCACCGACCATCTCAGCCTCTCTGGAACGCGAGGGCAATCCCTCAATGTTATGGGCTTTCATCAGGTCGCGGCTGCCGAGCAGGACGCGCTGGCTGTGAATCCATCCGCACAGTCCGAGAGAATCCTCAAACACGTAATTCTCCACAGGATACAGGCGTTTTTCCTTCCCCTCCAGCACCTCGCCAAAGACCGTGCCGATCACACTGCCGGCATGGGATGCCAGGCTTGCGGCAGCAAGGAGCGTCTCGTCCATATTGACATTCGAGAACATCTTCACACTGACAAGGCTGACAGACCCCTCCGGGAAGAGCGATGCCGCATCGATCATCAGCGCATTGGTGTCATAGAAATCATCCACACTCTGGTAACCAAGCATCAGCGCACCATTCTTTGCCATGCTCCGGGTCGCCTTAAACAGCGGCAGATTCACCACAAACGTAATGGATGCACAGCTTGCCGCTGCTGTGAGCATGGAAAACAGCATCAGACCATAGCTGATGCTCTCCGCCTTCAGGAGCGTCAGCGCAACGGCTGCAATGACAGAGCCCAGCGTCGTCAAAGGCGCTGCAATGCGGCAGAAACGGTCTGCCAGATCCGCAGAATAGGTATATTTCCGGAAATCGATCAAGGAATCGGTCGGTCTTGTTGCCGCCAGGATGGGATAATCTCCCAGCACACCGCGTGCCATGGCATCGGCACGCTGCTCGTCCTCCACAATAGCAACGCCGGAAATGTTCGCATGACTCGTTGCAAGACGCAGATTGGTCAGCTCACGGCTGATGATGAGCATCTTGCCAATAGAATGCATCAGCAGTGCCAGCACCGCACACGGCAGGAAACATGCCAGTGTCTCCTCATGCATGATGGTAAGCACCACGTTGACCAAGCTCACCGCCGTACAGCCGGCAAATGCGACTGCCGCCAGACTGTCCGTGTCTGCCTGCATCGAGAGAAGCCTGCGGAAACCGTTCCGGAGCACCGGCGTACAAACCACTGCCGATGCCGATGCCAGCAGGAGCTGGATCACCGCACGCAGTCCCTGGCTCATATTCGCCACCCACGCAAAGCCGAACACGTCACCGATGCCGACCAGCGTACTGAGCACGAACACGATGCCGAGTGCAAAGATCCGGAATCCGATCGCGCCCCTCAGCTCCGCGATATCGCCGCGGATATCGGCAACATTGCTCAGCTCCATCCTGCTGAGCAGCTCCTTGCGCTTACGGGTCAGCTCGTCTGCCTCCTCCTTGGAACGGTGGATGGAAACGTCGATCTCCTCCCGCTCAAGGATGGCAGTATTCGACAGGTCGATGCTGGTCTTAGGCGCACGCGGTGCCGGCTCGATCTCGATCGGCTCGACCGGCTCGGGCTCGGGCATCTGCTTGACAGGGACAATGTCCTGAATGTCAAGATGGATCGTCTCTGTACCTGCTGCGCCAAGATCCGGGGTACGCTTGACCTTTTTGCGCTTGACAGCGCGTTTAGCACCATGGATCTGGGTATACATGTAATCGCCCTCGGCGCGTTCCTTGACATAGGGCTGCTCCACCTGTGAGAATACCTGCTTTTTATTCTTCTTGTTCTTTTTCTTGATCTTCTCGATCTCACGCGCACGGGTCGAATCGCTCATGCGGCGGATCTTCGGGGAATCGTCCGAAAAATTCCGGATGGGCGGATCGGCCGGCGGCTCCTCCTGCTTCTGCCCAGAGGGAACGTTCACGCGCATCGGCATCTGCTCCGCCTCGGTGTGATCGGACTGCTGAAAGCTCACCTTGGTGCGCTTGACATTTTTCCGCTGCCGGCTCTCCGGACGCAGGGGCTTTTTCTCATTTGCATGCGCAAGCGCCTCGGCAACCGCCTTCTCCTTGGGGGAAAGCTCTGGTTCGGCAGGTGCGGCATTCTCATTGCCGTACTCGTCGAGGATCTTCTCGAGCGTGAGATCCTGCTGCTGCTTGTTATCCATAGATATGTAATCTCATCCTCTCAAAAGCAAGGGGAATATCCCTATTTTACATTTCGCTGTCTTACGACCTCGTACATGAAGATGCCTGCCGCCACCGAGGCGTTCAGGGAGGTGATGCGTCCCATCATGGGGAGCTTGACGAGGAAATCGCATTTTTCACGGACAAGGCGGCTCATCCCCTTGCCCTCCGAGCCGATGACGAGTGCTACACCGCCGTCAAAACTCGTTTCTGTATACAGGCTGCCGTTCATATCGGTGCCGTAGATCCACACACCAGCCTCTTTGAGGCGGTCGATGGCTGCACCAAGGTTAGGAACTCTCGCGACAGGCAGCCAGCTTGCTGCACCTGCCGAGGTCTTATGAACGGTCGGGGTCAGCATCGCGCTGCGCCGCTTGGGGATGATCACACCATCCGCACCTGCGGTCTCCGCAGTCCGGATGATCGCACCAAGGTTGTGCGGATCTTCGATCTCATCACAGAGGATCAGGAACGGCTTGGTGCCTTTGCGCGCCGAAACTGCCAGCAGCTCCTCCAGATCCACATAGGATGCCGCCGCGCCAAAGGCGATCACACCTTGATGCACACCGCCCTGTGCCATCTGGGACAGCTTCTGGTCGTTCACGGTCTTGAGAACCGCGCCCTGCTCCTTTGCCAGTGCAACGATCTCGCCAAGTCCGCCGCTGCTCTGGCTGATATAAACAGTGTCGATGGGTGTGCCGCTTCGCAGCGCCTCACGTACCGGATTTCTCCCGATGATCATTGTTTCATTCTCAGGCATGCCCTCACCTTTCCATCTTACATGATTGTATTCTATTAAAATGAATACTTCTATTATACCATGGTTACAAAAAAATTACAAGTGTTTTTTACAGTATTCCCAAAAATTTTCTGCGTCTGCCGATTTGACGCTACTTAAGGCACGACATTAGGTAAAACAGCAGGAACCCGCCGCCGGAGACCAGCGTTCCCAGCAGAAACCACAGCCACCGCCGCAGGCGGATGCTCCTCGTTACCTTCACGCCGTTAAAGCATCCCTCAGTCTCATGCAGCGCGGCATAGGCTGGAATATCATCCACCTCCGGACGCAGATAGAACACCGCGCGCTCAAAATACGCGCTGTCGGGACGCTTGACCTCGATCACCCTGCGGTTGACACCCTTTAGCATAGCTTGCTCCTCCCTTGCATAGAGATTTCTGGGGATAGGATGGGCAGATCCTGGGGTGCATATACAGCTTGTAATGAAATTTTTCCACCGGATTTTTAACAGCCATGTTGAAAAGAACGTGAA
>CAZKHW010000223.1:0-870 GCA_964552525.1 uncultured Ruminococcus sp. | reverse complement strand
CACCATTTGTGGAAAAGTCTGTTGAAAGCTTGGAAAACCTACGTAAACAAGCCCCTGTCGGGAAATGTTGAAACCCTTCCCGACAGCGTTTACAATTTGTAGACAGCATCCGGCAAAATGCCAAAAGTTCCCCGAACCATAAAAAGAGCCGCCCTCCCTTGATGGGAAAGCGGCTCTGATGATAGATGCAATTGATTGATGGGGATCACTTCTGGATATCGTTCTCGTCAAAGATATCTCCGCATTCCGGGCAGAACTTGGGCGGATTTTTCGGATCTGCCGGTTCCCAGCCGCACTTATCGCACTTGTAGAGCGGTGCGCCTGTCGGCTTCGGGCTGCCGCATTCTGTGCAGAACTTGCCCTTGTTCACTGCACCGCACGAGCAGCTCCAGCCGTCTGCTGCTGCCGGAGCAGGCTTCGGCTTGCCGCACTCCAGGCAGAACTTTCCGGTGTTTGCCGTGCCGCATGCGCATGTCCAGGAATTCGCTGCCGGAGCTGCTGCCGCCGGAGCAGGAGCAGCCTGCGCTGCCGTTGCCTGAGCAGCCTGCTGCTGACCCATTGCATAGAGATTCTGCGCATTCATGCCGCCTGCATTCATCGCTGCATTCATATTCATAAAGCCCAGCATTGCGCCGCCCTGATTGCCGGCTGCGGTCTTCATTGCCTCTGCCTGTGCCTCGAGCATGATCGCTGCTGCGTTGCTCGGATCACGATTCCACGCCAGATCCTCGAACTTCTGGATGCGCTCCTCGTCCTCCTTGGACATGGTGGTAGAATTGATGGAGATCGTCTCGATCACGAGACCGCGCTTGGTGCGCCATGTATCGGCAAGCGCATTGTTCATCGCTGCCTTGATCTCCTTGTTGTGCA
>CAZKHW010000222.1:0-4634 GCA_964552525.1 uncultured Ruminococcus sp. | reverse complement strand
ACAGATGGGACGGCAGAAAAACATGATGCTTTCATAGAGCACGACGGAAAAGGGGGAGTGGTCGAAGAATTCACAGGAAAATTGCTTGTACAGCAGGAACCGGATGCGAGTTCCTTCCCGAATGGAGGAATACGCAACACTTTTGAAGCCAGAGGCTATTCGGCATGGGACATTTCCTCACCCGCCTTCATTCTCGACGGCACACTGTGTATCCCTACGGTCTTCATCTCTTATACCGGAGAATCCCTCGACTATAAGACTCCGCTCTTAAAATCACTCAATGCCGTTGACAAAGCGGCGACAAGAGTGGCCCGATTCTTCGATCCCGAGGTGAAGCACGTAAACTGCTATCTTGGCTGGGAACAGGAATATTTCCTTGTTGATGAAGCCCTTTATGCCGCACGGCCGGATCTTGTGATGACCGGACGCACTCTCATGGGACATGAATCAGCAAAGAATCAGCAGCTCGAGGACCACTATTTCGGAGCTATCCCCAGCCGTGTGGAAGCTTTTATGCTCGATCTTGAGATCGAATGCCACAAACTTGGAATACCGGCGAAGACACGGCATAATGAGGTCGCTCCCAACCAATTTGAACTGGCGCCAATCTATGAGGAAGCTAATCTCGCCAACGACCACAATCTTTTGCTCATGTCCCTGATCGCGGAGGTGGCGAGAAAACACAATTTCAGGGTTTTGCTTCATGAAAAACCCTTTGCAGGAATAAACGGATCCGGCAAACATAATAACTGGAGTTTGGGGACCGATCGCGGAGTCATGCTCTTCTCTCCGGGAAAGACAACCGAGCAAAATCTTCAGTTTATAGCATTCGTGGCAAATGTGATGGCTGCCGTCAATAAGCATAACGCCCTGATGAAAGCGACGATCATATCGGCCACCAATCAACATCGTCTCGGTGCGAACGAGGCTCCCCCGGCAATCATTTCCATGTTCCTCGGCACACAGCTGAACCGCATATTGGACGAATTGGAAAAAGACAACACGGACGAAATTAAACTGGAAGAGAAGAATAAAATTTCACTTGAAATCAGCCAGATTCCCGAATTGAGAATTGACAATACGGACCGCAACCGCACTTCCCCCTTCGCCTTCACAGGCAACAGATTCGAATACAGGGCTGTCGGTTCGAGCGCGAACTGCGCGGCGGCTCTTATCGCCCTGAATGCCGCGGTGGCCGACGAGCTCAATCAATTTGCGGACGCTGTTGACCACGCAATGGCTGACGGCGAGTCACGCGACATGGCAATAATGAATCAGACAAAAAAACTTATCCGTGAAAGCCGCCGCATTCAGTTTGACGGAAACGGATACAGCGATGAATGGAAAGAGGAAGCCAAAAGAAGAGGCCTTGATGTCGAAACCTCGGCTCCGCTGATGTATGATGCATATCAGAAGCCGGAAACAGTCGAAATGTTCGCACGGACCGGTGTGTTCACCCAAAAGGAGCTTGAGGCCCGCAATGAGGTGAAATGGGAAATGTATACAAAGAAAATTCAGATAGAATCCCGCGTCCTCGGGGATCTCGCAATAAACCATGTTATCCCGGCCGCGACACGCTATCAGAGCCTGCTGTTGGAAAATGTCTTCAAGATCAAACAGCTCTTCAAGGGAGAGAAGGCGGATAAGATTGCACGTCAGGATATGCAGTCCATCGAACAGATAGCAGACAACATGGCTTCGATAAAGAGCAATGTCGAACTCATGATCGAGGCACGACGCCAAGCGAACCGACTTCCGGAAGAACGCTCAAAAGCCATTGCATATCATGACAATGTCTATCCTTTAATGGAGAAAATTCGTTACAGCATTGACAAGCTGGAGCTGATGGTTGACAACGAAATTTGGCCACTTCCAAAATACCGTGAACTTCTGTTCATCCGTTAATATCTTTATTACTAAAGATTAATTCTATCACAGACTCCGGGACGATAAGTTCCGGAGTCTTATTTTTACTACAAGCAATATAAAACTCATATGGCTGTTGATAAATTCATAAAAAATGCTTATCTTTGTGAGAAATAAGAACATGTTCAAACGCTCTCTCCGAACGAAATCTATAAGATATGGGATTATGGTCTTTATGGCTCATTTTAGCCGCAATATTTTTAGTCATTGAATTCCTTTCGCAATCTATTTGGGCTCTTTGTGTCGCAATCGGCCTCACAGCCGCTATGTGCGGTTCACTGGCAGGTCTGACTCCAATTTGGCAGGGAATATTGCTGATAGGAATTTGCATAGCTTCATATCTTCTGATTCTTCCGCTATTGAAAAAGATCTATATGAGAGGCTCAAAACCTATCGCCACTGGTATGGACGCCCTGATTGGACGGAGCGGAATCCTCTCTGAAACGATCTTTCCGGGAATGCTTGGACGCGTAAGGATTGACGGAGACAATTGGCAGGTGCGCTCAGATAACGACAATGAAGAGATCAAAGCCGGCACCAAGATAACGGTTGTTTCATATGACAGCATCATACTGACTGTAAAAAGAGCCGATTGAAATCTCATCTTTATTGCCGCCAGGGTAAAACTAAATAACCAATTTCGCTTGGTTAAAAATATTCTTATTCCGCCAAGATGAAATTTAATATTTAACATACTTTAAACTGAAAACAAAACGATTATAATAATCTATTTAAAAGCTTAATCTTATTAATTCAAAAATTTATGGCAACAATAGTAGCAATAGGGATTCTGATTCTGCTGGCGATTATCGTCATTTCGGCCGGTGTCAAGGTTGTTCCTCAATCCGAGACCCGAGTCATCGAGCGTCTCGGACGTTTCCATAGCGTTCTTTCACCCGGTTTGAATTTCATCATTCCGTTCATCGATCGTCCGAAACTGATTTATACCCGTAAGATCGAGACCTCAGGCGGAAGGAGTTATATCCGAACGGTCATGACAAAAATTATTGACCTACGCGAACAAGTTTATGATTTCCCCTCTCAGCAAGTGATCACTCGCGACAATGTGACCACAGAAATCAACGCCCTCCTCTATTTCCAGATCACAGATCCTAAGAAAGCAGTGTATGAGATCGACAATCTTCCGAATGCGATTGAAAAACTTACCCAAACTTCATTACGCAACGTCATTGGTGAACTGGAGTTGGATGAAACCCTGACTTCAAGGGACACTATCAACACGAAATTGCAAGCGATTCTTGACGATGCGACCAACAAATGGGGGGTAAAGGTGAATCGCGTGGAATTACAAGATATTACACCTCCGGAGAGTGTGAGAGTCGCAATGGAAAAACAGATGCAGGCCGAACGAAACCGCCGTGCCGAAATTCTTAATGCTGAAGGAGAGAAACAATCACGGATCCTTCGCTCGGAGGGTGAGAAGGCATCCAGAATAAATGAAGCCGAGGCGCATAAACAGTCCCAGATTTTGCGTGCCGAAGGTGAAATGCAAGCAATCAAGCTGCGTGCTGAAGGTGAGGCACAGGCAATCAAACTGAATGCTCAGGCCGAGGCTCAAGCCATAATGAGATTGGCGGACGTGATTGCTGCCAATAACCCGGAAATTTCAAAATCCGACCCGGCGGCCTATATGCTCGCCGTCAAATATATCGAGGCTCTTAAAGAAATGACCTCAGGCAAAGACAATAAAACTGTCTTCATGCCATACGAATCTTCATCTCTGCTTTCGTCTCTGGGGTCTATAAAAAATTTGTTCAACAGCTGATAAAACACGAAAATAATTGTTATGAATATAACTAACTCTTTAAAATCAGTTTAAATTATCAGGAACTGAGATTGAAACATCAGTAACTGATAGCAAACATTTTGATTTTGGAGAGATACTTATAATTAACTCTTTAAAATCAGTTTACATCATCAGCATTTCTAATTTTCAAGAGTTACTTAACAAATAATGTTTTATCATAAATATGGCAGAAAAAAAGTTAACAAATATAGATAAAGAAGAGTCCAAGAAGGGCGTACTGTTCGATCTGGACGGAGTTCTTGTGGACAGCGAAACAGAATATACAAGAATTTGGAATCTTATCGACAAGGAGTTCCCGACAGGTGTGCCTGATTTCGCTATGAAAATCAAGGGATGTAATCTGTCCGACATTATCAGCAATCATTATCCTGATCCCGAGATTCAAAAAAAAGTCGTTGAACGACTTTTTGAAGAGGAAGGGAAGATGAAATACAGATTCATGCCCGGAGCTGAGAATGTTCTTAAAAGGCTTAAAGAATCCGGAACCCCGGTCGCTATATACACTTCCTCCAGTTTTAAAAAAATGGAACACCTTTTTCGCGATATACCGGAAATTAAGCAATATTTTGATTTCCTTGTTGTCGGAGATATGGTCAAGGAATCCAAACCCTCTCCGGAAGGATATCTGCTTGCCGCACGCGAGTTAGGTCTTGCGCCCGGAAACTGGATTGTTGTCGAAGACTCTCTCCAAGGTGTGAAGGCCGGAAGAGCATCCGGAGGTAAAGTCATCGGTGTCGCCGGGACATTACCGGCTGATACTTTGAGACCTTTCAGTGATACTGTTATTGAGTCAATGACAGATTTCCCCTTTGAAATGTTAAACCCCGTCTAAACTCCTAAACAGATCCGTTATGGCTAATATACCTTTGGCAGAGAGAAT
>CAZKHW010000221.1:0-4727 GCA_964552525.1 uncultured Ruminococcus sp. | reverse complement strand
CCTCAATGATGAGGTGGTGATGGCATCCTCCCTGCTTTCCCCTCTCTGTGACCAATATCCACTTGAAGGGGATCCCTGCCTTCTTGTATGCCTTCCTCATATCGGACAAGAATTTTCTCACTTGCTTCTTTGCCTCTTTGAAGGATCCCGGCCTCAGCTCCTTCTTATATCCCAGAACCAGGTGCCAATCCCCCTCCTTGAAATTCGCCAGGATGATCCTCTGCACCTTTTTCTCCCGGTTCCTCTGGTTCTGCCTTTCAATGTCCTCAGGTGTCCTCTTCCGTTTTGGCCCCCTCTTCTTGCCAGGTGCTCCATAATTCCCCGGATAGTATTTTTCAATCTGCTTCACCCTTCCCAGATCAAATATTTTTTTCACATACAAATCTCATATCACCCCTAACCTTAATATCTTGAACGGGCTATCAAGAAGGCCACAAACCCTCATTTTAAGCGGGTTTTTCCGTTGACTTTCTGGCCCTTTGGTGATATAATTTTTGTAGGTATTTTTATGTCCTCAAAGGGCATAACCGGGAGCTGATTTTGCCGATCTGCTCCCGGCTTTTTTATGTAGTCAATCCGGCCTTCTCTATACTGCCTCAGCAACTTTCTTTGCATCCTTCCTCCGGCCTCTGCCGCCGTTCCCTCCCTCCATCCTTCTTTTGGCCACCTTTATGCAGACCCTTGTAAACCGCTCCTGATAGCCTTCTGAGAGAGTGAGCTGCACCTTCACCTCCTGCTGCCTCATCCGTTCCCTCCTCCCTCTTCTGCCCTCTTCAGGCCCTTCATGATCGCCTTCAGATAGTCCTCCTCATAGTTCCAATTCATATTGATGGCATCCTCCGCCAGTACGGTGAGGATGATCTGGGCCTTCCTCCGCCGCTCCTCTGCCTTCTCCCGTGCCGTTGGCTCCTGATCAAGTGCATCAATCTCCATCTGGATCTCCGCCAGTATTCCATCATCTAAAGAATTGAGCTGTGCCACTGCCTCCTCATGCCTTCCTTCAGTAATGAGCTGCACCGCCTTCTCTTCTACCATGGCCCGGTGATCCATTTCCTCCTGCATCCGCCTGATCAGCTCCGCCTTTCTATCTATCCGCTCCATGGTTGGCCTCCTTCTGAAATTCTTTATACAACTGCTGCCGCCGCTCCTCTGTTATGAGGCCAATCTGCCGGGCAAAGTCCAGTGATCCCAGGTGTGAGTGGTACCACGCTTTTCTTGTCTCCTGAAGATCTGTGCTCTCTATCATCCGCAGGGCTTCATGCTTCATTGAAGAGAGCAGATACTCCGCCTTCTCCATGGCCTGCTCAGCGTTCAGATCCTTCCCCGTGAGTGATTCCCCGCACGTTGGGCACCATTCAAACGGCGGTGCCAGTTTTCCGCATACCGGGCAGGGCTCTCCTGCCTCTACCTGATAGAGTGACCACTGATCCCCTTTGGGCTCTTCCTCATCCATCCAACCGGATCCGCCGCACGTTGCCTCTCCGGCCCGGATGATCAGCACATAATTTCCCTGAAATGCTCCGCTCTTTGAATACCTGAGGAGATCCTCAACCTCTGCCAGATTGAGCTTTCCCCTCTTCTTTTCCACTACCAAAACGGGATGATCTCTCCCATCCATATCCCACATTGCCTCAACTTTTGCCGCCGCCATCAGATAACTCCTCCCTTCTTGGTGTACTGAATACGGATCACTCTTCTCTTCCTGCCTCCGCCCTGATCAGTCCATGCAACCGAATACTCCACCCCCAACTCATCCAATTTTTGGAGGGCCTGCTTCTCTTCCTCTTCCTTATACCGCTTTCTCCACTGATCCCGCTCATCCAGGCCAATCCATCCCAGATACAGATTGAAGGTTTTTCCAATGTTCTTCAGTCCTTTTGTGTCAATTCCGGCATCCTGAAGCATCCGCCTGAATCCTGCTGCCTGCATCTTCTTTTCTGCCGCCTTCACCGCTTTTACAAATTCCATCTCCTCCGGGCTCAGTTCCTTCTCATCAACTGCACCAATGGCATCAGTGATCTTCTTGATCTGTTCATTCCTCATGGCTTATCCCCTTCCTTTCATACAATCGCCCGCTCTGTTCGGCGCTCTTCCTTTTCCCTCTCCGGCTTCTTGTTCATGTTCTGCCTTGCCAGGAGCAGCTTCACGCCGCTATCAATCAGAAGAAGGCTCTCAGGATCCAATAACATCAGGTTTCTCACCGTTGTGTGAAAATTGCTTTGATTTTTCATATCTTTTTCTCCTTTCTTTCCATAGATGTGCCCTCTGCCTACATTATAGTACCCTCTGCCCACCTTGTCAATATCTTTTTGTGCCCTCTGCCAACTTTTTTATTGACTTTCTTTTTGGCGGATGGTATGCTTTTCTTGGAGGTGATTTTATGACGCAAGGTGAGCGCATCAAAGAGGTGCGGAGGTTCCTTGGCCTTACTCTTGAAAAGTTCGGGGAAAAATTAGGTGTCGGAAAAACTGCCATTTCCAAATTGGAAAAAGATGAGCGGAATCTCACGGATCAGATGGCAAAATCCATCTGCCGGGAATTTAGCATAAATGAGGAATGGCTCCGCACTGGATCCGGTGAAATGAGGATCCCGGTTGAGGATGAGGCTGTTGCTGCTGTTTCTGATCTGGTGGAGAAGAGCAACCCTCTGTATGACATTATCAAGGGGATCATGGTTGCTTATCAGAAATTAGATGGGCCATCCAGGGAAGTGATTGATCAGTTTATTTTGGATGCTATTTCCCAGAGGAGCCGCCCGGATGCGGTACCAGATCCCACCGGCCCGGAGGATCTCTCTGAGCTCTCCATTGATGAGAAGGTGGCTCTCTACCGGCAGGAATTAGAACGGGAGAAAAAAGTGGAGACAGAATCACAAGCATTACAAGAAAACGCTTAGAGAAAATGCTTTTTCTTCACAAGTGATATTTACATAGAAAAAAGCCCCGGCTGTTCACCGGGGCCCCATGAGATAATGCTCATGTATTCCGCAAAATATATTTTAGCATATCTCCGGGATCTTTTGAATAGTTCCGGGCATTTTTACGCCCATTTTTAGGAGGTTTTGCTGTGAATTTTGGTATCTATGGCCGCAAATCTTATTTCAAAGATACTTCAGACAGTACGCAGATGCAATTTTCAGTATGTGAGGCCCACATACAGCAACATTTTGATGATCCTGATTCCATCCAATACTATGAGGATGATGGCTTTGTGCGGTCAAATATGGATCGCCCTGGCATGAATCAGCTCCGGGAGGATATATCTGCCGGGCTCATTGATTGCGTGATCATCTATAAAATAGATCGGGTGTGCTCTGATATGATGGATTTCTGCACTTTTTACACCTTCCTGAAGGAGCATAGTGTGAAATTTATCACCGTAAAGGATGGAATTGACACAACCACGCCTCTGGGAGAGGCTATGATGTATCTGGCCGTGATTTTCTCCGGCCTTGAAGTACAGACCGATTCCCTCAGGATCACCGACAATATGAACCATCTGGCCGCAAAAGGTTTTTGGTGTGGCGGGCGGCCCCCTCTTGGATATTCCATCATCCCTCTGGATCTTGGTGCAAAGTCTCATAAAACCCTCGCTTTCAATGATGAGGAGATCCAGTATAAAAACCGGCTCATTGATCTCTTTCTGGAAAACCATTTCACCCTTCAGAACATGGAAACATATTGCAGGAATCACGGGATCACATCACTCAGCGGGAGTTTTCTCTCTACCACTCAGATCTATAATATGTTTACCTCTCCCCATTGCGTCCAGAATACTGCTGCCATGTATGATTATTTTGAGGCAAAAGGCTGTATCATGGATGAGGAATCTCCCAGAGAGAAGTGGGATGGTACCCATGGGATCATGGTGTATGGCCGGACTATGGAAAAGAAGGTGAACGGCAAAAAGAGACATATGCAGGCACCGCCTGAAAAATGGCGGATCAGTATTGGGTACCATGAGCCATATATGACAGATAAGCGCTATTTTGCTATCATGGGCCAGTTTGGCCATAATACTTTCAGCAAGGCCCCCAAATATGATCTCCCGCTCCTGAAGGGCGCTCTCCGGTGCAAGTGTGGCCGATCCATGAGCATGAGCCGGAAAAAGAAGGTTGATGGATCTGTTTCAACCTGGTATTACTGCCCCAGACGCATGAGGGCCGGTGCTGAGGCGTGTGATATGTCTCAGATCAAGGCGGATCTGTTGGATGAGAAGGTGTTGGAGGTATTCCGGGCCATACAGCACGATCCCTCCGCTGTGAAGCGGTACCTGAAGGAAGAGAAGCGGGATCCTTCTGATTCCACCGCCAACCTCCGGGCCGCCATGGAGCGCTGCCAGGGTAAAATTGAGAAGCTCACCGGCACCCTTGCAACAAATTCAGGATCCGCCGCCGCAAAGTACATAGTGAGTGAGATTGAGAAATTAGATATAGAATACAACTCCCTTAGGAAAAAGCTGCTCACTGCATCCGCCAATGAGCGCCGGGCAGCCACCCACCTGAAGAGTGCCATGGAGAAACGGGATGAGATCATCAGATTATTGGATAATTTTGAGGAGTTCAGCGCTGAAGAGCGCAATGAGATTGCAAAAGAAGTGCTTTCTGAGTGTGTATGGGATGGGGAAACGCTTTTTATTACGCTCTGATTTTCCCTTTTTTATTCTGATACCCTCAGGGCGCATACGCAAGGATGAGCGGATCAGCTCCCGTATGGTGATCTCGCGGC
>CAZKHW010000220.1:0-4732 GCA_964552525.1 uncultured Ruminococcus sp. | reverse complement strand
GTGCTGGAAACGCTGGAGACCGGCATCGAGCTGATCGGTTCGTCCTCGCGCATGGCGGATGTGGAGGTCATCTCTGCTGCCCTGTCAGTGCTGTCAAGTGTGGGAAAGGACACGCCGGTGCGGTTTGCGGTGAACTACTCGCTCGAGCTGGGCGATGTGCGCATCTTCCGTGAGCTGATGCACCGTCTGAATGCGACACCGTCCCAGAAAGAGGAGATCCGCAGCCTGATCGAATCGAAGAATTACCCGGCACTCAATGATATGCTCGATACCCTCGGTGACAACAAGATCACGCGGTCGCTGCGAAAGCTCCCCACGCTGTTCGGCGGTGAGGAGGTCTTTGAGCGTGCCGCGGAGGTATTCCAGGATGATCGCATCCAGGAGATCCTTGACAGCATGCGTGAGCTGTACAAGAGCGTCTGCGCGATCCGCAGAGAGGGCAGCGTCATCGTTGATCTGGGACTTGTCAACAAGACCGACTACTACACGGGTCTGGTCATCAAGGGCTATCTGGAGGGCTACGGCGAGGAGGTCATTTCCGGCGGTCGCTATGATAAGCTGCTGGCGGATTTCGGCTACGATGTGCCGGCTGTCGGTATGGCAGTGAATGTGGATGCCGTTGCCAATGTCATCGGCAAGAAGTACACGCCCCAGCCCGAGGCATCCGATGTACTGGTTGCTGCCGAGGATGGCTGTGAGGTACAGGCAGTGCAGACAGCGGAAAAGCTCCGGGAAAAGGGGCTGCGCGTGGAATTTGCACTCGATGCTGCTGATGCGGAGGAATACGCGAAGCAGCGCGGTATTTCAAAGATCGTTCAGATCACAAGGGATAAGACGCAGGAGGTGAACGTATGATGGAAAAGCCGCTGAGAATCGCCCTGACCAAGGGCAGACTGGAAAAGGACACGGTCAAGCTGCTCGAGAGCCTTGGCTACGACTGTACGGCAGTCCACGAGAAGGGCAGACGGCTGATACTGCCCATCCCGGACGGCAATTTAGAGGTCGTCCTCGCCAAGGCAGCTGATGTGATCACCTATGTGGAACATGGTGTGTGCGATATGGGCGTTGTCGGCAAAGACACGCTGATGGAGATGAACGGCAAGCTTTTTGAGCTGGTCAACCTCGGTTTCGGCAAGTGCCGTTTCGCACTGGCAACGAAGAAGGATTATCCGTTCTATGACGGCTTTGGGGTCAAGACCATCGCCTCGAAGTATCCCAACGTCACCCGTGCATTCTTCGAGAACAAGGGCATGGATGTAGATATTGTCAAGATTGAAGGCTCTGTCGAGCTGGCTCCCTTGCTGGGGCTGGCGGACGGCATTGTGGATATTGTGGAGACCGGAACGACTCTGAAAGAAAACGGTCTGGAGGTCGTAGAGGATGTGGCACAGGTTTCCGCGCGGCTGATCGTGAACACGGTGAGCCTGAAAATGCGCCAGCAGGAGATCGAGGCGCTGGTCAAGAAAGTGGAGGAGAAGATCAATGATTAAGCAGATCAGGTGCGATGGCACAGCAGAATATGCCTTTCTCAAGGAGCTTGCCAAGCGCAGCGGCGAGACTGACCGCAAGGTGACACAGATCGTCACCGAGATTATCGACACGGTTCGTGAGGGCGGTGACGAGGCGGTCAAGGCATACACCAAGAAGTTTGACGGCAATCTGCCGCAGTATTATGAAGTTCCGCGCGAGGTCATCAACGATGCCTTGACCGCGGCAGATCCGGAGTTTGTCAATGCGCTGCTCAATGCGCAGGAGAACATTGCCAATTTCCACAACCGTCAGAAGTCCCAGGGCTTTACGGATGCACAGCCTAACGGTGTGATCCTTGGTCAGCGTGTGCGCGGACTGGAGCGCGTGGGACTGTATGTACCGGGTGGCACGGCAGCGTATCCGTCCAGTGTTCTGATGAATGCGATCCCGGCGAAGATCGCCGGCGTCAAGGAGATCATCATGGTGACACCGCCCTGCAAGGACGGAACGCCCAATATGGATATTCTGGTTGCCGCAGCGATCTGCGGCGTGGACAGAGTGTTCCTCTCCGGCGGCGCACAGGCGATTGCAGCACTTGCCTACGGCACACAGGAGATCCCCAAGGTAGATAAGATCGTAGGCCCCGGCAACATCTTTGTTGCGACTGCCAAGAAGCTGCTTTACGGCGTGGTGGACATTGATATGATCGCAGGTCCCAGCGAGATTCTGGTCATGGCTGACCATACCGCAGATCCGAAGTTTGTAGCGGCAGATCTCATGAGCCAGGCAGAGCACGACAAGCTCGCCTCGGCGATCCTCATCACCACCGATCCGACTTTGCCCGACAAGGTTGAGGCAGAGGTCATCCGGCAGATGGAATACCTGAGCCGCAGCGAGATCATCCGCAAGTCGCTGGAGAACTACGGCGTGATGCTCATTGCGCAGAACAAGGAGCAGGCTGTCGAGCTTGCCAATGCCATCGCGCCGGAGCACCTGGAGGTCTGCATGGAGCATCCGCTGGAGTACATCGGCTGTCTCGATAACGCAGGCTCGGTGTTCCTGGGACACTATGCCTCCGAGCCGCTGGGTGACTACTACGCAGGACCGAACCACGTGCTTCCGACCTCGGGCACGGCGCGGTTCTTCTCGCCGCTGGGTGTCAACAGCTTTATCAAGCGTTCGAGCTACATCTATTACACTGAGGAGGCGCTCTGTGAGGCAAAGGACGACATTGTTCTCATCGCCGCGCGTGAGGGGCTGACGGCGCATGCCAACGCCATCAAGGTGCGTTTCGAAGATTGACAGCATGGAGCAATTCCTACAGACCGCAGCACTTGCCGTGATCGTCCTGTTCGTGATCTTCGTGGCGGTGCTGCTTGTTCGGGAGCTTTGCGCCAAAGAGCATCTACAGAAAATTTGTGTTGTCCGCAAGCGGAAAACAACGCGCCGCGGAAACTCAAATACCGGATGGTACACACACTACACCATCGACTGCACGTTTTCCGGTTCGGATAAGCTGCATACATTCGACTGCAATGCGTCTGTCTTTGAGAGCCTGAACGAAGGCAAAACCTACACCGTCAGCGTGAAGGCGCTCCATATCACGTCAATTCCAAAACCTAAGAAAAAGGAGAAATTCCAATGAGCTGGGAATCCAATATCCGCCGGGTCGTCCCCTATACACCCGGTGAGCAGCCAAAGCTGAACAACATCACAAAGCTCAACACTAACGAGAACCCCTATCCGCCTGCGCCGGGGGTGCAGGCGATCCTGGATGACTTTCCGGTATCGCGGATGCGTCTGTATCCCGACCCGAATGCACAGGTGCTGGTCGATGCACTGGCAAAGACCTATGGTGTCGGCAGCGAGCAGATCTTTGTGGGTGTCGGCTCGGACGATGTTATCTCGATGGCATTCATGACCTTTTTCAACGGAAACAAGCCGATCCTGTTTCCGGATGTGACCTACTCTTTTTACGATGTCTGGGCGGACGTGTACCGTATCCCTTATGAGCAGATTCCGCTGACCGAGGCGTTTCGCATCGATCCCAGCGACTATACCCGTCCGAACGGCGGCATCATCTTCCCGAATCCGAACGCGCCCACCGGCGTGCTCGAATCCCTCGATACCATCGAGGCGATCGTGAAGGCGAATCCCGACAGCATTGTCATGGTGGACGAGGCGTACATCGACTTTGGCGGCGAGAGTGCGCTGCCGCTGCTGGACAAATATGAGAATCTGCTGATTGTGCAGACATTCTCGAAGTCGCGTTCGATGGCAGGCATGCGCATCGGCTTTGCCATCGGCAGCGAAAAGCTCATCCGCTATATGAATGATGTGAAATTTTCGGTCAACTCCTATACCATGAACCACCTCACACTCCTGTGTGGTGCGAAAGCACTGGAGGATGATGCGTATTTTCGCGAAACAACAGCAAAAATCGTGCAGACCCGTGAGGATGCCAAGCAGCGTCTGGCAGATCTGGGCTTTACGTTCCCGGATTCCTACAGCAACTTTATCTTTGCCAGCCACAAGACCGCAGATGCCGGCGTGGTCTTTGAAAAGCTGAAGGAACGCGGCATCTTTGTCCGCTACTGGAACAAACCGCGCATCAGCCAGCATCTGCGTATCACCATCGGCACACCCGAGGAGATGGAACGGCTGTATGCAGCACTTGAGGAGATCCTGCGAGAAATGGGGGCGAAGGCATGAATACCGCGACTGTAACACGGACTTCTAAGGAGACGGACATCACCGTCACCATTCTTCCCGAGGACGGAAAGTACGAAATTTCTACGGGAATCGGCTTTTTTGACCATATGCTGACCGCGCTGACCGTACACAGCGGCATCCCGATGGTCATTCGTGCCAAGGGCGACACCTTTGTTGATGCGCACCACACGGTGGAGGATACCGGCATCGTGCTGGGACAGGCACTTGGCAAGGCTCTGGGCGACAAAAGCGGCATTGTCCGCTATGGTTCGGCATATATCCCGATGGATGAGAGCTTGGCGTTCTGCTGCATGGACATCTGCAACCGTCCGTTTCTGGTGTACCAGGCGGAGTTCACCAATCCCATGATCGGGGCGTATGATACCTGCCTGACAGAGGAATTTCTCCGCGCATTTGCGTTCCATGCAGGCATCACACTCCACGCCAGCGTTATGTACGGCAAAAATGACCACCACAAGACCGAGGCGTTGTTCAAGGCGGTTGCCCACGCGCTGCGGTGCGCCTCTGCACCAAGCGGAACAGGAGAAGC
>CAZKHW010000219.1:0-4772 GCA_964552525.1 uncultured Ruminococcus sp. | reverse complement strand
TAGTATCAAACGAATGGAAGGGAAGCCTTCGATCACTCATAGGTTTCCAGAATATAACCCATCGTTCCCGACTCGTAGATCGAGACGCAGGAATCGCTGTTATCGTTGAACGACCAGCCGTTCACATTCCAAAGCATCATGTATGGCTCGAGTATATCGCCATCCTTGCCCGAAGGCTCATGGCCGAACCAGAGACCGGCACTGTCGAGATAGCTGGTTGACGAGCCGTCTGCCCACTTTGCAGTGACGGTTCCATCCGATGCAATGCTGGTCTTTCCGCCGACCCAGAGGTATTTCAGGGAGGTATCTCCGATCGCTGTCTTGACTGCCGCGTAATCCTCCGCCGACTTGATGTATGCCAGATGACCGCCTACCGCCTTGCATGCCGCCTGCGCCTCCGACCATGTCATATTGCCGGCAACCACCTTATAGTGTTTTTCTCCGGTCTCGTCATCGGTCTCCAGCGTCTCGTCCTCGGTGTACTCCTGCGTTTCGACAGTTTCCTCCTCACCAGCCATCTCCGGAATGTTCTTGCCGTCTGCGGCATCGACCAATGCTTCAAGCAGCTCTGCCTTTTTGTAGACCGGAATATCCGTAAGCTGGTATGCTGCCTGCTTGGCACGGACAAACTGCGTAAAGCCGACCAAATCTGCCGGTGCGCCGTTGAGGGTGTAGGTATCGCCCTCCGCACGGTACGCCTCGATTTCGGTTGCCTCGCCGTTCTTGAGCGTGTTGACCGAATAACGCTGCATTTCATCGCCGGTGCGGCTCATCAGATAGGTTCCGCAGCGTGTGCGCACGCCGATGAGCTTCTCCTCTGCGGCACTGTTGGCGGAATAGATGCGCTTCGCCTCGTCATCCACGATGGTGTAAAGCGAGGTCGCGTCACCTGCCTGGATGAACAGTTCCGGGATCTCGTTGTCATCAATGTAGAGCAGGCGGTATTTCACGTTCTTCTCGGGATTGAAGTCCGCGTGATCCTCCTCAAAGGCAAGGATCGTATCGTAATACGACTGCGCCCAGGCGCAATCCGTCACAAAGGGCGGCTGCGTCTCCTCAGTCGGCTCGGTGTCCGTCTCTGTTTCGGTGATCTCCTCGGTGGTCTCCTCGCTTGCGGAGGTGATGGCTGCCGAGGTTGGCTCTGTTGCCTCAAGACGCTCGCCGCTGTCCTTTTTTCCGTTTACCAGTATCACAATACAGGTAATAAGTACGGCTGCTGCCGCTATACATACCGCCGGAATCATCCATTTCCGGAGCTGCTGCAATGCCGGTGCAGCCGGCTGCGATGCTGGTGGTGCTACACGGGGGGCATAGCCGCGTCTGGACGGATACGGCTGTTCTTGACGGTTCTGCATCTTCTGGGAGGGCTGCTTCCTTTGAGGATGCTGCTGTCTCTGGATACTCTGCTGTCTCTGAGCGCGTTGTTTTTCTCCGCAGTAATTACAAAACTGCCACTCCGGATCAAGCGGTCTGCCGCAGTATTTGCACTTCATAGCTGATCTCTCCTATTGATTTTTATCATTAAGATATGTCTGCTTTTATAGACACATTATTATTATAACATTTTTGTCGGGATTTGTCAACTCCTGGAAAGCAATCATCAGGGAAATCAATTTTGTGAGCTTGAATTGTGAGTTTCACATAAAAGTCGCCCCACCCCCTGCCTCCTCCCCAAAGGGGAGGGGGGATAGGGCGGTGCTGCGCACCGCCGCCGCCCAAGGCTGCCGCCTTTGGAAACCGCTTTTTGCAAAAATGATTTCCATGAGCAATCATTTTTGATGCTATGAATGTGAGTTTTGTGAAAATGCCGCCGGAGGTCTGTTGTTTCCGGCAGAAAATATCACCCCCACTTTGAAGATGCCTGAAAGGTTTCCTCACATTCTTTTCTTCTCCTTCGCTGCCTTTTTCTTTCTGCTCACACTCCCACCATTGACCTGATATGTCGCAGTCAGGTAATCCATCGTCTGATCCGGATGAACACGCTTGAAGCCGAGAAACTGCTTCAAAGTTCTTGTATTACCTGTAGTCCGCAATTTGAGACCAAAGGTCGTCTCATACTCGATCACATCCCCAAGAACTGTTCCAGACTTTACAAAAGTTCTGTAAATGGCATTGTCAAACGGCAGCAGCTCCGGTGCAGCATCCACGCGCTCCGTCGTAATGCGGAACGTTTGCCTATGGATTCCTGTTAATCTATTCTCATTGATACTTCCGTCAGAATTTAAGAGCAGCGTCCCCTCACGATCCAAACCATTCACAATGATCGGCTTTCCTAATGAATTCACAGTCGGCAGTTTTTCAAGCATCTCCAGAAAAGCTTTGTAATTCTCACGAAGATCTGTGCCATCAACCGTGCTTTCAAGCTCCGCCTTCTGCACATTAAGCTGGTTCATTTTCCGCGTCAGATCAAGTATCAGCTCTGCATAAGCACTTGTATCTCTGCCTGCGATCTCCGCCTGCATTTTGCCTGCGGATGCCCTGTTATACGCATCGGCTGTCAATTTTAATTCCGCCTCGATCATAACGATTTTCTGCTTGTCCACTGTGGGTAAGTTCAGGGAGGATATTGCTTGCTCAACCTCTCTGCAAAACTCACAGTTTTCCATCTTCTCATCGTACTCACGTTTCAGCCGATATAGCATCTCCATAAAGCTCTGCTCCACTGCAAGCATGGAAACATAGGTCTTTTCCGTCCCAGGCACGGTATGCAGATTCACTGTTTTCAGCACAGGGTACTGAAACGCATAACCGCCGCTGCCATCCAATTTCTGATAACCTGTCGCCATAGCCCTGTAAGACATTCGTTTCAAAGGTGAACCGTCTGCAAGTTTCAGATTGACAAAAGGACACGTTTCACGCCCATTCGTTTTCATATATGTCCGCTTTTTCTCCGCCTTTTTCAACTGCTCCTGCACTCTGCTCAAAAGCTCAGGCTCAATGATTGCCGTATGATGATTTTCAATAAAATATTGCGGCAAAATTGTCTGATTCCTCACGGATTTATGCGTCAGAAAATCCACAGTGTACGTCTTATGCGTCAGTACATCACCGCAGTAACGTTCATTTTTCAGAATATATCGAATTCTTTCATTCATCCAGCCGCACTTTGAATCGGGGGCAGGAATCTTTTCACCGTTAAGGATCCTCGTGATTTCCGCGATACCTCTGCCGCCCACATAGAGCATAAATATTTTTTTGACGATCTCCGCCTCATCCGGCACAATTACAACCTTTCGCCGCTTGTAACCTGTTTTCGTGGTTTCAAATTCGTCCGACAGTTCATACCCATAGCAGCGCATATTCGGAACATCGCCGCGGGGAGAGCGTTTTTCCATGCTCCAGTGCATATTTTCTGAAATTGTCCGCGACTCCTCCTGTGCAAGGGCGGCAAGTGTGGTCAGGATAAATTCACTTCTCATATCTCCTGTGTCAAGATCTTCTTTCTCGAAATAGCAAGTGACACCGAGCAATTTAAGCTTACGGATCATTTCCACGGTATCGACTGTATTTCGGGACAAGCGGCTAATGGATTTGCAAATCACACGGTCGATTCTGCCCTGCTCACAATGACGGAGCAGACGATTCAGCTCGGTGCGGTTGTCCTTTTGGGTGCCGGAAATACCGTAATCCGCATATACACCGGCGGAATCCCAATCAGGACGGGACAGCAGCAGTTTGGAAAAATAACGCTCCTGTACCTCGTAGCTGTCCTCCTGTTCAGGATGATCCGTGCTCACGCGGATATAGCAGGCGACTCTGACTTTTGGAAGGGTAGGCATCGGGGGATTGACAAAATCTGATGGTAACGAAAATGGTGAAAGGTTCATGATACTTGTAATCTCCTTGTTATGAATTTTTTAACTGCAATGTCAAGCTGTGCCTGCGTTTGAAATGCGGTGATACCATGCAGCGGCTGCTGATACAAATCGCCGCGCAGACCTATGCTGTCAAACCAGATCCGCATGGAAAATGTTTCATTTTCCTCGTTGGTTTTCTTGGCATTGATCCGCTTCTTTCCCATTCATTATACCATATCCGCCATTATTATACAATACTTATTTTTCAAACAGACTCCAGCAAAAACGATGGTATAAGCTGTCAGTTTTTGAGAACATGAAGCGGTCTGCTGTCCGGGAGAGGTCAACTTGCTGACCTGTTTCTTTTTTAGTTTGAAAAACATGATATCGACTCCTTGCTTTTTTCTGAAATTTGCTGTATAATAGAATTATGAAAAATTGGTCTGATAGGAGCTACCAAAATGGATAGAGCGTCAAAAATAGAACTTACCAATATGTGCTTGATCTACGATGAAAAGTGTGTTCTTGTCCAAGAGAAGCAGGGATTGCATGAAAAGTATAGGGGCGGACTGGTTTTCCCCGGCGGTCATGTTGAACCGGACGAGTCGTTGCTGGACTCTGTGATTCGTGAGATGAAAGAAGAAACGGGTCTGACGATACGCAATCCACAACCGTGCGGTTTTAAGGACTGGATTCTGGAGGACGGAACACGGTATCTCGTTCTTCTGTATAAAACAGATCAGTTTGAGGGAGAACTGAAAAGCTCCGAGGAAGGCAGAGTATTCTGGCTTGACAGAAGCGAGATCGACAGTGCAAATTTGATTTGGAATATGCGTGAACTGATGCAGATTTTTGAATCTGACAGTTTCAGCGAATTCTTCTTCAAAATCCACAACGGAGTATATGAGGGAAAGCTGTTGGGATAGATTCCATTAATACTGTCGATTACTGCATGAAAATGATAAAACGCGTTTC
>CAZKHW010000218.1:0-4783 GCA_964552525.1 uncultured Ruminococcus sp. | reverse complement strand
CCGTGTTACCGAGGCGAATGCGACCTCCGAGAATGACAAGGCAGCCCGTGTACAGGCTCCCCGTACCCTCTAC
Source organism: uncultured Ruminococcus sp. (assembly GCA_964552525.1). GTDB lineage: Bacteria > Bacillota > Clostridia > Oscillospirales > Ruminococcaceae > UBA3855. The sequence continues at coordinate 4,710 of CAZKHW010000218.1, read as the reverse complement.
GAGGAAGGCTATCACGAGGTAAGCTGGGTCAACGATGCACTGAGCAGCTACATGCCGTTCCTGCCGACCATCCAGTCCTCGATCGACCAGTATTATCCGGGCACAAAGCTCGCCATGACCGAGTACAACTTCGGCGGCGGCGATGATGTCACCGGCGCGATCGCCGAGGTCGATGCACTGGGCGCATTTGCGGCAAATGACGTTTACGTTGCAACGCTCTGGCCGCTGTCCAACAACATCGACTACCAGCTCTCCGCGATCAACCTCTACACCAACTACGACGGCAAGGGCGGCTCGTTCGGCGATACCCTCGTTTCCACCAAGACCGATGATGTCGAGAAGTCCATTGCGTATGCCTCCATCAACGGCGATGATGCCTCCACCGTGACTGTTGTCATGGCAAACAAGGACAGTGCAAAGTCCGAGAAGGCGACTATCAATGTCAACGGCGGCAAGTACAAGAGCGCGGTCGTATATGCAGTCACCCAGGATTCGAGCGATATCAAGATCATTGATATCCAGAACGACATCACTGATGATGCGGTTACTGTAACACTTCCTCCGTACTCCGCTGCTACCGTGGTTCTTTCCGGTGAGCCGACGGATGTGGAGATCCCCACTGAGCCGGAAAAGACCACTAAAGAGGTTACTTACAGCTTTGATGAGCTGAAGGATGGTAAGGACGGCAAGGTTGTTCCGATTGAAGATCCGGCACATCTGACCAAGGCGATCCTTGATGTGACCGTATCCTCCAGTGCAGGCTCGACCTGGTACTGCGGCGGCGGCGCACTGTGTTTCAACGAGTTGGATACCGCCGAGGGTTCGATGTGGGCTTGCAAGGACTTCATGTACAATGGTACCGGCAAGGTGACGGTCAAGTTTGACGGAACTTTCTCCATTGCCGGTGAGGATGGCGAAATGGATGCCATCGAGGGCAAGATCACCGAGAAGTCCATGATCCTTCAGGATTGGTGGAAGTCCTCTGAGCAGAGCGACAGCGGTGAGGATGTTACCTGCACCTACAATTCCATCACGCTGGTTTATGACTATGCAGGTGAGGAAGTGCCGCCCACTCCCAGCGAGACTGATAAGCCCACCGAAACAGAGCCGGTGACTGGTGATGATACCTCTGAGACGCCTTCCGGCAGCACAGATATTGCTTACGGCGATGTCAACGAGGACAGCGAGGTAGATATTCTGGACGTTATCATGCTCAACAAGTACCTGCTTGGATCAGCTACGCTCAGTGAGCAGGCAAGACGCAATGCAAATGTGGACAACAGTGAGGAGATTGATTCGACCGATTCTCTGAACATCCTCAAGGCTGTTGTGAAACTCATTTCTACTGCTGATTTTCCGATCAAGTAAATACCAGAAGAGCAGTTCTCGAATTTTGTGATACGAAATCCCGATCCCTCAAGATCCGATAGCCATCGGATCTTGAGGGATTCTCTAGCTGCGCAGAGAATTGTTGAAATACATCATGAACGAGGAATGCTCATATTGAAGTTTTTAGCCCGAAAACGGTTTGGGTGAACCGTTTTCGGGCTTGCTTTTGATATTGTATTACTCACATAAATCAGAACTTATTCTGTAATAAATACTCTTGCCACGTTGTTGAATATCTATCACCAAATGTTACGCTTGTAATTTTTGAATATGTAATTTCAATATTGTCATACCATACGCCGTCAGCATCAACCGCAGAAAAAAGGACAGATGATTTTTTTATTTTACTTACATAACCGACATAGAAAAAGCGGTCACCCTTATCATGATTCTCGTTTTCAACGATAATAAGAATATTAAGAGCTTTTAATGATTTAAATACAGCTTTCCATGAGGATAAATCAATTTCAGGTTTTTTTATATTTTCAAGCAGCTTTTTTTCTTCATTTATCTTAACGCAAATATCATCTTTAACTTCTATTTTTTTAAGTCGGATATTTTTCGTATCTGAAATCCATCAAGAATAAAATCATCTTCTTCAATGCCAAATAAGAGCTTGTCAGAGTAATTTAAAATATAAAAATACCAATAGTTATCATCATAATTAAAGTAACATCTGCAAAGATTATACGTTCCAAGTGAATTACGCAAAATACGTATTTTATCTGATTTATTCATGTAGCTGTTCTCCTCTAAATTCCGATTTAGCACAGCATCTGCAATGTCCTATGCCGTAGGAAAAGGGCATAGGACACCAGAAGCCGACCTTTTCTTACCGCCAACTCGCCAGCGCGGGCTGCCGCGCAAATCCCGTTTTTTTACGAATATTATACATCAAAAAAATTATTATGTCAAGCGATTTATCTCCTTTCATGCCCAATGCCTGCCAGAATGTTCAAATACTCCACCAAATATGCAGATTTGGGGTTGTCAGAACGTGAAAATTAGTGTATGATTAACATAAAGTATACATTTCCTGTCACGATTTTGTAATGATTTTGTTGATTTAAACCATTTCACCCAAAGGAGGCTTTTTATGAAGCGAACCCTTGCAGCACTCACAGCATTTTTGATGATCGCAGCGGCAGGCATTCCCATGGCTGTCCATGCAGACAATCCCATTGCGCAGAATGTCTATACGTCCGACCCGGCACCGATGGCAGACGGCGACACGCTCTATGTCTATACCGGACATGACGCAGACGGGGCGGAATACTACGAAATGCCCGACTGGAGATGCTACTCCACCACCGATATGCAGAACTGGACGGATCACGGCGTGGTGTTGTCCGATGCAGATTTCGCCTGGGCAGAGCACAACAGCGCGTGGGCGGCACAGACCGTCAAGCGCGGTGATAAATACTACATGTACGTTACCCTCGTTCCTGCCGAGACCGGAGGGCGCGCCATCGGCGTGGCGGTGTCCGATTCGCCGACGGGACCGTTCAAGGATGCCATCGGCAAGCCCCTGTGCGGTCCGAACTGGGACTTCATTGACCCGACCGTGTTCATTGATGATGACGGGCAGGCGTACCTCTACTTCGGCAATCCGACTCTCTATTACGTCAAGCTCAACGAGGATATGATCTCGTATTCCGGCGATATCGTAAAGCTCGACATGACGCAGGAGGCATTCGGTGTCAAGGAGGAGAAAACCACCTACACCGAAGGGCCGTGGTTCTATCGCCGCGGTGACCTCTACTACATGGTCTACGCCGCCAACGGCATTCCGGAGGATATCCGTTACTCGACCAGCCCCACGCCGACAGGTCCATGGACGTACCGCGGTGTCATCATGCCAAGTGAGGGCAGGAGCTTCACCAACCATCCGGGTATTGTCGATTTTCAGGGACATTCGTACTTTGCCTATCACAACGGCGCACTTCCGGGCGGCAACGGCTTCCAGCGGTCGGTGTGCATTGAGGAATTTACCTACAACCCGGACGGCTCGATCCCGACCATCAAGATGACCACCGAAGGGCCTCAGCAGCTCCACGCGCTTGATCCCTATGTCCGCAATGAGGCGGAAACTATGAGCTGGTCGGAGGGCATCGAGACTGAGGTCTGCGAGGCAGGCGGTCTTGACATCGGCTTTATCGAGAATGGTGACTATGTGAAGATCTCCGGTGCGGATTTTGGCGATGGTGCGAGAAAATTCACTGCAAGCGCGGCATCTGCCGGAACAGGCGGTACGATCGAGATCCACCTCGACAAGAAGGATGGTCCTCTCGTCGGAACGCTGGAGATCTCCCCGACTGACGGATGGCAGAACTGGAAGGAGATGTCCTGCGATGTGTCTGGTGCATCCGGCATGCATGACGTGTACTTCGTGTTCAAGGGCGGCGAGAGCTACCTCTTTAATGTGGACTGGTGGAAGTTCAGCAGGGAAAACGAGCCTTCTGTAACGATCATTCCGGGTGACGTGAACTTTGACGGCGTGGTTGATGTGTACGATCTGGGATTTGCCAAGCGCGGCGTGATCCACGGCTTTGACGATGTCAATGCAGCCGCTGCCGCGGATGTCAACCGTGACGGCAAGGCGGATCTGGTCGATGTCATCGCCATCCAGAAATTCCTTCTCATGGAGACCAATACTCTTGGGACGCCTGCATTTCTTCCCCCTGAGCTGCCGACCGAACAGGTAACAGAGCCGAAAAAAGCACTGTCTATGGCGGAATTCACCGCACAGTGCGAATCCCGGATGGTCGAGACAGAGCCGGAAAGCTCCCATGCGGAGAATCCCGGAACGCAGTATGGCACGATCAAGAGCGAGAGCTACTTTTCCACGACCTGCAACCGCACCAAGCCCTACAACATCCTGCTCCCGGCGTGACCGGTGCATTCCAGTGGGATGCCGGAACAGAGCCGTACCTCCTGATGATCACTGCCGGCAGCAATGACACGGTAGTTTATGGCAATCCTGACAACTACCGCCAGAGCTTTGCCGCCAACAATGTTCCGCACATCTGGCATTATGTCAACGGCGGCTATCACGGTGACAACTCCATTCACGCGCATATCTACGACTTCGTGCGGTTTGTCTTTCAGGCAACCGAGTGATTCACGCCTTCCGCAAAATACACCGTTTAGTGTGGTACATATAGTGAAATGTAAGCCATAGTACTTCTGATCTTACGTTCGGAAGTACTATGGCGTTATGTTTAATATTATAAATGAGCATAGACTGTTACTTTGCACAAAAAGATGTGGGGGCAGGGCGGTCACCGCCCTGCCGGGGGTGGTTTAGGAGGGGCGAGTAGC
>CAZKHW010000217.1:0-4844 GCA_964552525.1 uncultured Ruminococcus sp. | reverse complement strand
TCTATTATAGCACATTTTCAGGATTATGTCAATCTTCTGTAGACACTGTCTAGTGACTGCCATGTGCCGTCATAGCGTTTGCATCACCGCTTTACGCTCGACAGACTGACACCGTACTTCCTGCTTGCATGACTTTTGCCTTTTCTGTTCGCCACCTTAACTACCGCTTGACGTTTCTTGGCTTCTTGTGTTATAATATTCATGAGAAATTCCTCCGAGTCGGTATTTGGATTGTGGTAAACTTATTATACCATATCTCGATTGGAATTTCTCTTTTTTATTGGTTCATCTCATTTTAACACATACATTTTCGGAAATTTTTTCTGAAATATTAATCCGACCCCATGTCCGTGTGCTTGACTGTGACAGGTAGCACCGCATCAAACACCGCGTAGAACTTCACGGGAATGTACTTATTGATGTGGCATTTTCCGAAAAACCACTTGCGGTAGATGCATGCCTTGACAATGCTCTCAAAAAACCGATGCACCTCCACATGCTCCGCAGCATCCACCCCAAGGCAGTCCTTGAGCAGCGCAGGCGGCTCGTGGGTGATGATGTAATCCACGTGGTTGTCATGCGCCTGAAGCGTCTGCATACCCTTGTAGATCTCCTCCCGGGTCGGACGCTCCTGCTCCCACCAGGTATCTGACTCGCTCCGGAATTCCCTGTCGCCGCTGTTGCCGCCGCCAAAGGTGAAGTAGGTATGCTCCTCGATGGTGTACACCTCGCCGCGCATGAGATGCACGACATTCTTCGCGATACGGTGTACAGGCGCACCGTTCCACGTCTCCACAGGACAAGCAGCGAGAAGATCGAAATTCTCATGGCATCCGTCCACGAATGCCACCGTAAACGGCAGGAGTGCCATACGGCGCAGTGCCGCACGTTCCCGTTTGCCGCCGTCCCAGAGAAATCCGAAATCACCGCACACCAGCAGCGTATCACCGCGCCGCAGGCGGTGCATGGCGCGCGCACGGAAACGCTCCCATTCGCCGTGCAGATCACCGGTCACATATACCATAGCCTGTCTCTCCCCTCCGGCGTGCGCGGATCATGACACTGTCCACGCCGTCATAAAATTATCCGAAATATTCCTGCGGTGAAAGCGTTCCCCCTGAACCAAGATACGCAGCATAGATCAGGATCCCGGCGGCATCGGCTACGTCTGCATTGCCAGAACCGCAGCAAGGCAGCCTGCTGCCAGACATGTCCATTGTTTCATACATAGATCCTTTCCATACCATCCTCCGGATAAGGGCAGTGGTATCGCAAAAATGTTACCTTATACTACCATTATACCATGCACCGGCTCTCCTGTCAAGCTGTCACATGCATTGTATGTTCCATGCAAATGTCGCCCCTCCCCCAAGGGGAGGGGCGAAGATGGCGGTGCTGCGCACTGTATCACATTACTTTTTCATGCATTTTTTGTCAAACGAGGGGTTGCAGGCATAGAAATTGCGTGCATCCATGCGATCCTGCACCATGCGCATTGCCTCGCCGAACCGCTGGAAATGGACAACCTCCCTTTGCCGCAGATAGCGGATGGGATCAATGACATCCGGATCGTCCGCAAGACGCAGGATGTTATCATAGGTCGCACGCGCCTTCTGCTCGGCGGCAAGATCCTCGGTGAGGTCGGCAAACGTATCGCCCTTGGACTGGAAATAGGTCACGGTAAACGGCATTCCCGATGCCGCAAGCGGATAGATGGCTGTCGTGTGATCGACAAAATACTTGTCGAATCCAGCCTTCTTGAGATCCGCCTCGGAAAGTCCCCGTGTGAGCTGGTACACGATCGCGGAGATCATTTCCATGTGGGCGAGTTCTTCCGTGCCTAAATCCGTTCCCATTTTGCACCTTTGCCTGACCTCTCCTGCGTCGATTCATAAGAGCCTGTTTAAAAGAGACTTTTTTCATATATAGCTTGATTTTATATGATATTTATGGTATACTAGAATCAGAGAACTTATACGAAACAGAGGCGATCCTATGGCAGAGCGTAAAAAATTCCGATCGGCATTGAGGATTTCAAGGAGATAATGCCGATTCTGTATATTGGAGGAATTAATATGAACCAAAAGAAACTGTTGGCAGTATTCGGTGCTTTCATCATATTATCAGGATGCAGTCAGAGAAAGCCTGAAACGGAAGATCATAAGGAAATTATCCCCGGAATTACTCTCGGTATGACGAAAGAAGATGTATTTCAAATTTACGGGGAAGATTGCCTTTACATTGAAGATTACAGAGAATACAGTTACAAAAATAATGTTGAATACGGCTATTCCCTTGACAAGGTTGATGTTTTTGATATAGATATGAAAACACAAATGTTTTTTGAGTTTGAAAATGATGACAAGCTGGTTTGTTATGGGTATCATATTGGCAGAATCGGTGACTATAATGATTCAAGCTATCCATATTCAGAAAATGAACTTATTGAAGCCTATGATAAAATATATGCGGATCTAACAGAATGGTATGGAGATGGTTTGGCTGCAGAAAACACCTATGATAACACCCTGAAAGAAAATTCATGGAAAAATGAATATGGTTCGATTTGGTTTGTTGTCGGAGTCAATATGTGGTCAGATGGTGAACCTGTCAGTTACGAAAAAGGCGTAAATGAAATCGTTCTTTCCTGTGCCGTTTCAGAATGATACGGTACTCGGTGAAATCATGACAGACACAGAAATCGCAGAATTGATCGCACAAAAGGCGGCAGCCTTGGGCGGCGGTGCGCAGCACCGTCATTCTCACCCTCTCCCCTCTGGGGAGGGGGAAGGGGGGGGGGGCGGCTCTTGTATGAAACTCACAATGAAAGGTAATAATATTGATTTACGTGTCTTACTTTAGAAACATCTTGAAAGATGTGCAGATATGTGGTCTAATGGTTAAATAAGAGATCGACAATTGGAATATGCAAGTAAAGGCGGAAAAATGTGCCAATTCTGATACGGAGTGAAAAAAGATGAATAAAACTATATTAATTGTAAATGATGACGGAATACAAGCAGAGGGGATCACAAAGCTTGCAAGAGCGGTTAAACAATATGGCGATATTTGGGTCGTTGCTCCTGATAGTCAGAGAAGCGCAATGTCACATAGAATAAATTATTCAAGTACGATCGATGTATGGGAATATACCCCTTTTGTAAATGGGGTGAAAGCATTTTCTTGTAATGGTTCTCCGGCAGATTGTGTAAGAGTTGGAATAAAGATGATCGGTAAAAAGCCGGATGTTGTTCTTTCAGGTATTAATAATGGGTATAATATAGCGGCAGATATTCAATATTCTGCGACCATAGTAGCTGCATTGGAGGTTGCCTTCTGGGGTATCCATGCAATTGCTTTTTCACAGGATTCCGGCAATATTCATGAGGTGACAGATAGATATCTGACGGAGATGCTGAAAGAATATATGGATAAAAAACTAACAAAGTCGCAGATATGGAATATAAATTTTCCATGCTGTCCTTTAAATGAGTGCAAAGGTATACTTCGTGACTGTATCGTATCTAAAGACGAGTTTTATAAGGATGATTATAGCGAGAAGAATATTGATAGCAAGCATAGACAATTTAAAGTGATTCCAATTCGTAATTGGAATGGAAGTGAAGGAACAGATCTTTTTGCAGTTTGTAATAATTATGTATCTGTGGGAATTGTTAATAATATCAGCTAATAAAGCGTATTTGTTATTGCAGTATGTACCCAAATACATGGTATAATAGTGAAATAAGAGACTGATGCATCGGACTTTATCATTAAACCTCCTCGGAAACTTCCGAAGCACCATCTTCCTTGTCTATTTCGCATCTGGCTTTGAGCCTCTCCCTTGCAATACAGCAAGTATTCCTGCGGTCGAGTCTCTTAAAATATCCTGCAAAATCTGGCACTTCTCCAGTTTCCGAGGAGGTCTATTGATTATGAGGAGTGAAATGTCACATAGTAAACATACAAAACGAGGTTATTCAATTTATATTGAAAAGTGGAATACATCAGCAAAAAAATATGTAAACACCTGTGCAATATGCGGACAGAAAGGGTATAGTCCTGTCATCGAGTATGAGAACTTTTGTACCACGCTTGAAAACAAAACTATTTTCATAGAATTATCTAAAACACTTCGTAAGCTTGCTATAGATGAATTAGGAAGATGTACGGATTGTGCTAGAATACAAGATAATCATTTATGAATGCTACTGACGAAGTATATTTCAGAGATTACTTACATGCATATCCCGAAATTGCAAAAGAGGGGGAAATGATATGGCAATGTGGAATCCGTGGCGTGGCTGCCACAAGCATAGCGAGGGGTGTCGATACTGTTACATTCATAAAGGTGACTTCAAACGTGGAATTGATACCAATACTATCGTAAAAACGGATCATTTCTACGCCCCTATCGCTAAAAATAAATCGGGAGCATACAAAATCAAATCCGGACAGACCGTATATCTTTGCTTTTCCACAGATTTTCTGATCGAGGATGCAGATAGGTGGCGTCCAGAATGTTGGCAGATGATACGGGAGCGTTCCGATCTGCACTTTCTGTTTCTGACAAAGCGTATTGAACGGTTTATGGATTGTATCCCAGAGGACTGGAACGATGGATACGAAAATGTTACGGTTGGCTGTACGGTAGAAAATCAAGACAGGGCTGATTACAGGCTTTCCATTTTCAATGAACTGCCTATCAAACATAAAAATATTATCTGTCAGCCATTGATTGAGGAAATAAACCTTTCCAATTATCTTGATAATGTTGAATTAGTCGTCGTTGGCGGCGAATCAGACCGAAATGCCAGACCGCTTGATTATGCGTGGGTGCTTTC
>CAZKHW010000216.1:0-4925 GCA_964552525.1 uncultured Ruminococcus sp. | reverse complement strand
GCATTCTCGCGTTTTCCTGTAAAATCGCTACAAGCTTCTGATAAATCTGATCCATACGGATCCGTCCCATCTTTCATAGAAAAAGAGCGCATCCTTCCTGTTGGAACGATGCGCCCCTTTGCGCGTATTGTTATGACTTGTTGACATTGCTCACAGGGTCAATGTTCGCCTCACCAGCAGCTGCCGGTGTCTTGCCGCGCTTTTTGAGCTTTTCGAGCTTTGCCTTGCGCTCCTGCACGTCCTTGAGGGCGTTGGAGTAGTACGCCTCGGCATCCTTGAACCGGTTGATAATGTAAGTATCCGTTGCCTGCTTGATCGCCTCGCACTCGGATCTCGCTCTTGCTACATCCGCATTTGCCTGTGTGCGCAGATCGTCACAGTCCGCCTTCGCCTTGGTCACTGCCTCCACGGCACGGTTCTTTGCCTCGCGCACGATCGCCTCCTCGGACACGATCACCTTGGCACGATCCTCCGCCTGACGAACGATCTGCTCCGCCTTTGCCTCTGCCTCCTTGATGATGCGGTCACGGTCAAAGGCAACCATCTTGGCATGCTTGATCTCCTGCGGCAGATTCAGGCGAATGTCATTGATCAGCTCTGCAAGGCGTTCCCCATCAATGATCGACTTATGATTGGCAAACGGCACACTGCCTGCCTTGTCCAGCAGCTCGTCCATGTCATCCAGAATTTCTTCAATACTCATCATGATCCTCCTTAATCAATCGCTTTTTTATTGTCTCCAGAATGCATTCGGGAACAAACGGACTGATGTCTCCCCCGAAATACGCCACCTGCTTGATGACGCTCGAGCTGAGATACATGTTCTCCTGACTGGTCGTCAGGAATACCGTCTCCGCGCCCTCGTACAGCACCTTGTTGGTCAGTGCCATCTGGAATTCATATTCAAAGTCGCTGACAGCACGCAATCCCTTGACGATCGCAACTGCCTGTACGCGTTTGACATAATCGACAAGCAGTCCGTCAAGGATGTCTATGACAACATTGTCGAGATCCTTGGTTGCCTCAACGATCATCATCATGCGCTCCGTTGTGGTAAAGCTCGCCTGACTCTTTGTGGCATTCGTAGAGATCAGCACGATGACCTTATCAAACAGAGTGGATGCGCGCCGGATGATATCGAGATGCCCCAGTGTCACAGGGTCAAAGCTGCCGGGACACACCGCGATTCGTCTCACGATGTCACCTCCTCGGTCAATTCGTATACTGATACTACTATTTTACCATAAAAATACTCTTTTTGCAACCTTAAATCTAAAATTTTTTCTGGTAATTTACAATTATTTTCATGCTCCGCCACAATTTTGCCGCCCATTGCCAGCAGGGGCAGCAATTGGGGGAGGATCTGTTCTAACATCTGCATCCGGTAGGGAGGGTCGAGAAAGATCATGTCGAACGTTCCGCGCGCGCTGCGGATGTACTGCTCCGCCGTCTTTTGGTGCAGCTCGGCACGGTCGGTAAAGCCGCATTTTTTGAGGTTCTCCCCTACCACTTCCAGCGATGCGCGGGACTGGTCAACAAAGACCGCCTGCCGTGCTCCCCTGCTGAGCGCCTCGATGCCGAGCTGCCCCGAGCCTGCGAACAGATCCAGCACACGAGCCTGCGGCAGTTCGAACTGGATCGCGGAGAACATTCCCTCCTTGACACGATCCGTGGTCGGGCGGACATCCAGCCCTTCAAGCGTGCGAAGGCGTGTCCCCTTGGCTGTTCCTGTGATGACTCTCATGTGGTTTCCTCCTCCTGTGTGCCGTGCAAAAAGGCGTAGAGCCGTCCGGCGATGCGGTCGGAAATGCCTGCGCTGTGCAGCTCCTCGCGCGTTGCCGCCAGCAGTGCATCCCGGGTCTTGAAATGCAGCATCAGCTTTTGCGCCAGCTTGTCGCCGATGCCCTCCACCTGCGTCAGCTCCGAGGCAAAGGTGCGTTTCTTGTGTTTCTTGTGCATGTACGCGACGGAATAGCGATGCACCTCGTCCTGGATGCGTGTGAGGAGCTGAAAGGCACTCTGTGTCCCCGAAACGCTGATCTCCCCTCCCCCGGTGGCGATGGCGCGTGTCCGGTGCTTGGAGTCCTTGACCATGCCGAACAGCGCGATGTCGGGCGCAAGCTCCTCCACAATGGGCGCGACCGCGCTGACATGTCCCTTGCCGCCATCAAGCAGGATGAGGTCGGGTTTTCGCGCAAAATAGGGATCATCCGGATCTCCCAGATGCGCCAGCCGTCTGCGGATGACCTCGCGCATGCAGGCGTAGTCGTTCTGCCCCTCCTGTTCTTTGATGGAAAACCGCTTGTAGGCTTTCTTCAGGGGTCTGCCGTTCTCGAACACGACCATGCCGGCAACCATAGATTCCGAGGCGAGGTTCGAGATATCGTAGCTCTCGATATACTTCGGAACATGCTCCATCCCGAGCAGTCTGCCGAGTGCCTCGACCGCAAGCAGTTCCCGTCCGGTGCGGTTGCAGTGGACGGCGATATACTCCACGGCGTTCTCTTTTGCCATGCGCGTGAGCTGCGTGCCGTCACCGCGCTGGGGAACGAGGAGTTTGATGCGGTGTCCCATCTGTGCCGAAAACATTTCGGCGAGCATGTCCATGCCGCGGATCTCCGATTCCAGCAAGATCACCCGCGGCAGATCCGTCCTGCCGTGGTAGAACTGCGGCACGAAAGCATCCAGCGCGGATTCGTCCGCCTCCTCGGTGAAGTGGAAATTCTGCTTGTCGTAGAGTCGCCCCTCGCGGTACATCAGCACGGAGATGCACAGGTCGTCCCCGTTATCCGCCGTGCCAAAGACATCTGCATCGTGGAAACGGTTGTCGATGATTTTCTGGGATTCGCTCGCCTTCTGGATGGCGCGTATGCGGTCGCGCAGTGCGGCGGCTTTCTCGAAATCGAGCTGTTCTGCGGCATGCTCCATCTCCTGCGTCATGCGCTCGACCGATGCGCCCGAGCCGCTGCGGATGTAGCCGATCGCCTGCCCGATCAGCTCCTTGTACTGCGGCTGGGAAATTTTCCCCTGACACACCCCCATGCAGCGGCGGATGTGGTAGTTCAGGCACGGTCTGCCCTTGCCAAAGCTCTCGGGAAACCGCCGTGTACAGGTCGGCAGCCGGAATACCGTGTTGACCTCCTCGACCGTGGACTTGGCGACAAATCCTCCCGTGTAAGGTCCGATGTAGAGCGAGGTGCTGTCGGTTTTCTGCTTTTCGGCAGTAATGCGCGGATACGGCTCGTCCGAAATTTTGATATAATGGTAGCCCTTGTCGTCTTTGAGCAGGATGTTGTAGTGCGGCTTGTGCTGCTTGATAAGGCTGCACTCGAGGAGCAGCGCCTCGTACTCCGAGCCGGTCACGATGAAGTCGTAGTCATACACATGCGAGACCATCCGCGCGACCTTGGGGAGGTGATCCGCCCCGGCGCGGAAGTAGCTCGACACGCGGTTGTGCAGGTTTTTCGCCTTACCAATATAGATGATGCCGCCCTGCGCATCCTTCATCAGATACACGCCGGGTGAGGTCGTCAGCTTGGCGGTTTTCTCGCGGAGGTAGGGCAGACGGGAATTCTGCTCCTCCAAAAGCCATGCATCAATTCCGGACATGCCCTGCCCTCCTTCCTGATTAGATATCGTCAAAGAAATCGCTGCGGAATTTCACCTCACGCGCCCGATCACCGTGGCAGTCGATCATGATGCGCTCCTGCGCGTGCAGGAACTTGACGATCGAGAAGAACACCACATACGCAATGGAATTGGCAAAGAGCGTCGTGTAGACATGCAGGTGGAACACCACGCCGAACATTCCGGCGAGTATGATGATCTCGGAGACGATGATCGCGACCTCCAGCCCCGTGTTTTTCGGTTCAAGGGCAAGGTAGGTGAACAGGATCACGCCCGAGAAGATCGAATGCCCGATGTTGAGCACCATGGAACCTGACTCGAAGAACGGGATCTGGTCGGCGTTAAAGTCCATGATCATGATCGTCACCTCGGTGATAAGGTAAACGAGCATCGCACTCTTCATGAGGTAGCGGTGACGGACGATCTTCCAGAAGTTTATCATCGAAAACAGCATCAGGAGAAAGCCGCTGACCTCAATGGTATAGGCGGCAATTTCCAGGGGAATCAGCTCCACATTATGCCGCGAGATCGACCAGTAGTACACCGCCACACACACGGCAAACAACAAAAACAGGATGTTGGCGTATAGTCCGCACGAAAAGCAGCGTTTGAGTCTCGGATGCATCGCGCATCACCCCTGCTTGGCGGCAAGCGCGCGCTTGCCAATGTCGCGGCGGTAGTGTACCTGCTCCCAGGAAATGCCCTCCACCGCCTCGTAGGACTTCGCAAGTGCCTCCTCAAGGGTGGATGCAGTCGCAGTTACGCCCAGTACTCTGCCGCCTGCGGTCACGAATGCGCCGTCTGCCATTTTCGTTCCGGCATGGTAGACGAACACGCCCTCGGTCTGTCCCTTCTCGTCCAGACCTGCGATGACCTTGCCGCTTTCGTACTTCACCGGATAGCCGCCGCTTGCCATGACAACGCAGGCAGCACTTTCGGCTTTCCACTGTACATCAAGGGCATCAAGATTTCCCTCATAGGTCGCCAGCATGATGTCCACCAGATCGGTATCCAGCAGCGGCAGAACGACCTGCGTCTCCGGATCGCCGAACCGGCAGTTGTACTCGATGACCTTCGGACCGTTCGGGGTGAGCATCAGCCCGAAGTACAGACAGCCCGTGAAGGGTCTGCCCTCCTGCTGCATGGCGCGGATGGTCGGCTCAAAGATGGTTTCCATACAAATTTTGGCGATTTCCGGCGTATAATAGGGATTCGGTGCGACCGTTCCCATGCCGCCGGTGTTCAGACCCTCGTCATTGTCGAGGGCACGCTTGTGATCCATCGAGGAGATCATCGGC
>CAZKHW010000215.1:0-4960 GCA_964552525.1 uncultured Ruminococcus sp. | reverse complement strand
GAGGAGAACAACCGCAAGATGGTCTGTGTGGACACCCATGACATTCCGGCGGTCGCATTTGTCGATCCGGACATCATGAGTACCATGCCCAAGAGCCTGACTGCCGCAACTGGCATGGATGCACTAACTCACGCCATTGAGGGCTATATCACCAAGGCTGCATGGGAAATGACCGACATGTTCCACCTTAAGGCGATCGAGATCATCGCAGGCTCTCTGCGCTCGGCAGTACGCAACGAGCCGCAGGGGAGAGCCGGCATGGCACTCGGGCAATACATCGCAGGCATGGGATTTTCCAATGTGGGACTGGGCATCGTGCATGCGATGGCGCATCCGCTGGGTGCCCTCTATGATACGCCGCACGGCGTCGCAAATGCGATCCTGCTGCCCACAGTCATGGCGTACAATGCCGAATATACAGGCGAAAAGTATCGGCACATCGCTGCTGCAATGGGTGTTGGCGGAACGGACGGCATGAGTGCACCCGAGTTCCGGCAGGCAGCCATTGATGCGGTGCGCCGTCTCTCGGAGGAGGTGGGCATTCCCCGGGATCTGAAGGGCATCGTCAAGCACGAGGATCTCGATTTTCTGAGCGAATCTGCCTATGCGGATGCCTGCCGTCCGGGCAATCCGCGTGAAACCAGCGTTCCGGAGATCCGTGCGCTGTATGAGAGCCTGCTGTCGTGAATTCCTGACCCTCCCCCGGTGTTCGGGGGAGGGTCTTGCTGTGCGGAGGGGGAACGGCCGCGCAGTTCACCTGTGTTACAGAAATTTTACAAATTTGTAGATTTGCACAAAACGTATGTTGAAAAATTATCCCCGATGTTTCGGGAAAATTCTGAACGCTGCAATTTCAGGCAAAAAAGATTACCAAAAACCCCTTGCATTCTTTCGCAAATTGTAGTATGATAGATAATGTATTGGTATGGTCAGGAGGTATTTGCATGAAACTGATTTCGATCGTTGTACCGTGCTATAATGAAGAGGAAGTTCTTCCCATGTTTTATGAGGAGATCCAGAAAATCATGGAGCAGATGCGGCAGGAGCATGACGAGCTTTCCTTCGAGCTGCTGTTCATTGATGACGGTTCCCGGGACAAGACTCTTCCGATCCTGCGGCGCATGTCGCTGAAAGATCAGAGAGTCCGGTTCATCTCCTTTTCCCGCAATTTCGGCAAGGAGGCTGGCATGTACGCAGGACTTCAGCATTCGAGAGGCGACTTTGTTGTCGTGATGGATGCAGATCTCCAGCATCCGCCGGCATTTCTGCCGAAGATGTACAATTTCGTCAAGGACGGCGAGTACGACTGCGCCACCACAAGGCGCGTCAGCCGTGAGGGCGAATCCAAGCTCCGGTCGGCATTCGCGCGGCTGTTCTACCGCATCATGAATAAGATCTCCCAGACCGAGATCGTGGATGGTGCACAGGATTTCCGCTTCATGTCGCGGCAAATGGTTGATGCCATCCTCGACATGCACGAGTATAACCGCTTCTCCAAGGGCATTTTCAGTTGGGTCGGATTCCGGACGCGCTATATCGAGTACGAGAATGTCGAACGTCCTGCCGGCGCATCCTCGTGGTCGTTCTGGGGGCTGTTCAAGTACTCCCTTGAAGGCATCTTCGCGTTCTCGACCGCGCCCCTTGCCATCTCCGCCGTGCTTGGTGCGGTCATCTGCCTGATTGCCGTGCTGCTCCTGATCTTCTTCGTCATCAAGGCGTGCATCGTCCCTGATCCTGATCTGCGCTTTCTGGCGGCTCTGTGCGTCATGAGTCTGCTGGCAGGCTTGCAGCTTTTCAGTGTCGGCATTCTGGGGCAGTACCTCTCACGTACCTACCTTGAGGTCAAGCACCGTCCCATCTATCTGATGCGTGAGAACGAGGAGATCTACCGCACACGCCGCGAGGAGGAGGATGCGTGAGTAACCGCGCTAAGCTCCTGATCTCCGTGCTGTTCATAGCAGCCATCGTCCTGACCATCGGTCTGACGCGTTTTTACTTCGATGTGACGAAGAATACGGCGGTCAATTCCGAGAACGATAAGATCGACCGCATCCTCAAAAACTACGGAGACTTGCAGGTATTCCAGAATCCCAACGGATACTGCGGCGTGGTCAATGCGGACGGCGGCGTGGTCATTGATCCGGAGTGGCTTGAGATCCTTGATGTCACCCCGGAGTTGGTGCTGGTGTCGCGCCGCATGGGGGAGCAGGTGCTCATCGGCGGTGTCGATTATGATGAAAATGTCGTGCTGCCCTTCGTCTACCGGAGCTTTCAGCAGATCGGCAAGGACTGCTATGCTGCGTCAGTCGCGGCGGACGGTATGGTCATTTTGTATGACAGCGGCTACCGGATGCTGCTGCCGGATGCCTACGAATCCGCCGCATTTGACAGTGGTCTGCTCAAGGTGATGAACGGGGGCTGTACTTTCTATTATGATACGGCAGGCAGTTCACCGGTTCTGCGCCGTGCGGAGATGCAGACTGATATCGGCGGTAAACGCCTTGTCTGGCGCATGGCGAATCAGGTTTATCTCTCCGATCTGGGGGAAAAGGATCTGATGCAGATCAGCCGCTGCATTTCCGACTATACCACGATGCTCATAGAGGACGATTTCACAGAGCTTACCAGCATCTCGGCAGGCGAATTTACCGGTGTCCTGTCCAAGCCCGGTTCGATGCCGGACGCGCAGATCGACTGGCTCAGCAGCTTTTCAATGGCAAAGCAGGACGACCAGACCTACGATCTGGCATTCACAGCAGCCTACCACACGCCCCAATCCGGCGATTCTACGGTGCAGATGCACCTCTGGTTCCGCCGCAGCGCGGAGCGTACCATGATTCTTACATCGGCGACCCTGGACTTCCAGAGTGCGGCACAGCCCACCGGCGAAACGGCTGCCGATATGGAATAAATTTCATAGACGCATGTGCCGTGCAGTGCGCTGTGGATATATCAAAGACACGGAGAAATGAGGCGTATTATGTCAAAAAAAGTGGCAGTTATCATGGGAAGTGACAGTGACTTCCCGGTTGTAAAGGGTGCGGTAGAAAAACTCAAATCCTTTGGCGTTCCCTGCGAGGTGCATGTCATGTCTGCGCACCGCACACCGGACGCTGCTGCGGATTTTTCCCGAAATGCAGCCGCAAACAGCTTTGGTGTCATCATCGCCGCAGCAGGCAAGGCAGCCCATCTGGGCGGCGTGCTGGCAGCGCATACCACACTCCCGGTCATCGGTATCCCGATCAAGTCCTCCGCGCTGGACGGTCTTGACGCGCTGCTGGCAACGGTGCAGATGCCTCCGGGCATTCCGGTGGCTACAGTCGGCATTGACGGTGCTGCCAATGCAGCGATCCTTGCCGTGCAGATGCTGGCTCTGTCAGATCCGGCGCTTGCGGATGCACTGGCAAAGATGAAGCAGGAAATGGCAGACGGCGTTGCCAAAAAGGACGCTGCCCTGCAGGAACAGGTAAATTCCCTTTGATAGGGTAAGATACATAGCATTGATTGATGGAGGTATACTGAAATGGCAAATGTAGTTAAGGGCGAACAGCTTTACGAGGGCAAGGCAAAGCGTGTCTATGAGACGAACGATCCGGCACTTGTCATCGTAGATTACAAGGACGATGCGACCGCATTCAACGGCGAGAAGAAGGGGACGATCACCGGTAAGGGCGTCATCAACAACAGGATGACCAATTACATGTTCAGCCTGCTGGAGCAGGAGGGTGTTCCGACCCATCTGGTAGAGGAGATCTCCGAGCGCGAGACCATCGTAAAGAAGGTTTCGATCGTACCGCTGGAGGTCATCATCCGCAACGTGGCAGCCGGCAGCTTTTCCAAGAGAATGGGCGTAGAGGAGGGCAAACAGCTCCTGACTCCGATCCTCGAGTTCAGCTACAAGAATGACGATCTGGGCGACCCGTTCATCAACGATTACTATGCGCTGGCACTGGGTCTGGCAACCAAGGAGGAGCTGGAGACCATCTCCAAGTATGCCTTCAAGGTCAACGAGTTTATGGTAAACTTCTTCAAGAAGCTGAACATCGACCTGATCGACTTCAAGATCGAGTTCGGAAGAACCGCTGACGGCACGATCATTCTGGCAGACGAGATCTCCCCGGACACCTGCCGTTTCTGGGACAGCACGACCCACGAAAAGCTCGACAAGGATCGCTTCCGCAGAGACCTGGGCAATGTTGAGGAGGCATACCAGGAAATCATGAAGCGTCTGATGGGAGAATAATATGGGCGGATTTTTCGGAGCCGCGTCCAAAAACGACTGCATCACGGACGTTTTTTTCGGAACGGACTATCACTCCCACCTCGGCACACGCCGCGGCGGTATGACGGCATTTTCCCCGGAGCGAGGATTTCAGCGGAGCATCCACAGCATTGAGAACTCCCCGTTCCGCACCAAATTCGAGGGCGACATCAGCTCGATGACGGGCGGTCTGTGCATCGGCTGCATCAGCGATACCGATCCCCAGCCCATCCTGATGCGCTCCAAGCACGGTCTGTTCGCCGTGTGCAGCATAGGGGTGATCCGGAATGCACAGGAGCTTGTGGAGGAGCTGCTCGGCAAGGGCTGTGCGAGCTTTGAGGCAATGAGCTCGGGCAACATCAATTCCGGCGACCTCATCGGTGCGCTGATCTCCCAGCGTGATACGATCACTGAGGGCATCCGCTATGCGCAGGAGAAGATCGAGGGCACGATGAATCTGGTCGTGCTGACCGAGGAATGCATCATCTGTGCCCGTGACAAGCACGGCAGACTGCCCATCGTGATCGGCAGGCGCGAGGACGGCTACTGCTTTTCGCTGGAATCCTTTGCTTTCCAGAAGCTCGGCTACGTTCCGCACAGGGAGCTGAAGGCAGGGGAGATCGTCCGGTTGACTGCCGCCGGCTGTGAGACCCTGTCCGAGGGCAGTGACGAGAATTTGAAGATCTGTTCGTTCCTCTG
>CAZKHW010000214.1:0-4985 GCA_964552525.1 uncultured Ruminococcus sp. | reverse complement strand
CACGCTGGTCAAATAGGCACCGATGGGTGACCCGATGGAGGTGCAGCTGCACGGCTATATCCTGACACTGCGCTTAGCCGATGCTGACCAGATCAGTATCAAGCCGTGTGAGGGGAGGGTCTGTGCGCCGCCGCCGGTAAAGAAACCCACGGCGCATCCGGGACTGGGCGAGGCAGGACGATTTCACGCCAAGGGTGACGGCGATCCGCTGCCGGAGGATACCATCCTGCGATTTGCACTTGTGGGCAACCAGAACTGCGGAAAGACCACCCTGTTCAACCGTCTGACCGGATCGAACCAGCATGTCGGGAACTTCCCCGGTGTGACCGTTGACCGCAAGGACGGCCCGATCAAGGGGCATCCGAACACGAGCATCACCGATCTGCCGGGCATCTACTCCATGTCCCCGTATTCGAGTGAGGAGATCGTATCCCGGAATTTCGTCCTTGACGAAAAGCCGCATGCCATCATCAATATTGTGGATGCCTCCAATATCGAGCGAAACCTGTATCTGACTATGCAGCTCATTGAGATGAATGTCCCGATGGTGGTCGCTCTGAACATGATGGATGAGGTCACCGCAAACGGCGGCTCTGTTGATATCAACGCGATGGAAGAGATGCTGGGCGTTCCGGTCGTTCCGATCTCAGCGGCGAAGAATTTCGGCGTGGAAGAGCTGGTGGCGCATGCGCTGCATGTGGCGCACTATCAGGAACGTCCGGTGCGGCAGGATTTCTGCGATAAGACCACGAACGGCGGTGCGGTTCACCGATGTCTGCACAGCATCACGCACCTCATTGAGGATCATGCGGACGCGGCAGGACTTCCGGTGCGCTTTGCGGCATCCAAGGTCATGGAGGGCGATGCACTGATCGAAGAACAGCTCGGTCTGGATCAGAATGAGTGCGAGACGATCGGGCATATCATCGTGCAGCTTGAACGCGAGCGTGGTCTTGACCGGAGTGCCGCCATTGCGGACATGCGCTTTTCGTACATCCTGCGCGTGTGCGCGCGCTGCGTCCAAAAGCCCCGTGAGAGCCGGGAGCATATCCGCAGCCAGAAAATTGACAAGCTCCTCACAGGCAAATACACCGCCATCCCAATGTTTATCCTTATCATGGGAACGGTGTTCTTTCTGACGTTCAATGTGATCGGCGCATGGCTCCAGGAGCTGCTGGAAACCGGGATCGAGATGCTGACAGCACTTGTCGATACGGCTCTGACAAATGCCGGCACAAACGAAGTCATCCACAGCCTGCTGATCGACGGTATCTTTGCAGGATTGGGCAGTGTGCTGAGCTTTTTGCCGATCATTGTGACGCTGTTCTTTTTCCTCTCTCTGCTGGAGGACAGCGGCTATATTGCCCGGGTGGCGTTCTTTATGGACAAGCTGCTGCGAAAGCTAGGTCTGTCTGGACGGAGCATCGTGCCGCTGCTGATCGGATTTGGCTGCACCGTTCCGGCAGTCATGGCAACGCGCACCATGCCCAGCGAGCGTGACCGCAAGCTGACCATCCTCCTCACGCCGTTTATGAGCTGCACGGCAAAGCTGCCGATCTACGCGTTCTTTGTGAGCGTATTTTTCCCCAAGCATGGCGGTCTTATCATGATCGGATTGTATCTGTTCGGCATTCTGGCGGGCATTCTGGCGGCACTCTTGTACCGCGGAACATTGTTCCGGGGCGAGGCAGTACCGTTTGTGATGGAGCTGCCGAATTACCGCCTGCCGGGTGCGAAGAATGTGGCGCAGCTTCTTTGGGAAAAGGCGAAGGATTTCTTACAGCGCGCCTTTTCTGTCATTCTCATCGCAACGATCGCAGTGTGGTTTTTCGGGAACTTTGATGTGCGCCTGCACTTTGTGGAAAGTGCCGAGACCAGCATGCTTGCCCACATTTCCGGCTGGATCGCGCCGCTGCTCAAACCCATTGGTCTGGGAGACTGGCGCATCGCCACCTCGCTTGTCAGCGGCTTTATGGCAAAGGAGAGCGTAGTTTCCACTCTTGAAATTCTTTTTGCAGACGGCGTGGGTGCGGCACTTTCGAGCGCATCGGCAGCATCGCTGCTTGTATTTTCGCTGCTGTACACGCCCTGCGTTGCGGCGGTGGCATCCATCAAGCGCGAGCTGGGCGGAAAATGGGCGGCAGCCGTAGTGGTATGGCAGTGCGTTGTTGCGTGGCTTGCGGCACTTGGCGTGTACCTTGTCGGTATCGCAATGGGAGGTATGTAAATGTCCGGAATTGATATTGTTCTGATCGTTCTGATCGCAGCGGCAGTTGTAGGAGCAGTTGTCATCATGATCCGCATGAAGAAACAGGGCAGGAGCTTTTCCTGCGGCGGAGACTGCACCCGGTGTTCCCAAAGCTGCCGGAACAGGAAAAAGCCGTAAAGCTCCGGCATCCGGTTACAAAAAGACAGCCCGAAAGCAGTTGGCTATGCAGCTGCTTTCGGGCTGATGCTTACGTGAGAATATCGAATGTTTGCATGCACATGCATCGCTTTTTTCGTGTTCGTTCGGCATAACACTTTTGGTGACAGAGAGCATTCGGAGAAATCAAAATTCAAGTATCTATTCTGATCATTTCTGTGATTGTTTTATTCCGATACACCAAATCTTCTCTTTCCGTAAAACCAACTTTTTCCCAGAAAGCATTGCCATCTGTATTTTTTGAGAATACGACCAATGCCGCCTTATTGATGCCTAATGCTTTTAGAGCTTCCATCGCTTCTGTTACGAGCTTTGCAGCAATTCCCTGATGTCTGTGATCGGTGCTTACCGCCGTATGATAGATATAACCTCTTCTTCCGTCATTACCAGCAATAATTACCCCTATTATGCTTTTCTCATTCTCGGCAACAAAGCAGGTTTCAGGATTTCTTATTAAGAATCTTTCGATTCCTTCCTTTGAATCATCCAGATCATTCAAGCCCATTCCTGCACAGGATAGCCATAATTGATATACCTGCTCATAGTCGTCTATACTCATTTTTCTTATTTTCATATTCTTTGACCTTCCTTTTGGTTGATCCTAATTTCCAGAAAACTAAGAACCGTCTTCACAAGATGCCGATGCAGCTTTTCGGCATCTTTGCACCGTATCTTAGTCCGAAATCCTTGCAATACATACAGTATTCCTGCGGATTTCGTCCGTTGATACGGCACAAATCTGCTCGAAAATCTGCTCTTGTCCCTTGTGAAGACGTGTTCTTAAAAATCAAAATCACAGCAGTCCTCGTTGAGAATGACCTCCTTGATCCCCGGAACGCTGTTGAGCGCGAGAAGAATGCCATGAATGATCCGGTTTTCGTTTTGCGGTTCAGTATTACCAAGATCCAGAAAGATGCTGACATTGCTGTCATTTGCCGAAATATCGAGATAACCGATATAATCATCGCCCACGAGCTGGAAATCGTAAGCGTTGATCGCCTGTCTGACAGATTCCGCTTTCTCCTCATCGGCGGTGCCGTCAGTAAAGTACACGCTGTAGATGAAGTTCTCGCCATCAATGCCCCGTGCGTGTGCAGGGTATTGCAGAGGGAGCTTTGTCAAGCCGAGTGCCTCATCCCAATTAAATCCTTCCATAGTGACCTCCTTGTAAAATGTGCTTGATTTCGTTACCAGACGCGGTATTCCTGATCCACAAAATAGACAAGCTGGGACAGCTTGAGATCCTCGATCCGGATGCCTTCCTCCATCGCCTCTGAAAGTGCGTGGAACTTAGCAGAAATGGAAAGGATCTGCTTGATCTCGTCATCTGTCGGGTGCTGCTTGCGCAGATACTGGAACACCGCATCCTCAATGTAGCCAAAGCTGCGCACCTGTGATTTTGTCAGCTCAATCTCCGGCTTTCCCCGGTCGATGACAGGCATGAGTGCGTCATTGTCGCGGAATCCCGTCACCTGCTGTGCCACGATCTCCGGAAGAAACGATACCACCTCAATACCGAGATTCCGCTGCGGTGCGCAGCTCAGGATGGTCGCCTGCACCTTCTGTGCGGTCTGTTCATCGCGGATGCCCGGATAGAGCCGGAATGCCCGGAACACGGTCTCGCCCACTTCCTGCTTGGTGAATGGGCAGGGGGTATAGGTCTCCTCGTCCTGCACGAGCAGGATGAATGCACTGTCAGCGCAGTACCCGGCAGTGTCCTTGTGCTTAATGGCATCCTGCATGAGGAAGTCGCTCAGGCGGTTGCAGATGCTGCCGTTGACGCGTGCCTCGCACTGGGGGATGCCGTTGAGGACAGCAGAGGACAGCGAGATCCAGTAGCATCGTTTCGTGCCCAGATACCGGGGGATCGTGTCCTTGACCAGTGCCCAGAGATCTGTTGCCTCCGGCAGACCTGTATGGAACGTGCCGTATGCCATCGGAACAGAAAAGCGGTGTACCTCTCCCATCAGGGAGGTTTCGATGGTTTCTTGCTCCGTGCCGATGAGTGCGCCTGTCACAAACGGCAGCACACTCGCCGCAAGCCGTTCAGTTGCCGCACGGATGGCATCATCCGGCGTTTTTCCAAGTCCTGCGGCACTCTCCACAAGATCCTCGTCAAAGAACGGATGCTGCGCGATCAGGAGAAGCTGTACCTGAAACATGCCGGCAGCCGCCCGGATCTCGCCGAATTCCACTGTGACATACAGGCTGATGCTGCGAAACAGCAGGGATGTTCCGGCATTCTCGCCGCCAGGACATCTTTCGTCCAGAATGGCAATGACCTCGCGCTTGTCGAGGATCGGCTCAAGCGTCAGCGGCTCGGATGCGGTTTCGTTTGCAGGGGCAGATGCCGCCTGCGGTTTCTTCTTGAATGGATCAAACAGTCCCATAACAGTGAACCTCCGGATTTTTCTTGTTACTTTCAGCATACCATAAATCGGTGCGAATGTCAAGGGCAGGGGAGCGCAATTCACGGAAATCAATTTTGTTGCATTTTATTGTGAATTTCATGCAAGAGCCGCCCCACCCCCTGCCCCCTCCCCAGAGGGGAGGGGGTGAG
>CAZKHW010000213.1:0-4988 GCA_964552525.1 uncultured Ruminococcus sp. | reverse complement strand
CATAGCATTTAATGACGAAGATGAGAGCACTGACTAAAATTGTATTTATCAACAGCGCACATATCCGCTACGCAGAAGTGGCACTAGATGGAAATGTCCATTTCACAGGCACCCAGGGAGTCGGAAAGACCACTCTGCTACGTGCCCTCCTTTTCTTCTACAATGCAAGGAAAGATAAGCTGGGCATACGCAATCAGGGACAAAGGTCTTTTGACGATTACTATGTGCCTACTCCATCTTCTTACATTATCTATGAAGTGTCCAGAGGAAATGAAGAGGCGCCATTCTGTGTAATTCTTTTTCGTCGTCATAATAAGGCTGCATTCCGATTTGTGGATGCCGCCTACGACAAAAGCTGGATAATTGATGAGCTCGGAGTAGTAGCCACAGATCCGCTGACAGTCAGACAGCGGATACAGAATAAGGGGATTGACCTCAGCCGCATAATAGAGCGTTACAATGAGTATCTCGATATCCTTTACGGCAACCGAAGTGCGCGTCTGTCGAAAGACTTGCTTAAATATTATCTGCTCAAAAGCCAACAGTATCAGAATATTCCTCGCATCATCCAAAATGTGTTTCTGAATGAGCGCGTTGATGCCGGGTTCATCAAAAACACTATCATCAGCTGCATCACAGGCGATGATGAGGAGATAGCTGTCGACCTCAATTTCTTCCGCAGCAAGCTTGTCAATTTCACTGATGAACTTAAGGATATCTCATTATGGACGACAAAAAACAAACAAGGAATAATAGAAACTCGCCGCGATGCCGACAAGATCATAGAAATTGCCCATAATATTTCTGCCGGGGAACTCTCGATGCGTGAACAATGCGGAATGCTGATCTTTGCAAGAAACAAAGCCGAACGCGACCTCCCGATTTTGAAAAGCAAAATTGAGAAGAAACAAGCTTCTGTAATTGAACTTACTCGAAAAATTAAGTCGACGGAGGCTAATTTTACAGAAGCACACGAAAAGATAAATCGAGAAATCGCCGTGCTTGAGGATAAACTGAAAGAAGCCTCGAGGAGGAAGAAAAAGTATCAGGAGATTGGCATTGCCGAAATGATTATCCGAGTGGAGTCTTTAGACTCACTCCGCCTTGTTTTACAACAAAAACAGAGCCTTCTCGCACAGTTGACGGCTGAATATCTATCTATAGCCCAGAAATACAAGTCACTCAAAGACGAGTTAGTCTTCGGATGGCAAAGCTACAAACAAAAGAGGACCGAAGAAATCAATACGGCCAAACAAGATTTCATCGACAGGAAGATCGCGAGACTTGAATATCGCAACAAACTTCAGGAAGAGGTTAAAGAAAAATATAAGGCTCAGAAAGATGATTTTGAAAAGAAGCTGGCAATGTGCCGGGAGCAGCGTCATGAGCAGGAGCTGTTGCGTCTGGAGACTTCTAAATCCTCTCCTTTAGAAGATGATTTGAAAGCATGCAACAACAATATTGTTAAATTAAAAAACGAGGAAAGCTCCCTGAAAGAGGCTAAATTGCAGAAAGAAAACAAACTGGATTCTCTGAAAAATCGGCTGGAGATGGAATGTCAGCAAATTGAAAGTGACTATGCTGCTCAGATTATGTCTTTGGAAAATCAAATCAACGGATTGTCTGATAAACTGCACTCCGAACGTGAGCTGCTTGAAAAATCACAAGGTTCTTTTTGCGAATGGCTCGATCATAATATGAAGAATTGGGCTTCCTCTTTTGGTAAGATTGCAGATGAGAAGGAAGTGCTTTATAATCAGAATCTCAATCCCGTAGTGGTCTCGGATCATTCTGAAACAATTTTCGGCGTCAGGATTAATCTTGATGAAATAGAGAAAGAGGTGAGGACTCCGGCGATGATTGAGAATGATATAACCATTCTGCAAGAAGACATTATTTCGATCTCAAATGAAATCAACAGATTGAGAGAAGAGAAAGGGAAACGCATCTCTGAGAACGGGAGAAAAAAACTTTCCATTTGCAAGTCATTGCAATCTGAAATAGATGCTATTTCACAAAAAATACAGCTTTGTCGGCAGCAATCGAACAAAGAGAGTTTGCGCCTGGTGGAAATCGAAAACGAGGAAAAGGCTAAGCTGAAACAGCTGGATAATGTGTATCTCGCCAGGCTCCAAGACCTCACTATGGAAATCGAAACTTATATCACTAAAATAAAGAAGATTGATGACAACTGGAAGCGAGAGCTGAATGCTATCTTGAAAGCTGCAAAGGATGAAGATAAAAAGCATAAGGATATCTTCGACAAACAAGTGAAATCTATTGAGGAAGATATCCGGATATTCAAAACTGAAACCGACTCCAAGACTTGGCAGATTGATAAAGACGAACAATCTGAACTGACGGGTGCCGGTGCAGCCACCGGAATGATCGAACAGATTAAGAAAGAAATCTCTGAAATAGCAGACAAAATACGTCTGATTGAAAAAGAAAAGGAAACGGTGACTGTATATCGCTATGAATGCAAGACCCTGCTCGACCACGCGCCACAATTCATGACTGAGAAAAAGAAACTCGAAGATAAAGACGCTTCGCTCAAACAAACCTACGATGAGCGCCGACAGAGGCAAGAATCGAAACGCCAAGAGGAATCAACCGCCTTGGCTGAACTTCAAGAGGCATTGGATAAGGCTTCTGAATCCATCAACAAAAGTGATGATTTTATGGCTTCAGATTCTTGTCCTTCGGAATTAAAAGAAAGCCTACAGATACCCACCAATCTGGATTGCATGTCTCTCGTGGAATCTATTAAAGACTTGACAAGGGAAATCTACAGGCATACTGATTCTCTCAAGACGTCTATCAATGATTTCCACCGCAGATTCTCTCAATGCAACACATTCAAATTCCCTACAGAATTTGACACTACAGCTGATTATAGAAAGTATGCCGACAGTCTGGAGGATTTTGTCATCAATGATATGATAAAAGAATTCCAACAGATGACCAGCAACATCTACCGGGATATTTTGTCGCGGGCAGCTTCCGATTTCAATATACTGCTGGGGAAAGAATCCGAAATACAGAAAATTGTGAGGGAAATCAATAATGATTTTTCAAGAAAGACCTTTGCAGGAGTGATCCGAAGTATTGAGCTGCGACTCGAACGGAGCATAATGCCGATTATAATACAATTGCAGAACATCACTGATTTCTGGAATGAGCATCAGTATAACATCGGAGAACTTAATCTTTTTTCCGACGAAGAACATAAGGATGTCTCTCGTGATTCAATAAAATATCTCAAGGCCTTGACTGAGGCGCTGACTCAGACACCCGAGCTCAGTAAGCTCCCGCTGGAACAGACTTTTGCCTTGAAATTCAAGATTGTGGAAAACGATAATTCAACAGGATGGACGGAAAACATCAAGGCCGTGGGATCAGAGGGCACTGACACTCTCGTTAAAGCCATTATTAATATCCTGCTGATTAGCGTTTTTAAAAAACGTGCCGGGCAAGCAGGCGATTTTCGAGTACATTGCATGATGGATGAAATCGGACGCCTTGCGGATGAGAACATTCAGGGCATCTTGAATTTCGCCAATGAACGTGACATCTACATTGTCAACTCATCTCCAAAATCACATAGACCTCTATCCTATCGCCGTCTTTACTTTCTTTCTAAAGATAAGGACGCACACACCATCGTACAGCCAATTCTTTCTACCCGGGAAGCACAACTACTATGAAACTGACTTTAAGACTTATTGAGAACCTACAACGTCTCATGAGGGGAGAATCCATTGCTTTCTCTTCACTTCCGGAGGCTTTGATTAAGCCGCTTGTAGAGGAAGGGTTGTTATCGGTGGTCTACCATAAGACAAAACGCTGCCTGAAGGCTCCTAATACAGTAGCACTGTGCGGTGCTCTTCCAAAATATAATGAAGCTCTTAAGGATCTGGAAGCAGCGGCGAAGCTTCTCACGGAAGACAATTCCCGAGGTGCTCAGGCCGCCCTGTCGAGGAATTCAAAGACAAGCTCCCAACGCTCTCTTCCCGGCTTCCTTGTGAATAGTTACAGCCCCATCGAGTGCAAACTTGGTGGAAAAATCCTTACAATTGACCCAGCTGAAAGGAGTGCGGTTTACATAGCAGACTGGCGCCACTTTCTCTTGCCTTCAACTACATTAATCATCGGCATAGAGAACTCAGAGAATTTCCTCAGGATAAGAGAGCAAAAATACATATTCGAAGGCTGCCTTGCGCAAGATGAGACAGAAATACTATTTGTTTCAAGATATGCACTTTCTGGCGACCTGATGGATTGGTTGCGCAGCGTGCCAAACCGATACGTTCATTTTGGAGATTTTGATTTAGCAGGAATAGATATATTCCTCAAGCAGTTCAAGCCACACGTAGGAGAACGAGGCTCTTTCCTGATTCCCTCAGACATAGAGAGCCGGTTGAAGCAAGGTTCCCGCAAGCGATATGACGACCACTATCTTAAATACGCGAATCTCACCGCTCCCGACCAACCCCTCCGGCATCTCATATCCCTCATTCACAAATACCGTCGTTGCTATGACCAAGAAGGCTACATTAATAATTAGGTCTACAAGTCAAATTTATTAGCATGTAGATCAATAACTATTAGAAATGTTGGTCAAAATAAGAACCAAGCAGACCCACTTTTGAAATAAGCTAAAAAGCAGCGTATTTACTTCCTTCCATCTTTCTTCCCACTCTACCCCATGATCATCCGCCACAGACATACTCTCAAAAACACTGACTTACTCTGTCTGAGATAAAAATTCAATCGGACAAACAAGCGCGATGTTGTTTGTCCGATTGAAAGTCTTTTATTTATGCTCAATGTAGCGATCAAACCTCCTCGTTGAAAAAGATAGTAGGATTT
Source organism: uncultured Ruminococcus sp. (assembly GCA_964552525.1). Lineage (GTDB taxonomy): Bacteria > Bacillota > Clostridia > Oscillospirales > Ruminococcaceae > UBA3855. The sequence continues at coordinate 116 of CAZKHW010000213.1, read as the reverse complement.
GTATTTCAACTGTTTATCTAAATTACTCCTATTTTAGATAAGTAAATTAGGTAATGAAAGGCCATGAAATGCGACAGTCCTTTAGATGATAAAGCCTAGCAGGACTACAGAATAGT
>CAZKHW010000212.1:0-5000 GCA_964552525.1 uncultured Ruminococcus sp. | reverse complement strand
TATATGTGTTGGATACGATTGATATGGTTCATTCCATGCATTACAATCCTTTCGCTTATATCCGCAGACCGCAGGATATTGTTACACTTGCCACAGCATTATATACAAGCCTCAAACCACCGAATGCAGGGACGCCGCCGGATCCGTTTTTTGATCAGGCAGCAATGCTCTGGCTGCAGTGCATGATCGGATATCTTTGGTATGAGGCGCCGCCAGAGGAACAGACCATTCCCATTATGCTACAATTTTTAGAGGCGGACGAAGTCAGGGAAGATGAGCCGGAGTGGCAGAATGCAGTAGATCTGATCTTTGCTGAACTGGAGGAGGAAAAAGGTCCCAGGCATTTTGCAGTGAAGCAAAGAAAGAAATATAAACTGGCGGCAGGCAAGACGGCTAAAAGCATCCTGATCTCAGTAGGCAGTTACTTTAGCCGGTTCGATATACCGGAGGTCGCTGAAATATTTAGTTCAGATGACCTGCATCTTGATACATATGGAGATAAAGGGCAGAAATCCATCCTGTACCTGATCTCGTCAGATACAGATTCATCCTTTAACTTTATCCTGACCATTCTTTTCACCCAGATATTTAACGTTCTCTGCTTTAAGGCGGATAAGGAAATGGGCGGGAAACTGGACACTCCGGTGCAGTTCATCATTGATGAATTTGCAAATATCCCACAGATTCCCGATTTTAAAATATTGATATCTACGGTTCGTAGCCGCCTGATCAGTATCATCATGATGCTACAGACACAATCACAGCTTAAGGATAACTACAAGGAAGCTGCTGAAACAATATCCGGCAACTGCGACACTACTATTTTTTTGGGCGGGCAGGAAAAGACAACGTTAAAGGATATGGAGGAAGCTCTGGGGGATGAAACGATTGACCTTTGGACAGAAAATTCATCTTATTCACAGAGTGAGAGCCATGGGATCAATTTCAATAAAGTAGGCCGAAAACTGAAAAATGTTGCTGAATTGAATCTGATGGATCGTAACCAGTGTATTGTCAGGATCACTGGACTGCCGCCTTTTTTGTCGGATAAATATAACACCTCAGAACATCCGAGATTTAAATATACCGGCGACGCCACAGGAGAAATGTTTGACCTTCAAGAGTATCTGAAAAAAAAGAAACGGCGGGAGGCTGAGAACAGGACAAGCTATATAAAAATGCATTCGGACGATGTATATAGAATTTTGTAACAAAGAAATGTGTATAAAAAAATTACGACGTCGTAATTTTCAACCAAGTCATCAGAATTGAATTCAGATGGCTCTTTTAAAGAAAAGGAGAGAACGATATGGATACAATAAAAAATTTAGCAACAATGGCAGTGGAAGTATATGGGCTGGGAATGGCACTGAATGGACTCATATCCTTTTCAGAGGGAAAGTCACAACATAATGCAGGAGCCCAATCGGAGGGCATGTCAAAAATGCTTGGCGGTGGAATCGTGTTTTTGGCAGGGATGATGGTCGTTCCCGCAATCTTTGGAATGATCTCATTCTAATCGGGAGGAAAGAAAATGGCAAATATTGGTGATGTAGTTCAAGGTGCTTTGACCGGCGCGTTTTCTGAATTTTGGGACGGACTGTATCAGACCATTTTATCTGAGCTGTATACCACGGCGTATAAAGGCTGTCAGAAATCTTTTAACGGATTATTTGACAGCCTGAATAACAATGTCAATGAGGCTGCAGTTTCACTGAACCAGACCCCGGAAAGTTGGAATGCCAGTGCCTATGCGATGGTATTGAACCTGTCGCGGACAGCATTCCTGCCAGTGGCAGCCGTCTTTTTAACAATTGTCTTTGCGTGGGAGATGGTGCAGATTGTGCAGAATTCCAACCAGTCCATGCAGCATTTCAAGCCGGACAATCTGCTATTCCCTTTTATGAAGCTGGTAATGTGCCTTCTGGCCTGCAGCCATGCCTTTGAAATCATTATGTTCTTTTTCAAGATCGGGCAGATGGTGACACAGAAAATATCAGGCACAACAATAGGTAATTTCGGGGATGGCCTGGAATTTGCAAATATAATATCGCCTACATTAGAACATTATGAACTTGGGGACGTAATGGATGTGGTGGGATATTCACTGCTCCTGAAAGTGGCCGGTATTATAGTATGGGGTATAGGAATCATCATTTACATCAGGGTCATGTTCTGGTTTTTGGAAATCTATGTGATGTCCTGTGCTGCCCCGATACCGTATGCCATGTGGATGAACAAGGAATGGCAACAGGTCAGCGTCAACTACACACGGAAAATGCTGGCCTTGATGTTCCAGGAACCACTGATGCTGATGCTGTATGCCATCTATGGAGGGGTTTTAGGCAGTCTGCCATTGGGATCGGACTTCATTGGTTCGCTGGGAATGATCATTGGTTCTGCATTTGCATTAGGAGCCATGCTTTTCAAGACCAGCGCCATAGCAGATTCCATATTCAGCGCACATTAAAAAATTACGACGTCGTAATTTTTCAGACAGGAGGAGATAAAGGAAATGGCATATGTCCAGATGACGAAGGACTTTTCCCAGGTCAAAAAAACAATCCCCGGAACGGGATTTACGAAGCGCCAGCTGATAGCAGGGCTTGTAGGATTGACCGTAGGGATACCTACATTCATTTTGTTGTATGGTGTTTTTAAGATAGATGCCACAGTATCTGCCATAGGTGTCGTCATTGCCGTACTGCCTTTTGGCTTTTGTATTTTATTTAAAAAAAACAACCTGGGATTTGAAAAGTGGCTTCAGTTCTTTTATGAAGCCCATTTTGTAAGAAACCGTGAACGTCCATATATGACAGATAATCTGTATTCACATATTTTTGTGGAAGCGGAATTTCAGAAGGAGGTGGAAAAAATAGTGTTTGTCGGAAAAACACCGAAAGAGGTCAAGGAAATAAAGAGATCAGGACAGTCGTCAGTAATAACACTTGGCAGAGGGAGGCACAAAAAAAAGATCAAAGTGCCGCTCCAGGGTCCGATCGATCCACGGATAAAAAAAGAGTTGGAGCGTTCCATTACCAAGGCAAAGATAAAGGGAGAAATACCGGAATCAGCACAGGATTCCATTCCTTATAAAGTTCCTTATCCTGATGGTACGTTTTTATCAGATGACGGATATTATACTCGGACTATAGTATTTGAAGACATTACATACCAGCTGCTGGATAATGACCCAAAGAATCAGCTGTTTGAGCGTTGGTGCCGCCTGCATAACTATTTTGATTCGGAAATGCATATCCAGTTCAATTATGGAAATCTGGAATTAAACAGGGAGCAGTACAAAAAAGAATTTGAAATACCGCCACAGAAAGATAAGTTCCAGAAAGTCCGCACCGAATATTCCAATATGCTCCTTTCCCAACTCAGCAAGGGTACAAATAATCTATCAAAGGAAAGATACATCACTTTCGGCATCCGTTCAGTGGATTATAAGTCTGCCCGGTCAAAACTTACCAATTCCAGCAAGCAGATACAGCAGTTTTTAAAAAAAATGGGGTGCCGGTGCCATCAGCTGACAGGATATGAGAGACTGGAACTTTTGTTCAGGATATTCCATCCAGGCACAAAAGAAAAGCTGATGTGGAACTTTGACATGCAGACCAACACAGGATTATCCAGCAAGGACTTTATCACACCCAGTTCTTTCAGCTTTAAATATGGTCCGGACCTGAATGCCACAAGATATTTCAGGGTAGGTGACCGGATCGGGGCGGTAAGCGTAGTGCATGTGTTCGCATCTGATATGGAGGATCGCATCATATCAGATGTGCTGGACATTGACAGCAATATCTGGATTTCCATACATGCAAGCCCGATCAACCGGCAGAAAGCATTAGATATTGCAACAGACAACATTACAAACCTGCAGAACCAGATCATAAAAAATCAGAGAAAAGCAGTGCAGGACGGATATGATATGGATATCCTGCCACCGGAACTGCAGGTTTTCAAAGATGCGGGTGATAAACTTTATCATGACCTCCAGAGAAAAGATGAACAATTGTTCAACGCCACTATAACAATAGTTCAGACGGCGGCTACCCGCAAAGAACTTGAAGATAATATCTTTAAGCTGGAAGGAATCCTGTCCACATATCAATGCAGGCTGGAGCGACTGGATTACCGGCAGGAGCAGGGATATTTTTCTGCACTGCCGCTTGGAAATAATGCCATAGAAATAAGCCGGACGTTTACAACCACAGATATGGCAATATTTATTCCTTTCACTACCAAGGAACTGTACAGCCACACTGGCCAGTACTATGGCATGAACAGTCTGTCGAACAACGTTATCATGATAGATAAAAAGCGTCTGGTGAACCCCAATACATTAATTTTTGGGATGCCGGGGTATGGAAAAACATTTTTTACGAAAAGGGAGATTTTTGATGTTTTCCTGAAAACCCGCGATGATATCCTGTGCATCGACCCGGAAGGCGAATATAAATACATGACGTGGATCCTGGGAGGCCAAGTAGTAGATATTTCCTTGAACTCCAAGGTATACATCAATCCCATGGAAATAAATCTGTCCGCAAGGAATGAAGAGGACAGTGAATATGATCCCATTGCATCCAAGTGTAATTTTGTGGAATCCATGTGTGAACTGATCCTGGGGGACAACGGCAGACTGGGCAAAGATGAACTGGCAGTCATAGATATGGCCTGTCAAAATATTTATTACAAATTTTCGAAGGATCCTTCTCCAGAGAAAATGCCAATCTTGGAAGATCTTTTCAATGAACTGAAATCCCTGCCGGATGAGTTGGGAGTCATTGGCCGTACATTATCGACGTCACTCATGCGATATACCAAGGGCACACTGTCATATTTTAACCACAGATCAAATGTTGACATCAATTCCAGAATGGTATGTTTTGACCTTAAGAAGATGGATGGGAACCAGAGAGATCTTACCATGCTGATCATTCAGGATATGATATGGGGAAGGGTGGCTGCCAACAGAGAGTTGGGCAGGT
>CAZKHW010000211.1:0-5039 GCA_964552525.1 uncultured Ruminococcus sp. | reverse complement strand
GGTGCACCGATCATCTTTGCCGCGCTGCATCATGTTGAGCTTCCCATCGGCTATTTCTGCTACACCTACCAGACGTTTGAGCATGCCAATTTGCTCAAGATCAACCAGAACACCATGTTCATCGGACCGGCGATCCAGGGTTTCCGCAACCGCCACTACCAGGAGCATCTGCAGGCGATGGTGGAGGAGATGTACAGGTTCGACTCCCTCACAGGTCTCTTGAACCGCAGTGCGTTCATAAAGCGTTTCAACGAGATGATCACCACAGAAAAGCATGACATTATCACACTGGTCATTGTCGATCTGGACGGGCTGAAATACATTAATGACTTTTATAGCCACAGCGAAGGTGACAACGCCATTGCGACCGTTGCCAGTGCGCTCCACGAGGTCTGCCGCGGTCTGTGCTGCCGCTACGGCGGTGACGAGATGATTGCAGTTCTCATGCGCGAGGCAGATCCGGCTGCCATCCGTACAGAGATCAACACTTACCTTGCCAACTACAATGCCAATTCCAACAAGCCGTACAAGGTTTCTGCAAGTATTGGCGTATATTCGAGCCGGGCAGAGAATTTCGAGACAATGTTTGAAAAGGCGGATGCCCTGATGTATCAGGACAAGATGCAAAAGCCCAACAGGAGAAAATAAAGCCTCTTTACTGCACATTCGCAGCAAAGAGGCTTTTATGTTATTCTCCCAGGATCTGCTCGATCTCAGCAAGCTCCTCCTGTGTAAAGTCAGGACATGCCAACGCACCTACATTGTCGATGATCTGCTGCGGACTGCTTGCACCGACCAGAACGGTCGCAACCGCCTCGTTGTGCAAAAGCCACGCGATCGCCATCTGCGAAAGCTTCTGTCCGCGCTGCTGCGCCATCTTGTTCAGGGCATTCAGACGCTTTATCATCTCCGGCGTAAGCTGCTCAGCAAGCCATGGATTGCCTTTGCCCACTCTGGAATCCTCCGGAATGCCGTTCAGATACCGGTCAGTCAGAAATCCCTGTGAAAGCGGCGAGAACACCGCCAGTCCCAGACCATTCTCCCGGCAGTACGTATCCAGCCCGTCCTGCTCCACCCAGCGGTTGAGCAGGGAATAGGACGGTTGGTTCACGATGATCGGCACGTGCAGCTCACGCAGCAGCCCCTGCATAGCAGCGGTCTGCTCGCGATTGTAGTTGGAAATGCCGACATACAGTGCCTTGCCCTGCCGCACGATCTGCGAAAGTGCCAGTGCCGTCTCCTCCAGGGGCGTATCCGGATCGTAGACGTGGTGGTAAAAGATGTCCACATACTCAAGCTTCATGCGTCTGAGCGACTGGTCGAGCGAGGCGATCAGATACTTTCTGCTGCCGTTCCGATCGCCGTAAGGGCCGTCCCACATCTCATAGCCTGCCTTGGTGGAGATGCACAGCTCATCGCGGTAGGCACGAAGTCCTCTATCAAGGATACTGCCGAAATTCTCCTCCGCCGATCCGTTATAGGGGTGTCCGTAATTATTGGCAAGATCGAAGTGTGTGATGCCAAGATCGAAAGCCGTCCGGCACATGGCCTCGGCATTGGCAAACACGGAGCCAGCCCCGAAGTTTTGCCAGAGTCCCAGCGAGATCGCCGGGAGCTTCAGTCCACTGTCGCCGACACGGCGGTACTGCATGCTGTCATAGCGTTCCGGTTTTGCGGTATACATGATATGCCTCCTCAAATAATATAGAACCACGCCTCATCCTGTTCCAGCTCATCCGTTTCACGCTTATGATCGCGGTCAAAATTATAATGCAGCTCCGGATTCTGGATGCTCACGCGTGCGCCTGCCGGTACGGACTTTGTGATAAAAGCATTGCCGCCGATAACGGCATCCCTGCCGACAACGGTCTCACCGCCGAGAATGGACGCACCGGAATAGATCGTGACATTATCCTCGATGGTGGGATGCCGCTTTCTGCCGCGCAGACCCTGACCGCCGCGCGTGGAAAGCGCACCGAGCGTCACGCCCTGATAGATCTTGACATGATCGCCGATGATGGTCGTCTCACCCACAACGATACCCGTTCCATGGTCAATAAAGAAATATCTCCCGATGGTCGCGCCCGGATGGATGTCGATCCCCGTCTTGCTGTGCGCGATCTCGGTCATAATACGTGGGATCATGGGCACACCCAGCACAAAGAATTCGTGCGCGATGCGGTTGACCATGATCGCATACAGCCCCGGATAGGAATAGATGATCTCGGTCTTGCTGTATGCAGCAGGATCTCCCTCATAAGCAGCCTGCACATCGGTCTCGATCAGGTCACGGATCTTGGGGATCTGCCGGAGGAAAGCAAAGGTCAGCTCCTCCGCATGGGCGGTCACTTCCTCCTCGGATGCCGTCACGTACTCGTCATCATAGCGCAGAACGATCGCGATCTGCTTGGTCAGCCGATAGATCACGTCCTCCAGCAGCATGGAAATATTGTTGCGCACCGTGTAGACCTTGAACGCCTTGTTCCGGAAATAGCCCGGGAAGATAATGCGCTGTAAGCTGCGCAGCACGGATTCCAAGACATCATTATCCGGCAGGTCAAAGGTCTTGACCTCATCAATGGTGCGTCCGCCCTTGTAATCGCTGAGCAGACTCTCCATAATGCCGCCGATCTGTTCTTCTAATTTATGCATGGGATCTCACCTCTCAAAATACTCGGGTATTCATACAAAAGCAGTATGCTTATAGTATAGCATATTCCCCAGGGCTTGTCAAGGGCGATGGATCGCCCGGCACATAAATCAATTTTGTTGACTTTCTGTCGTTGGCATGGTATACTAAAGGCAACAGCACTGAAAGGAGCAAAACAATGCACGACATTCTGATCATCGGGGGAGGTCCGGCAGGACTTTCAGCTGCAATCTATGCGGCACGGGCGCAGCTTTCGGCTCTTGTCATCGAAAAGGACTATATGGGTCGCGGTGTCATCGCGGCAAGCGAGTGCGTGGAGAATTACCCCGGACTTCCGGGAATAAGCGGATTTGACCTTGCAGATGCCTTCCGAAAACAGGCAAAGGCACTCGGCGCATCCTTCCGTGAGGCAGAGATTACCGGTATTTCACGCACTGCCGAGGGATTTTCTCTGCACACCAAGGACAGCAAGATCCTTGAAAGCCGCTGTATCATTTATGCAGCAGGCACTTCGTACCGCAGGCTTTCCGTTCCCGGGGCGCAGCTTCTGGGGGTGAGCTACTGTGCCCCCTGTGACGGTGCATTCTATCCGGGCAAGGAGGTGGCTGTTATTGGCGGCGGTGACACGGCGCTTGAGGATGCATTGTATCTGTCACACATCGCCGCAAAGGTCTATCTGGTTCACCGGCGCGGCACATTTCGCGCAAATCAGACACTCCAGACCAAGGTGCACGAAATCTCCAACATCGAGCTTGTCCTGCATGCCAATGCCGTGCGCATTCCCGGTGAGAGCCGCGTGGAGGGGCTTGTCATCGCGCAAAACGAAATCGAGCGCACACTGCCCGTGTCAGGTATTTTCACAGCGATCGGCAGCGTCCCGAACACCGTCCTTTTGCAAGGTATCGCTGATCTGGATGCACAGGGCTACCTGATTGCCGGCGAGGACGGCATCACCTCTGCACCGGGCATCTTTGCCGCAGGCGATGTGCGCACCAAGCCATTCCGGCAGGTCATTACCGCCGCCGCTGACGGTGCCAATGCCGTGCGCTCGGCAGAACGCTATCTGGCGCAGGTGCGGGCGCGGAGTCCGCGCTGACGAGTTGGCGGTAAGGGATTGACAGAATTCTAGTGTCCGCAATGCCCTTTGCCTGACGGCAAGAGGGCAAAGCTGGGTCGGTGTAGAGCTAGATTTCCCTCTCTCCTCTTGGGAGGGGACTGCTCTTGCATGAAACTCACAGTGAAGGGCAGCAAAATGAATTTGCGTGCTATTTTTTAAAAACCACTTGACAAAATGCAAAATATGATGTAATATAGTATTAGATACTAGATATATCAAAATCCTGCAAAGGAGTGACCTCTATGAGCAAATTCCGAATCGTGACCGACGGCTCCTGCGATCTGCCGCAGGATTGGTGCCGTGCGCACCAGATCTCCGTCATTCCGCTGTATTTCAGCATTTCCTCCGCTATTCCAGAGGCTTACCCCGGCGGCAGAGCCTTCCCACTATCCGAATTCTACACCATGCTGCGCAAGGGCACGCCCATGCACACGAGTGCCCCGAGCATCGAGGACTGCAAGGACATCCTGCGTCCGCTGCTGACGGAAGGATTCGATCTGGTGTATACCGGGCTGTCCTCCCAGCTTTCGGGCGTGTTCAATGTGATGCGCCTTGCCGCGATGGAGCTTTCCGAGGATTTTCCGGAACGACGCATTGCAGTGCTGGACAGCGCCGGAGGTTCGCTGGGACTGGGAATGCTCCTGCGCCGGATGGCGGCAGCCCGTGAACAGGGTGAGAGCTACGAAGCGGTCTGCACACTGTGCGAGAACGAGCGCAGGCGCATCGGCTGCTGGTTCACCGTCAGCGACCTAATGTTCCTCAAGCGCGGCGGCCGCATCAGCGGCGGTGCAGCAGTCATGGGAACAGTTCTCCAGATCATGCCCATGCTCCGGGTCACACCGGAGGGAGCGATCACGCCCTACAGCAAGGTACGCGGCAGAAAATCTGCCCTGCGTGTGCTTGCCGATGAGCTTGGCAATGCCGCCGAGCCGGGAACGGCAGTTGTCATAGGGCATTGCGATGCGCAGGAGGATGCGGTCTTTGTCCGCGATATTCTGCGCCGCAAGTACGGCATACGCGAGGTACAGATCGGCGAGATCGGTCCGGTGCTTGGTGTCCATGCCGGCCCGGATGCCATTGCAGGCTTTTGTATCAAAAAGGGATAAAACAGGCTGCTATAAAACGATACACATACGAAAGGTAATGCCCGAAAGTAGTTTTTCAACCGCTTTCGGGCATTACTTCTATCTATGGATTCATCTTACCGCAGTCTGTTTCCTTAGACAGTGTCTACAGAAGATTGACATAATCCTGAAAATGTGCTATAATAGA
>CAZKHW010000210.1:0-5042 GCA_964552525.1 uncultured Ruminococcus sp. | reverse complement strand
CCTGCACCCATCCCTTCGGGACCAAGGAACACGTACACTGCCGGAACGATCATGATGCCTGCGAGGAATGCCACCACGGTATCAAAGATCTCGATCTGGTTGATGGACTTCATCAAGTTGCTGTCATCCCGGAAGTACGAGCCGTAGGTGATCATGATGCCCATAGCAACACTGATGCTGTAGAACAACTGCCCCATCGCATCCATAATGGTCACAAACAGCGACTTGATGGTGATGGCAGACACATCCGGGACAAGGTAGACGAACAGTCCGTCCAGACCGGAGCGATCCTCGCCCTTGATGGTGAGGGAAAAGATGGAAATGCCGATTACCATGAGCAGCAGCAGGGGCATGAGGATCTTGGAGAGATTCTCAATGCCCTTGTTGACACCGAGGAGAATGACGAATGCCGTGGCTGCCAGGAAAATGATATCGAAGATCATGGGCGGCCAGAGGTCTGTGATAAAGCCCGTGAAATAGCCGTCATCTGCGGCTGTGATACCGTTTCCGGTCAGAAAGACCGTGCAGTATTTGAGCACCCAGCCGCCAATCGTGCAGTAGTACGGCAGAATCATAAACGGCACAAGACAGGCGAACACGCCGATCCATTTAGACGGCTTGTGCAAAATGCCGTAGGCAGTCAAGGCACTTTGCTTGGTTTTCCGACCGATGGCGGTCTCTGAGACGATCATGGTAAAACCGAAGGTCAGCGCAAGCGCGATGTAGATGACCAGAAACAAGCCGCCGCCGTCCTTGGCAGCCAAATAGGGAAATCGCCAGATATTTCCCAGCCCTACCGCACTTCCGGCGGCTGCCAGGACAAATCCCAGCGAGCTGGAGAATGCATTTCGTTTTTCCATAGTATAGTGTGTACTCCTTTCAGATGTTTCGTTGCATGAGGGTAGATAATTTTATTATACCATAGATTTCCGGCAAAGGCAAGTATTTTTATCTTAAAATTTACATGAGTATCCTTTTGTGAAGTCTCTTGATCCTCACACCATTTCTCATAATAAACATAAAAAATACCCCTGTAAAGTTTGAATACCTCACAGGGGTATACTATAAGTTTTTAAGGTGCATCTATATCTTTTCGTATAAATGCATCGACCAATTCACCATTTTTATCAAAAGCAAGATATGCATAAACATCTGTAATAAGCGGATTATGATACCGACCAAGATAAATAAGCATGGATTTATCACCAAGAATTTGTCTATATGGAAATTTCACACCATCACGAATATCCTCTTCACTTGCAATGTGTGCTTCTCTATCCTCGTAATTCACATTTACATTCAGTCCACGATCACTGGTTTGTTCTACCTTCCAACCTTTATCATTTGAAATTTGTTGACAAACATCCCATGATGTACCAACAGGTATCACTTTTAGCACATAGTTGCGGATAGAACCATACGGACGGCTGATCGGAACAGCAATGTATTGTATCACTAACAATGATATTATAATGAGGACCAAAGCGATTGTGAACTTTATTATGCGCTTTATTGTGAGTTTCATATTAGGCATCCTCCCTGCAGATGTTATATAAACAGGAGTCATCACAGTCCAATATTGAACCGTACTCGTGTCAGATCAATTGAGCGAATACCGACCACATGCATGGAACCTGTAATGTAAATCAGTTCTTGATACTGTGCATCGGTGCCGGGATGCGGCCGCCACGCGAGATGAATTTTGCCGGGGACTTGCGGTTGATCGGCATGACAGGGCCAGAGCCGAGGAGACCGCCGAATTCAAGGGTATCGCCCTGCTGGAACCCGATGGCAGGGATCAGGCGCACGGCAGTGGTCTTGTTGTTGACCATGCCGATGGCAGCCTCGTCCGCGATGATCGCGGAGATCGTCTCTGCCGTGATATCGCCCGGAACTACGATCATATCGAGACCGACAGAGCAGACAGCCGTCATTGCCTCGAGCTTTTCGAGGGTGAGCGTACCTGCACGGGCTGCGGCGATCATACCCTGATCCTCCGAAACAGGGATGAATGCACCGGACAATCCGCCGACATTCGAGGATGCCATAACGCCGCCCTTTTTGACAGCATCGTTAAGGAGCGCAAGACACGCGGTCGTTCCGTGTGTGCCGCACTGCTCAAGCCCCATGCCCTCCAGGATATGCGCAACGGAATCGCCCACCGCCGGAGTCGGCGCAAGGGAAAGATCCACAATGCCGAAGGGAACGCCGAGCATCTCGGAGGCACGTGCGCCCACGAGCTGTCCCATACGCGTGATCTTGAATGCGGTCTTTTTGATGACATCGGCAAGCTCGTCAATGGAGGCATCTGGGTACTTCATGATGGCTGCACGGACAACGCCGGGACCGGAAACGCCGACATGGATCTCGCAGTCCGGCTCACCGACACCGTGGAACGCACCTGCCATGAACGGATTATCCTCGACCGCATTGCAGAATACCACGAGCTTTGCTGGGCCGATGCACTGACGGTCAGCGGTGATCTTGGCGGATTCGAGAACAACTTCGCCCATGAGACGGGCAGCGTCCATGTTGATGCCGCTGCGCGTTGAGCCGATGTTGACGGAGGAGCAGACGTTCTGGGTGACAGACAGTGCCTCCGGAATGGATCTGATGAGTGCCAGATCACCGGCAGAGAAGCCCTTGTGGACAAGAGCCGAGTAGCCGCCCAGGAAGTTGACGCGGCAGGTATCCGCCGCCCTCTGGAGTGCCAGCGCGAATTTGACAGGATTCTCATGCGGGCATGCCGCCGCGAGCATGGCGATGGGCGTAACGGAGATACGCTTGTTGACGATGGGAATGCCATATTCCTTCTCGATCTGCTCGCCGACCTCGACAAGATGTGCTGCCTTGGATGTGATCTTGCTGTAGACCTTTTCACAGGCTTTGTCGATGTCCGGGTCGATGCAGTCGAGGAGCGAAATGCCCATTGTAATGGTACGAATATCCAGACACTCATCCTGGATCATGCGGATGGTTTCCAGAATATCAAATGTATTCAGCATGTGTAAGTTTCACCTCAGTTTAATGTTGAATGTGCAGGGGAATGTACCTGCACAACAGGGAACACGCCTGCCTGGCGATGCTCAGATTTTGTGCATACTATTAAAGATATCCTCGTGCATGCAATGGATGGCAAGCCCCTCGCTTGTGCCGAGTGCGGACATTTCATCCGACAGCGCGGAGAAATCCGATGTAATACCGGAAATATCCACCATCATAATCATGGCAAACATGTCCTGCAGCACGCTCTGTGTCACCTCAACCACATTGACATTGTGGTTGGCGCAAATGCCGCTTACCTTGTGCAGAATACCAACGGTATCCTTGCCGATCACTGTAATCACTGCTCTCATGGCAATTTTCCTCCTGTTTTATCACGGTGTTACCGCATACTATTTTTATTATAGCATACTTTCGCAAAAAAGAAAAGGGGATTTGAAAAAAAAATTCCAGATTTTTGATCTCCCAGGTTTTTCTTCGCGTCTTGTTGACTTTTGGATGAATCTGTGCTATAATGAGGGTAAAGTCATTTACGGAATTTTCCTCATACCGGGGAACTTCCATAATTTAGTACGAAGGGAGGTGCAGACCATGCATAGTTTCCGACGTGTGACAGCACTCCTGACCGGTGCGGCGATGCTGCCGGTGATCGCTCCCCTTGGGGCAAGAGCAGAGAACCATGCCGATGCACAGACCATCCGTGAATACAGCGAGATCTTCGTTTCCCTCGTCAACGATGCCCGTGTCGAGGTGGGACTGTCCGAGGTCTATCTGACCCCCGTGCTGTGTGACTATTCGCAGATCCGTTCCAATGAGCTGGCGGTGTCCTTTTCGCACGAACGTCCTGATGGACAGAGATGCTTTTCGGTTATGAAGAATGATGGTTTTTTCTATAATCTTGCCGCCGAGAACATTGCGGCAGGTAATCCCAGTCCCGTGGAGACGTTTAAGCAGTTTATGAACTCGACAGATCACCGCAACAACATCCTTACAGACGGCATGACGCATATCGGGTTCAGCTACTGCTATGACCCCGATTCTGTGTCCATGTACAACCACTTCTGGCAGATGTTTATCATCGGCACATATGATGCGATGGGGACACAGGTGATATATGAGGGGCAGTACATTCCCGAACGCGAAGTCGGTGATGCTGACGGCTCGAAGGAGATCAATGCTGCGGATGCTGCACGTATCATGCAGTTTTCGGCTGCAAGAAGTGCCGGCGCATCTCCGAATGTTACCGATGCATTCCGGACGGCTTCCGATATCAACGGAGACGGACAGATCAACGCGGTCGATGCGCAGATCCTTCTGGCATATTGCTGTGCAAAGGGAGCCGATCCGGCTGCCGAGCTGACCGATTTTATCTGGAGTTGAAAAAATTAACGAAATAAGGAGTAAAACACTATGGATATCATGCAGTCCTCGCTCGAACGTCACAAGGAATGGAAGGGAAAGATCGAGGTCGTTTCGCGTACTTCCATCAATGACCGCGACAGTCTTTCCCATGCCTACACACCGGGCGTGGCACAGCCCTGTCTCGAAATTGAGAAAAATCCGGCACTCTCCTACGAGCTGACACGCCGCCACAACCTTGTCGCAGTGATTACGGACGGCACGGCAGTTCTGGGACTGGGTGACATCGGACCTCTCGCCGCCATGCCGGTCATGGAAGGCAAGTGCGCCCTGTTCAAGGAATTTGCGGATGTGGACGCATTCCCCCTGTGCATCAATTCCAAGGACACGGACGAGATCGTAAACACCATTGCGAACATTGCCTACAGCTTCGGCGGCATTAACCTGGAGGATATTGCTGCTCCGCGGTGCTTTGAGATCGAGGCAAAGCTCAAGGAAAAACTCGACATTCCCGTATTCCACGATGACCAGCACGGCACGGCGATCGTGGTGGCAGCGGCACTTGTGAACGCCTGCAAGGTCGCCGGCAAGGCACTCGATCAGCTTGAGATCGTCATCAACGGTGCAGGCTCGGCAGGCATTGCCATTGCCAAGCATCTGTTGAATCTGGGCGTGGGGAA
>CAZKHW010000209.1:0-5095 GCA_964552525.1 uncultured Ruminococcus sp. | reverse complement strand
CGCAGCACCGCCACTCACACCCCCTCCCCTCCGGGGAGGGGGCAGGGGGTGGGGCGGCTTTTGCGTGAAACTCGCAATATAAGCACATAAAATTGATTTTCGGGGAAAATTTGAAAAAACACTTGACAAATCAAGTGCAGTGTGGTATACTAATAAAGTCGTATTCTAAAGACAGCTGGTGGCAATTGCCGTAAGTCCGGCCGAGGAGTGCAGATGGTAATTTATCATGAATTTCCATACTCCTTGTTATGTCTCATAGCAAGGAGCCTTATGTTTCTCCCGATACGATGAGTATTTTATCGGAGGTGAATGTAAAATGCCGAGTGCAAGTGTTCTCGCGTCCAAGGCAGCAAGGGTTGCTGAACTGGAGGAGAAGCTCAAGAGCGCAGCGTCCTTTGTTCTGGTAGACTATAGAGGTATTACCGTAGCAGATGACACCGTACTGCGCCGCAATCTGCGTGAGGCGAACGTGGAGTACTTCGTTGAGAAGAACACCATGCTCAAGCGCGCACTGCACAATCTGGGTATGGAGAGCTATGACGAGGTTCTGAACGGAACGACCGCTATCGCGATCTCCATGGATGACCAGACAGCTCCTGCCAGAATCCTGGGCGAGTATGCAGAGAAGGCGGAGAGCTTTAAGCTGAAGGCTGGCTGCGTTGAGGGTGAGTACTTCGACGAAGCAAAGGTTCAGGCACTGTCCAAGATCCCGAGCAAGGAAGTTCTGCTCGCACAGCTCGTTGGTTCCCTGCAGGGTCCGATCCAGAAGCTGGCTGCTCTGCTGCAGGCGATCGTGGATCAGCAGAATGGCGAGGCTGCATAAGTCTCCCGAACAAATGGCAGTATCGTCTGCCCGCGTAATGCGTGCGGCGTGACAGCATGCAAACAAAAATTTATTACAAAGGAGTACATTATCATGGCATCTGAGAAGACTATGAAGTTTATTGAAGATATCAAGGCTCTCTCCGTTCTGGAGCTGGCAGAGCTGGTTGAGGCGATCCAGGAAGAGTTCGGCGTAACTGCAGCAGTTGCAGCAGCACCGGCAGCAGGCGGCGCAGCAGGCGCAGCTGAGGAGAAGACCGAGTTCGACGTAGTTCTGACGAGCTTCGGCGACAAGAAGATGGGCGTTATCAAGGCTGTTAAGGACGTTCTTGGTATGGGTCTGAAGGAGGCTAAGGAGGCTGTTGAGGGCTGCCCGAAGACTCTGAAGGAGGCTGTATCCAAGGCTGAGGCTGAGGAGCTGAAGGCTAAGCTGGAAGAGGCTGGCGCTACCATCGAGCTCAAGTAAGAGATTACTTGCAATGAATCAAGGCTGTCGCAGATGCGGCAGCCTTTTTGCTGTTCTTGGGCAGAGCATCAAACGCCGAAGTAGTGGACAGCGACGAGCAGCGCAGTGCCCGGTACACCAAGGAGGGCGGAGAGCGCGAGGTTCGCGGTGCAAAGCGACGGCGCATACCCGATGGCATCCCCGAAGAAATGCAGGAGCAAAAGTGCCGTTATTCCTGATGTGCTTCCCAGCAAAAATGCCCGGATGCGCTTTTTGTGATGCAGATAAAACAGCAGTGCACACAGCACCGCAAACAGCCAGAACAGCCAGTACAGATGATCTGTCAGAAATTCCGTCATATTGGTTCTCCTTTGCTATGATTGATCGATTCGGACAAGGGGGCTACAGCAGGATATACCCCAGTGCGAGGAGCAGGACCGGGTCGCCGCCCTCCTTCCAGAGAAGGTACAAAATTCCTGCAAGTGCGAGCTTTTCCCCGTCCCAGTCAGTCAGAAAGCCGTGCAGCTCATCGGAAAGCGGCAGCCCTTCCAGAAGTCCGGTCAGCTCCCCAAGTGGGGAACGCTGTGGCTTTTTCGACTGATTCTGGGGCGAAGGAGGGGAGGGCGGCGGTGATTGCGGTGTGACCGGATCTTCGGATGAGGAGGGAATTTCCGGTTCTGCACGCCGATGCATCTCGCGCGAACGGCGGATCGCATCCTGCCGCATTGCGTTGAAATTTTGTTGGTTTCTCTGCGCCATGCGGCATCCCTCCCTTCTTGTGATGTGGCGCGGTTTAAATCAAATCGCCGAGCATTCCCGAGGCTTTGGCGATCTTCCACATGCCGTACAGCCGCAAGAGTTTCACCGCTTTGTCCACCCGGAGCTGCCGCTGCGCTCCCAGATGCGGCTTGAGTGCCAGGAGCAGGGCAGTGTTTTTGTCCGGCTGGTTCTGTGTGCGCATCAGCTCCGACAGATGCATAAGCATGGACGGATCGAACCCCTCGCTGCCCCCTGCCGCCGGGACAGCCGCTGCCGGGGCGGCAGACGATTCCCCGGCATTGCCTTGCAGCATGGCGGCAAGCTCTGAGATCTGCTGCATGCTCTCGGGGTCTGAAAACAGCTCCTGTACCTTTGCGCTCAGATCCTCCATTACTTGCCGCCTGTCAGTTTCTCATAGAGCGCTTTTGCCTGCGGCGTGCTCATCAGCTTTTCTACCATCTGCGGATTCTGCACAGCCTGCCGGAACTTGGCGGCATCGCTCTGGTTCATCCCGGCGATCGCCTGATCGAATTTCCCTTGTTCCAGGTCTTTTCGGAGCTGCTCAGGCGGTATGCCCAGCTTTGTGCTGACGACTTGCAGCAGTCCGTTCAGTTTCTGTTCGTCCATGCCGGAAATTTTCTGTCCGTTCATAAAAAACACCCTTTCTTTCTGCAAAACGCTATTGTAATTTGTTTCCGTTTGTGCTATAATATAAAGTAGACGCAGAACTTTTGTCCGGAGCAGGAGGTTACATTCACATGAAGATCATCGTCATGTCCGATTCACACGGGATAGTTTCCGCAGTAAAAAACGTTGTGGAATTGCAAAGAGATGCCGATCTGTTCGTATTCCTCGGGGACGGGGAACGCGATGTGAACCGCATCCTCCAGACCGAGCCGTGGCTGGAGGAAAAGCTGCTGTACCTGAAAGGCAACTGTGACGGCGGCATGCTTATCAGCAAGACGCTGACGCAGGCGGAGTACACACTGCCGCACGGGCATAAGCTCTTTGCCGCGCACGGCGACCGCTATCAGGTGAAATTCGGAACTGCCCGGATGCTCTGGGAGGCAAAGCAGCGTCATGCGGACATTCTGCTGTATGGTCATACGCACTGCCGTGATGAACGCTTCGAGGACGGAGTTTATATCCTCAATCCAGGAAGTCTCGGTCTGCCGCGTGACGGCAAAAAGGCGAGCTACGGTGTCATCAGCATCTCAGAAAAGGGAATTCTTGTCAATATCGCGGAAGTCCCGGCACATTGACAGCGCCTACACTCTTACTATATGCAAAACACTTGCACAACTTTCCTGCTTTGAGGTGGTTTTGGTATGAATACAACGCACTCCCTCTTGTGTAAAAGATGGGATGGTGAAAAATATGCCCTGGTATTCGGACTGGGGTTCTTGTCCCTGCTGATCGTTCTGCTGCCGCTGATGATCCTGGACAAGGGGTATTTTCTCTATTACGGAGACTTTGTTTCACAGCAGCTCCCGTTTTACGCCCACGCCGGTGAGGTCGTGCGCAGCGGCGGTCTGCTGGGCTGGGACTGGGGAACAGACCTGGGCAGCAGCTTTATCGGCTCGTATGCGTTCTATCTGACGGGAAGTCCTTTCTTCTGGCTGACAATGCTGTTTCCGCAGAAAGCGGTGCTGTATCTGATCTCGTGGCTGCTCTGTCTCAAGCATGGCATCGCTGCGCTGACAGCCTACGGCTATATCCGGCGTTTTGTTATGAACAAGCATGCGGCGGTTATCGGCGGACTGCTGTATGCCTTTTCGGGATTTCAGCTATTTAACATCTTCTTCAACCACTTTCAGGATGTCACAGCGTTCTTTCCGCTGCTGCTGATCGCGCTGGAGGAGCTGGTCAATCATAACCGCCGGGGCTGGTTTGCTCTGAGCGTTGCGCTGATGGGATGCATCAACTACTTCTTCTTTTTCGGGCAGGTTGTGTTTGTGGTGCTGTATTTCTTCCTGCGCGTCAACTGCAAGGATTTCAAGGTCGATCTGAAAAAACTGGGCGCGATTGCCATCGAGGCTGTCCTGGGTGTGATGATCGCCTGTGCCGTGCTGCTGCCGGCGGCAATGGCAGTGCTGGAGAATGACCGTGTTTCCACCAGTCTCTTTGGGCAGAATATGCTGTTCTATGGCGATAAAACGCGGATCGTCCGCATCATTCAGAGCTTTTTCATGATCCCCGATGCTCCTGCACGTCCGAATCTGTTCAAGACAGACAGCGGAAAATGGGCATCCATTGGTGGCTATCTCCCGCTGTTCTCCATGATGGGCGTGATCGCCTTTATGGGACAGAAGAAACGCCACTGGGCGGCAAGGCTCATCTGGGTCTGCATCCTCTGTGCGTTCATCCCGTGGTTCAACAGCATGTTCTACATGTTCAATAGTGCCTACTATGCACGTTGGTTCTACATGCCCATCCTCATCATGGCGATGATGACGGCATACACCCTCGACAGCAGGGAGCTTAACTGGAGAAAGGGCTTGTACACCTCGCTGGCAGCGCCTGTGATCTTCGGCATCATTTCACTGCTGCCGGTGCAGAATGACGATGATTCCATCTCGTTCTTCAAGTTTGCCAATATCTACCCCTATTTCTATATCGGTCTGGCAGTCGTCCTGCTCTGCTGGCTTGGTGCGTACTATGTGTACTGTCTGCGCAGGGAGGGCAAGCCGTTCCTGCAAAAGAGTGTCTGGCTGACAGCAGCGGCATGTGTCGCCTGCACGATGACAATGGTCTACTTTGGCAAGACCATCGGAACGGACGGTGCATCCTACCGTGAGAAGGCGATTGGCGGTCGTGAGAACCTTACGATTTCCTACGAGACCGACGAGGCGGATTACTTCCGTGTGGATATCTCCGAGAATGTGGATAATTACCCCATGTTCTGGGGATTGTCGAGCATGCGGTGCTTCCAGAGCGTTGTTGCGCCCTCGATCATGGAATTCTATGAGAGCATCGGCATTACGCGTGATGTTGCATCCCGTGCCGATCCGAGCATCTATACTCTGCGCGGTCTGTTCTCCGTGAAGTACTACTTCCAGGAAATCAAGG
>CAZKHW010000208.1:0-5099 GCA_964552525.1 uncultured Ruminococcus sp. | reverse complement strand
TGCATTGTGCTTTGGCTTCGTGTACTCGCTTAACTCGTGTAGACACGCTCTAATATCTTGAATGAGAAAGTCCTCCAAATTTTGTGACGCTAAGATAAAAGAGGACTCCTTTTTCCGCACACGCTTCATGCCGTTCCGAATATACTCGATGGCAACCATATTCGACAGATAGGTGTGTAGCTCGTCAATTGCCGCCACCGTATTGCCCTTGCCGAGCAGTTGGTTGCTCATATAGGACAGCACGTTGAACAGCACCGTATTCTTCAGCTTCTGGTTCGTTTCCATGATGTTTTTCACCCCGAAACAGAGAAACTTGCCGTCCAGGATGTTCGTGTGTCCGTTGAAAAATTTGCTCTCTGCGCCCCTGCACATCGAGTGCAGACCGAGACATAGGTTTTGCAGCATATCGACCGTGTAGAGATTCATTTTCTCGCTGTCATATGCCCGGAACTCCTTGTCCACCAGCTCATAGAGGTCAGCCACGGTCGGGTAATCCTCGGCAGTCAGCTTGGAAAAATCGGTGCTGTCCTCGATGCCGAAGCGAGCGTACAACTTCATAAGCATGATCTCCAGCACATCAATTTCGCTGTCAGTAAAGTCCTTGTACGCCCGAAAAAAGTCCTTAAGATAGGAGATATGCTGTGCCAGCCGGGTGACACGCCGGAAGGTTTCGGGCGCATCCTCGCTCTTGTCGGACTCGCCCCACGATTTGGGTTCGAGGGGATTAATCATGTATTCGCCCGACATCATGTCGATATAGGTGCCGCCAAGATTCTCGCAAAGCTCCTGATATTCGCCCTCTACGTCCAGACAGATGATAGATTTTCCTGCCTCTCGCTGACTTGTTAAAATCAGTTTCATAAGGTACGACTTGCCCTGTCCGGAATTGCCGAGGATCAGGATATTACTGTTCGTTTTATCGTCCGTCCTGCGGTCGAAATCGACAAGCACGTTCGAGCCATACTTATCTCTCCCAAGATAAAAGCCTCGCTCATCGGACTTGCCCGAATAATTCAGCGGAAACAGATTTGCCGTACTTGATGCCGGGAGAATGCGCTCAAAGCGTGAACCGAACGCATTGTAGCCGCACGGCAGCACCGACAAAAATCCCTCCTGCTGGTGTAAGAGCAGACGGTCTACCGTGATCTTCGACCGGGTAAGCTCCATCATCACATCCGACTGCAATTCCCGGAGTTTGTCCTCGGTCGAGGCTTTCAGCTCGATAAATACCGCTGTATGCAGCAGCGGCTCTTTGTTCCTCCGTAATTCCGACAGCAATTCGACCACATCGTTGATATTGTCCTGTGCCTTGATGTTCTCGTTTACGTCCGTGACCGTGGTCATCATGTGGTTCCTCCGCATCGCCTGCTGGATGATCTTGCGCTGCTCCATGCTGTCCACCAGCGAATTGTAAATGCGCAGTGTCACGCCGTTCCGGTCGGCAAGGTGGGCGAGGATGGCGGTTTCCTCCGTGGTCGGGGGATACTCCGTGATCGCCCACACGCTCTTGAAATAGTTACCGCACACATAATGGTCTGCAAAAAAGTGCAGCGTTCCCAGCACGATGCGGTCAAAATAGTTTTTCACATAGATGCGCTCCTGCTGCTCAGGAGTCAGATTTTTCTTTCTGCCCATAGATACCCTCCGTTTCAAAATAATTCTCGCCCTCGATGTCGGCAATGTCCCCACCGGTGATGCTGCTGCCAAAATAGAGTGCCAGCATCCGTTTGATCTCCGGCTTATTCATCCGGCGCACCCCAAAGCCATGCTCGGCAAATGTCTTGTCCACACGATTGATAAGGTGGAATATCTGCTCCTCTTTTTCCCGGTGAAACTGCACAGCAAAGAGAAATTGCCGTGCCGAGGACATTTCAAGCTGCACCTCATCGAGGAAATTGTAGTCGAGCTCCAGCAGCTTTCGTACCGCCGGATTGGTTTCTTCTGTGAGCCTTTTGCGGACATAAGCCTTGTTCGGCTCGAAGGACTCGCAGCTATCGAGCGCCATGATCTCCAGCTCCGGCACCATGCTCAGAACCATCATCAGATGCCGGATCTTCGCCTCAATATTTGCCGCCGACAGCACCGAAATATTGATCGGCTCGACTGCAAACAGGGCAAACTCTGCCCGGTCGGTTTTCACCCCGTTCTTGGTGAAACGCTCAAAGCCGATCAGCTTTTGTACACTTTTCTTTTTGATCTTCACGATGCATCCTCCTGCCAGTTGTAATCCTGCTGCGTGAGCAGGAAATAGCGGATGGCAGCCGTCATGTAGTCCATGACTGCCGTGTTCTCGCTGCGGAAGGTCAGGAAGGCATAGCACACCACCGCTGCCGCCGGGATGAATGTCCACAGCCTGGCGATGAGTGCGACTGCCACAATGATGCCTCCGCATAAAATGCAAAAATCCCGGACGTTCCAGAACCACAGCTTGACTGCGGATCTCAGATTCTCCGGGTAGATGTAGGTTTTCAATTGTTAGCCTCCTTGTAAATGCAAAGCAGCCGGAGAGGTGCTGCGGCTGCTTTCGCTAAATTCGGATGTATTTCATAAACGCAATAACAGTTATGAGGTCAATTGCGGAAAAGAGAAGCATTTCAAACGCTCGTTCGATCTTTTTCTCACTCTTAGCAAACAGAAGATAGGCGGCAGTCACAAGGATGCTTCCGACTGCAACAGCAACAATCGGTACATCCGGCTGTGTTCCGTAAAAGTATGCCATTCCAAAATATCCTGCCACAATCAGGTACATGGTCGTGTCGGAGCATTTTGAAAACTTGTCAAATGTGTACCGATCATCCTGATCGAAAATCAGGTAGACATAACCAATTACAATTGCGATCACACAGACCAGCGCGCATACGGTATACAGACGCTCCCATAGTAGCATTGCACCAAGTGCGTAATAACATATCGTTCTTGCAAGCTCTATCAAAAAACTGCGGTCGGGGACATGTTTTTTCAGGAAATCTGCAAATGGAAAGCGCTCCGGATACCAAGCAAAAAGCAGCTCTCGGATTCCACTCCTGTCAGTCAGCGTTGCAGCAATCAAGCCCAAAACCGTATCATAAATACACATGGCGTGGGTATGTCCAGAGAATGCCAGAAAAAAACTAACGCTTATCAAAAGCACAACCGCCAATATAGCCAGAATCAATTTGCTCCAGAATAATCGCTTTTTCCGTTTTTTATGAAGCACACGTTCATCGTGCAATCGCTTTCTGCGCTCTATTTCTGTAGGCGATAACGGCTTCCTGCGGCGATGTTTTCTTTTGGTACTCATAGGCTCACCCCGTTCAGTGGATTCGCATTTTCCTCATTATATCACACTCATGTGCTACTGTCAATGCTTGGCGATCAATTTCACAGCCCTCGATCCCATGCTCACCGCACTGGAAACCGACATCATATTGATATGCGTGGACGTATCCAGCCCGAACATCTGCGCGATCCTCGGGACTTCGTTAGCCGACAGGCAGATCCCCAGCGACAGGATCCAGCTTGTGGGAAAGGTCAGTAGTCCGAGATACAGGATCGTGGTCTGCAAAAATGTCGTGAGACAGGTTGCAATCACTTGCTTGCACCAGCCGTAAAATCCGTCCGTAAAGCCCCTCGGTACGCTGAATAGATACAGACTGCCCACCGCGATCTGGCACAGCAGAATGCCGCCGCGCTTGATATTCGCCAACACCACTTTCACGGTACAATAGCCGAACATGATGATAAAAAACAGGTTTGCCGTGGAGTGCTCGCCGTTCAGTTCATCCATGATGTACTGCGCCGCAGAAATGACAGAGCTTGGCGAGGACTGGACAAAACTTGCGATCAATTCATGTGCAAATGTACCTTGTAAACTCACACAAAACGAGTACAGATTCTGCGGTACGACCGTGACCAGACTCCCCACAAAAAATCCCTTTAGCGTGTTCAGGCACAGATTTTTGATGTTATTCTGCCCACCCTCGTATGCGATTGCCGTATCGAATACCGACACGATAAATCCGCAGACAAAGAGCATCCACGCCAGATGGTGGAACAACAAAATAAAGGACTGCACCCACGGCAGATAGAAAATATCCGTAGCACTGTTGTTGATGAGCCGGAAAATCTCGGAAATACCGTGGAAAACCAGCCCATATGTCCACTCGAACATGGCATCGAACACGGCATCCGTGATGTCGTTCACGGTATCAACAGTCGCCGTCCACGCAGAGGAGATGGCATCCTCCATCCAGCAGAGCGCATCACTCACCCAATCAAGCATTCCTATCACCCCCGATCTTGTAAAGATTAGAACTCATCCCACCGTGCGTCCGGTGCCGATGCTGCCGGGTGAGCAGTCCGGCACTTTCAAGCTCCTTGATAGCCCGGAACACGGTGCTTCTGCTGATATGCAAATCGTTTGCGACTGTCCGCACAGCAGGATAGCACTCGCCGTATTTATTCGCCTTGTCGCATAAATATACAAACACACAGACAGCTTTGCTTGATACATTACGATGATAAATTTCTTTCGGTACGATCATGTCAGCCTCCAGTCTTGACGAAGAACCGCTTGCCGGGATCGGTCGGTTCCTTGAAGTCCGGGAAGTCCATGTCCGGCGGTTCTTCCCGTTTCTGCGGATATTTTATCTCGACTGCACGGAACATCGCCTCTCGCTCCATATATGACACCGTCCGTGCGCCCCGGTCGGGCAGCACATACGGCTCCTCGAAGTCAATGCCCCATTTGAAGTACAGCTTTAGCGGTGAGATCATCGGATGCGTGCCGGTTTTCATCACGATAAACTGACCTTTCGCCATGGATTTCAGCTCGTCTACTGTAATCACCCACCCAAAAGGACAACCATTTTACGATTGATGAATTTACACGCAATTCTGCGGAAGTAAAAGGTTTCTGCTGTCTGCAAGGGGCTTGCTGATGAACTTGTAGTAGATGTCGATCTTGCGAGGTGCGCCGTATTCTTCGGGACGGGCATAGACCACAATAAACTCGATCAGGTCAAGGCACAGCTCACGGGTAAGGCAAGGCGCATCGCTCCACTTTTTCAAACGCTGAATGAATTTATCAACGTCCTGTTCGTCCTGCTGTGCCTGTACTT
>CAZKHW010000207.1:0-5102 GCA_964552525.1 uncultured Ruminococcus sp. | reverse complement strand
GTGCCGTCATCACCACCGCCACGGTGGATGCGGACAGTCTGGAGAGCCTGACAGAGCTGATGAACGCCTACAAGCCCCACACCGTTCTGAATGTGGCACTCCCCTATCAGGATCTGACCATCATGGACGCCTGCCTTGCCTGCGGTGCAAATTACGTGGACACCGCCAATTATGAGGCAGAGGACACCGATGATCCGGCATGGCGTGCCATTTACGAAAAACGCTGCGAGGAAAAGGGCTTTACGGCTTACTTCGATTATTCGTGGCAGTGGGCATATCAGGAGAAGTTCAAGGCGGCAGGACTTACCGCACTTCTGGGAACCGGCTTTGATCCCGGCGTGACCTCTGTATTTACGGCGTATGCCCTCAAGCACTACTTTGATGAGATCCACTACATTGACATCCTCGACTGCAACGGCGGCGATCACGGCTATCCCTTCGCGACCAACTTCAATCCGGAGATCAACCTCCGCGAGGTCTCCGCAAACGGCTCTTACTGGGAGAATGGCAACTGGGTCGAGACAAAGCCGATGGAGATCAAGCGCGAATTCCATTTCGAGGGCGTTGGGCAGAAGGACATGTATCTGCTCCACCACGAGGAGATCGAGTCCCTTGCCAAGAACATTCCGGGGGTCAAGCGCATCCGTTTCTTCATGACCTTCGGGCAGAGCTATCTGATGCACATGAACTGCCTGCAAAATGTCGGGATGCTCGGCACAACACCGGTGGAATTTGAGGGCAGAGAGATCGTCCCGATCAAATTCCTCAAGGCACTGCTCCCGGATCCGGCATCCCTGGGACCGCGCACGGTGGGCAAGACCAATATCGGCTGCATCTTCACCGGTGTCAAGGACGGCAAGGAACGCTCGATCTACATTTATAATATCTGCGACCACCAGGAGGCATTCAAGGAGACCGGCGCACAGGCAGTTTCCTACACGACCGGCGTTCCGGCAATGATCGGTACTGCCCTTGTGGCATCCGGCGTCTGGAGCGGTGCAGGTGTGTACAACGTTGAGGAATTCGATCCCGATCCGTACATGGAGATGCTCAACCAGTACGGTCTGCCGTGGGTAGTAGACGAGAATCCCACGCTTGTGGACTAAACGCATACCCTATCCTATCTCCCCCGGATCGGGGGAGATACGCATATTGCCAAGGAGGTACACCCTATGTTCGGATATGAGGAGGACTACATCAAACGTCAGATCCAGAGCATTGCCAAGGGCATTGCAACGATCCTGGGATTCCAGCAGAATGCCATGCAGGTCGAGTCGCCGGAATTGCAGGAGAGCATCACGGAGCTTCTGATGCAGGTGGACAGCGGCGAGATCAATGCCGCCGAAAACCGGGTCTACGAGATGATCGAGGACAATACGCTGGAGCATCTTGCCGCTGCCCTCGCGTTTTACAACTATCTGAGCGAACAGGATGATGCCTTTCTGCTGGCGCATCAATTCAGCCGTGACGAGGTGGACGAGGGCATCCGGCATCTTGGCGCACAGTACGGCATCGGGGAACAGATCGACATGTTTCTACCGTAAGGAGGATGAGAACACATGGACAACCAGACAACTGCAATGAACGCCGTCACACACACGCCTGCCTACGTCCTGGATGAGGCAAAACTCCGGCAGAATCTGGAGATTTTGCAAGCCGTTCAGGAACGGACGGGATGCAAGATCCTGCTGGCGCAGAAGGCGTTCTCCATGTTTGCGGTCTACCCGATCTGCGCGGAATGTCTCGCAGGCACGACCGCCTCGGGGCTGTTTGAGGCACGGCTGGGCAAGGAGGAATTCCCCGGCGAGGTGCATGTATTCGAGCCGGCGTACAAGGAGGAGGAGTTTTCCGAGATCCTCCGGTATGCTGACCATATCTATTTTAATTCGATGAACCAGCTCCGGAAATTCCGCGGTCAGTGCAGCGGCAAGAGCATCGGACTTCGCCTGAATCCGGAATGCTCCACACAGGACGAGCCGATCTATGATCCGTGCGCGCCCGGATCGCGGCTTGGCGTGACGCTGGCGAACCTGGATCCGGACGAGCTGGAGGGGCTGGACGGTCTGCACTTCCATACCCTCTGCGAACAGGGCGCGGATGCACTGGCTGTCACGCTGAATGCGATCGAGGAGAAATTCGGGACATTTCTGCACCGCATGAAATGGGTCAATCTCGGCGGCGGTCATCACATCACCAAGCCCGGATATGACATTCCCTTGCTGGAGCGTCTCATCTGCGAGGTGCAGCAAACATACGGCGTACAGGTCTACCTTGAACCCGGCGAGGCGATCGCGCTCAATGCCGGCTATCTTGTGACAGAGGTCATGGATATCGTGGAAAATCACCTGCACATCGCCATTCTTGATGCCTCGGCGGCGTGTCACATGCCCGATGTGCTGGAAATGCCCTATCGTCCCCTCCTCTACCGGAGCGGTCAGGCGGAGGAAAAGCCGTACACCTACCGGCTCTCCTCGCGCACCTGTCTGGCAGGCGACATCATCGGAGATTACAGCTTTGACCAGCCGCTTGCCATCGGGGACAGGCTGTGCTTTGAGGACATGGCGATCTACTCCATGTGCAAGAACAACACGTTCAACGGCATGCCCCTGCCGGACATCGGCATCCTGCGCACGGACGGCAGCTATGAGGTCGTCAAGCACTTCGGGTATCAGGATTTTAAGGAGAGACTGTCATGACAGGAAACACAACAGGATTTTGGATGCCCGGAGAATTTGAACCGCACCGCGGCACTGTCATGATCTTTCCCGAACGTCCCGGCTCGTGGCCGTATGGTGCAGCCCCGGCACTCCCGAGCTTTCAGCGCATCTGGGAGTGCATTTCGCAAGATGAGACACTCTTTCTCCTCACCAGCGAGAACTGCCGGGAGCAGGCACTTGCCATGACGCAGGGGATGGATGCGCAGGTGCTGACCATTCCCCAGAATGACGCATGGGCAAGGGATACCGCACCGACCTTTGTCAAAAATGCCGCCGGCGAGGTGCGCGGCATCGACTGGCAATTCAATGCCTGGGGCGGCGAGGTTGACGGACTGTATACCGATTACGAGGACGACGATGCCCTGGCTGCGGCACTTTGCAAGGTGCTGGGCTATGAGACCATCCCAGCCCGGCATTTTGTGCTGGAGGGCGGTTCGATCCATGCGGATGGCGAGGGAACGCTCCTTGTCACCGAGAGCTGCCTGCTCTCGGCTGGCCGCAATCCGCACCTGTCAAAGGACGAGATCACTGCCACGCTCTGCGCCTATTTAGGAGCTGACAAGGTGTTGTGGCTGCCCCGCGGCATCTACAATGACGAGACAAACGAGCATGTGGATAATGTCTGCGCCTTCCTGCGCCCCGGTGAGGTCGTGCTGGCATGGACGGATGATCCGGACGATCCGCAGTACGCCATGAGCCGGGCGGATCTTGCCTATCTGTCATCCGTCACGGATGCAAAGGGGCAAAAGCTCACCGTGCGTAAGCTGCCCATCCCGGCGCATCCTGTGTGCATCACGCAGCACGATCTGGACGGCTACACATTTGCCCCCGGTGAGGATACGCGCGAGGTGGGCGAGCGTCTGGCGGCATCGTATGTCAATTTCTACTTTACGAACCGTTCCGTTCTGTTGCCGCAGTTCGGCGGTGAGAACGCCGAAAGCGATGCACTGGCGGTCAGCCTGATGCAGACATGGTGTCCCGATCGCCGCATCGTCCCCATCCCGGCGCGTGAGCTGATCGTTGGCGGCGGCAACATCCACTGCCTGACGCAGCAGATCATTCAATAGTTAGACCTGTTCAAGAAAGGATCATGATTTCATGAGAAACGTTACTGTCGCTGCCGTACAAATGTCCTGCACCCGTGATGTGCACGAAAACATCAGCACTGCCGAGCGAGCTGTCCGAAATGCTGCCCTGGGCGGCGCGGATATCGTCCTACTCCCAGAGCTGTTCGAGAGGCAGTATTTCTGCCAGGAACGGCGCTATGATTACTACAGCTTTGCAAAGCCGGTAGCGGAAAACGACGCGGTTCTGCACTTTCAGAAAATTGCCGGTGAGCTTGGCATCGTTCTGCCCATCAGCTTTTATGAGCGTGACGGGAATCGCCTGTTCAATTCCGTTGCCGTGATCGGCGACAGCGGCGAGATCCTCGGTGTCTACCGCAAAACACACATCCCGGACGACCACTACTATCAGGAGAAGTTCTACTTCATCCCCGGCGACACCGGATTCAGGACGTGGCAGACAAAATTCGGCTGCATCGGTGTCGGCATCTGCTGGGATCAGTGGTTTCCGGAAACAGCACGTGCGCTTGCCCTGAACGGTGCAGAGCTGCTGTTCTATCCCACTGCCATCGGCTCTGAGCCGATCCTGTCGTGCGACTCCATGCCGCACTGGCAGCGCACCATGCAGGGACATGCTGCTGCCAATGTCATGCCGGTCATTGCGGCGAACCGCATCGGGCTGGAGGAGGTCACTCCGACCGAGGAGAACGGCGGTCAGCAGTCGGCGCTGCGCTTCTACGGCTCATCGTTCATTACCGATGAGACTGGTGGCATCCGTTCGCAGGCACCGCGTGATACAGCCGCTTTGCTCGTGGAGAGCTTTGACCTCGATGCCATCGCGCAGGCAAGGCTGGAGTGGGGCATCTTCCGCGACCGCAGACCGGATCGCTACCAGATTCTCACAGAGAAATAGTAAATTTTAGCCATAGTATGTTTGATGATAAGTCCCAAATACTATGGCGTATTTATTGACATAACAGTTTTTTGATGTATAATATTAGTAAAGCAAATCAGAATTTGCAGCGTGACGCTGCACCCATCATTCTCCCAATGAGCCTACGGCGCAAAGGTCGAATAGGTTTACTGCCACAAATCGGAATTTAGGAAAATAGGACAGGTGGTAAAATTGAACTTTCAATCTATTCCTTTTTTAATTACACCATATGAATTAGAAGATGCTTTGATTCCATTCAAATTGTTTATTAACAATATGAATGTTCCTGTAAAATATAGTTTTACTTCTAAAAGTGTATTTTTAAATAATTACAATGAGCTATACAGTAAACTATGCAAAGGAGAAAAAATCGATCATCATAAAAAT
>CAZKHW010000206.1:0-5121 GCA_964552525.1 uncultured Ruminococcus sp. | reverse complement strand
TTTTGTATTGCTCTTTACATTCTGCGGATTATGTGTTATACTATATTTAAAAGAACAGCACAGATTTACAGGATGGAGGCGAGCAGAATGGGAACATATTTGAACCCGGACAACTCAGGATTCCAAAGAGCAGTCAATTCTGAAATTTATGTAGATAAGACAGAGCTGATTCAGCACACGAATAAAGTGCTTGGCACTGAACAACAGTTTATTTGTGTCAGCAGACCAAGACGATTTGGAAAATCCATGGCAGCTAATATGCTGACGGCATATTACAGCAGAGGCTGTGATTCCAGAGAACTGTTCAGCAAGTACAAAATTGCACAGGCAGCGTCTTTTGAGCAGCACCTGAATAAGTATAATGTGATTCATCTGAACATGGTGAGATACCTTGGACAGGCAAAATCCATTGTGGAAATGATGCAGTTTATAGAGGACGATGTCATTGATGAGATTACAGAGGAATACCCCGATTTCAAACTGCCAAGACGTGTTACGTTAATCGGCGTTCTGGAAAAAGTGTTTGCCAAGTATCAGATACCATTTGTGTTTATCATTGATGAATGGGACTGCATTTTCCGTGAAAATGCGGACAACAAGGAAGAGCAGATTATCTATCTTGATTTTCTACGGAATCTTCTAAAAGACCAGAGCTATGTAGCTCTTGCCTACATGACCGGCATCCTGCCAATCAAAAAATACGGAAAGCACTCTGCACTCAATATGTTCACCGAAGTTTCCATGACGAACTCACGTGAATATGCGGCGTTTACCGGATTTACGGAAGATGAAGTTAGGGCTTTATGTGAACAGTACCAGATGCCCTATGAAGAAACAAAACGCTGGTATGACGGCTATCAGTTAAAGGGCATGTCCGTTTACAATCCACGTTCTGTAGTCATGTCTATGACAGGACATGATTATGATAGTTACTGGACATCCACGGAAACGTATGAAGCATTGAAAGTCTACATTGAAATGGACTTTGATGGGCTGAAAGAAAAAATCGTCAGTATGATTGCAGGCAAACCTGTTACAATCAATCCGGCGAAATTTCAGAATGATATGATTACGTTTAAGAGTGCAGACGATGTGCTGACGCTGCTTGTGCATCTTGGGTATCTGACCTATGATTCTACGACAGAAAAGGCATGGATTCCGAACAGTGAAGTACAGCAGGAGTTTATCAATTCCATCGAAGATGGTGGATGGGAAACGGTCATGCATGCCATCCGTGCATCTGATGAATTACTGAAAGCAACAATTGCGGGAGATTCCGAAATCGTTGCCCAGATGATAAGCGCAGCACATGATGAGAACACTTCTATCCTGAAATACAACGATGAAAACGCCCTTGCCTGTGTCATCTCTCTTGCCTACTACGCAGCACGAAAGGATTATATCATGTACCGTGAACTGCCGACAGGAAAAGGTTTTGCGGATATTGTCTACATCCCAAGAAAAATGTCCAATGCTCCGGCATTGGTGATTGAGCTGAAACATAATCATCCTGCCGATACTGCCATTGCCCAAATCAAGCAAAAGAAATATACTGAGAAAGTGGCGGAGTATACTGGTAATATACTTCTGGTCGGTATTACCTATGATGATGCGAAAGGGCATACCTGTATTATTGAGAAAGTCAGAATATAAGAGCGTTCATAAAAATTCACAATCAGAATGAGGGAAAACATTTCAAAATGGAACAAAAATTATGTTGTTATTTTGGTACATCTTAACGCAAAAACTGTTTGAATTTTGCCGAAAGAAAAAAGAGGAAAGAATTAATAAAAAAGGAAGTGGTTATATGGCTGAATTTAAATTGTTTAGTATTGAAAACACAAATTTTAATACGCCCCAGGAAATGTTTGACGACTATAAAAATAGAACAATTGAAAGTTTATTTGATTATCAAAGTGATATGATAGATTTATACTTAAAAGAGAAAGAAAATGTAAAAGATATTGCGCTTGAGTTACCAACTGGAACAGGTAAAACCCTAATTGGACTTCTCATTGGAGAATTTAGAAGAAGAAAATATAAAGAAAAAATATTATATCTGTGTCCGAATATACAATTGGTAAACCAAACAGTGAAGCGTGCTATTGAAGATTATGGTATTAAGGCAACAGCTTTTATTGGAAGGATTAGAAACTATGCTCCTGCCGATAAATCAGCGTATAATAGCGCTGAAACAATTGCAGTTGCACCATACAGCAGACTGTTTAACATTAATCCATTTTTTAAAGATGCTGATATTATTATTTTTGATGATGCACATTCTGGAGAGAGTTATGTTGCATCAAATTGGACTGTAAGTATTGATAGAGAGAAGGACCATGAATTATATTTCTCATTAACTGATAGTTTTAAGTCTTATTTGGAGCCTGAACTATATGAGAGGATGCTTAATCCCAAAAGCTCATTTGATTATCAGTGGATTGATATGATTCCTAATATTAGGATGGTAAGTCAAGTCAAATCTATCATTTGCCTACTTAAAGACTATATAAAAAAGAATCCAGATACAGAGATTAGATATGCATGGTCAATGATAGAATCTCACATAAATGCATGCAATGTATTTATTAGCTGTAACGAAATAGTAATTAGACCTTTTATTCCTCCTACTTTGGATTTTTCTCCATTTACGAATGCAAGTCAGAGAATTTATATGTCTGCAACTCTAGGAAAAAGTGGGGAATTAGAACGTGCATTTGGTGTTCCAGAAATAAAAAAACTTCCTATGGTTAAAGATTGGGAAAACAAAACTATCGGCAGACGGTTTTTTATGTTTCCAACGGCCTTATTTAAAGAAGAAAAATCGGATGAAATTATCATTGAAATGATAAACAAGGTGAATCGAGCACTTATTATCGTAAACGATGATAGAACTCAAGCCGAGTTAAAAAAACTAATTGAAGAAAAAACTGATAGGAAAGTTTTTACAGCGAAAGATATTGAATATGCCAAAAAAGAATTTGTTGAATCTGATAAAGCAGTTGCTATTGTAGCAAATCGATTTGATGGCATTGACTTTCCTAATGATGAATGTCGCTTAGAAATCCTTTATGATTTACAAAATGCAACACATATTCAGGAAAAGTTTTTGATATCAAGAATGAGTTGTACAATTCTTTTTTCAGAGAGAATACGCTCAAGATTGGTTCAGGCACTGGGTAGATGCACCAGAGGAAATACAGATTATGCAGCCGTTTGCATAGTTGGTGACGATTTAATGAATGCTTTAGTTTCACCTAAACAGCTTGAACAGTTTAATCCTGAGTTACAAGCGGAATTAACCTTTGGACGACATAATTCATCTGGTTATAGTTCTATTGTAGAATATTTAGAATTACTTGATATATTTTTGTATGATAGAAAAAAATGGAGCATGGTTGAACAAAACATTATTAATGAAAGAGATCGTATTATTCAGCAGGGATATAAAACAGATGACACTCCTTATAAACAATTAAGCCAAGCGGGAAAATTTGAAGTCAATGCTCAATACAAGATTTGGCGAGGGGCATATTCGGATGCCTTAATCGATATTGAAAAAATATGTGGTACGATGCAACATGAAGAATTAAAGGGTTACTTAGGATTCTGGTATTATATTGCAGCTTACTGTGCCTATAACCTAACAATACAAGGTGATGCAGCTTACAGCTCAAAATATAATGATTATCTGAGAAAAGCATCTTCAACAACATTATCTGTCAAATGGTTTAGCAAACTTATTGATTTTGATGATCAGGATACTGCTACAGAGGATTCGGGTGTAGAATATGTTCTTGATAATATAGAGCGTGTTGTAGCGGATGCAATACGAAAGCATCCGAATACAAAATCCATTTTTGACGAACTGGATGCCCTATTAAATGACATTGAAAATGCAGGTGGAACTGATTTCGAAAGAGCGCATGAAGAATTAGGAAAGTGGTTAGGATATCGCACTACAAATCCAAAAGGTGATGCTGAACCAGACCCAATCTGGATACTTAATTCTGAATTTTGCATTGTTTCTGAGGATAAGATATATGAATCCCCAACCAAAGCAATACCCACAAGGCATGTTCGAGAGGCAGCAGGGCATTGTAATTGGATAAAAAGCCATAGTAAACAATTGAGTGTTTGGGAGAATACCAAATGTATATGTGTTTTTATCACAAATGCCAATATGATTGAGGAATCTGCTGTGGCACAGGCAGACGATATTTTCTATTTAAATAGAACTACATTTGCTAACTGGGGTAAAAGTTGTATTGATATGCTCAAGGGACTGATCACTGTTTTTGCTACTGTTGGTGAGCTGGTTTGGAGAGAGAAAGCTGTCAAATTAATGATAGACAAGCAATTAACACCTACTGATTATGTGAAAATGATAAAATCAAATTCACTGAAAGCAGTGAAAATAAAAAAGCCAACGAACAAAAAATGACATTAAAAGCTAAAATTCATTGAGAATATGGTTTTACCAATCGTTCATAAAAAGTTTTATTTTAAATAATGAAGATTTCCCAAATTGATCTCAACACAATGTCATCATTTTTGGTACACCATGACATGTTTCATTATAAAGATAGCCCCGTAAATTCGTAAGAACGGCGAATTTACGGGGCTATCGCGTTGCATATCATTTTAGCATAATGGTAATTTTTACGCTTGAAAAAGATGATTTACGCGGTTTTCGTATCAGAATATGACATGAAATACGACACGGGATTTTCTACTGACTACGTTTCAGTTAACTCACAATTGACCGATAGAAGTGAGGAAAAATACGCATCAATCTGCTCATCGACCTCCTGCCGTTTTTTGCTGAATGTGTGCTGATAGACGTTTTGCAACGTATGATTCGACGACCAGCCACCACGCTCCATCGCGTACTTGTCCGGTACACCTAGCTCGTGCATAACAGAAGCGTTCAGATGGCGAAGATCGTGGAACGTCATCGGTTTGACGCCCTTACGTCGGAGCAACTTCTTGAAACGCTCATAGATGGCGGAACCCGTTAGGGTGACGATATGTACATCAGTAGTTCCGGCATGAGATTGTTCTATCAGGGTCTGAAAAATAAACTGTGTAACCGCATAAAGCACCAAAAAATGACAAAAC
>CAZKHW010000205.1:0-5152 GCA_964552525.1 uncultured Ruminococcus sp. | reverse complement strand
GCCTGCCGTCTTACCTGTGCTGTTCGCACCTGCGGCACCGACTCACGCCAGAGGATGAACCGATTTAATGTCGTGTGTGATCTCAGGGAAAAATACCCGTCATCACGCGTTGGCATTAATTCTCATCAAAGCGCAGCGCGCCTGACGGATTTCAAATGCTTTTATATCATACCATATTTTACGAAAAAAAGCAAGGGGTTTTAGAAAAAAAGTCCGCCGTCCGTGCAAAAAATTTTCGTCCGCACGACCCTTGATACCAGGATCGGCGCATCTGCGTATCTTTGGAACGCATCCGTCACGACCGAAACATTGATATTCCCCTCATTTCCTGCCGGCAGACGCAGTGTCAAATGCAGTGCGCCGCCCTCAGAGACCACGAATTCCGCCGCGATTTTCGGCTTGATGTCGATTTCTTTCATGCCCTTTTTGGTTTTCTTCTCGACCAGGATCTCCTCCTGCGAGAGGAATGCATCCCACCGCGCCGCCAGATCCTCCCCCACAAGTGTGACCTCGTAGGCGGCACTGCCGATGTCCTGGGTGACATTGCGCGGCTCGCGCACCTCGTAAGCATGCAGTCCATCGGGCAATGCCGGATTCAGGCGCGAAAGGATCTCATCAGGCGGAATTTCCTCCGTCAGGCGGATGTCCATCACCTCACACAAGCTCTCCGCGCCCAGCGAAAGGGCAAGCGGAAACATCAGGTACATGTGCGGATGAAATCCCTCCGTGTACCATGCCGGCAGTCCGGAACGGCGCACCGCCCGGAGCATGCAGCGGTTCAGGTCGAGGTGGGAAATATATCTGACGCGTCCGCGCTTTTCAAAAATGATCCGATACTCCTTCATCTTATCCCTCCTTCTCCGGGAAGCAGGCTCTCCCCAGACAGGCGTTTGCACCGCATCCGGTGCACTGCACCCGGCACGGCGGCGTGGTCACGCCCTCATGTGCCCTGCGGTTCTCGCGGATGAGAAATGCCTTGGAGACCATGTAATTCAGATGATCCCACGGCATCACCTCATCGTAGGGACGCGTGCGGTTGGCGTAGAACGCCGGATCCAGACGGTTTTTCTCAAACGCCGCATACCAGCGTTGTGCCTGAAAGAAATCGTCCCACGCATCCAGATGACCGCCGTCCTTCCAAACATCATACAGCACGCCGCCCAGCCGCCTGTCACCGCGTGCGAGAACTGCCTCCATCTGCGAAACATCCGAAATATGCATGCTCGCCTTGATCTTCTTCGACCGGATGGCGGCGCGGAGCACCTGCTGTTTGCGGATGATCTCCGACTTCTCCGTCTGCGGCTCGAACTCGAAGGGCGTGAACGGCTTGGGCACAAAGGTGGCAGTCGAGATGCTCACCTGCAATTTCCCCTTGGGACGCTCGGGCATGTCGTAAAAGAGATTCACGACCTTCTGCGCCAGATCTGCAATGCCGATGATATCCTCATCGGTCTCCGTCGGCAGACCCATCATGAAATAGAGCTTGACCTGCGTGTAGCCGCCCTGAAATGCGATGGCACAGGTACGCATCACCTCATCCTCGGTGACATTCTTGTTGATGACGTCGCGCAGACGCTGGGTTCCTGCCTCGGGCGCAAAGGTCAGACCGCTTTTGCGGACGGTCGTGATCTTCTCGAGCAGGGATTCGGAGAAGTTGTCGATGCGCAGTGACGGCAGGCTTAGATTGATGTGCCGCTGCGCGGTGTAATCCAGCAGATCATCCAGCACGCCCTCAAGCTGGGAGTGATCCGAGGTCGAGAGGGACGACAGGCTCAGCTCGTCATACCCGGAGTTCTCGCACAGGGCAATCCCCTGCTCACAGATCGTCTGTGCGGATTTCTCGCGGAACGGGCGATAGAGGAAGCCTGCCTGACAGAAGCGGCAGCCGCGGATGCAGCCGCGCAGCACCTCCACCGAAACGCGGTCATGTACGACCTCGATGAACGGCACGACCACCTGCTCGGGGTAGTAGCTCTTGTCCATGTCGGTCATCACGCGCTTGGTGACAACAGCAGGCGCGCCCTCCCTTGCCGTCACGGACTGCACCGTACCATCCTCGTTGTACGCAACATCATAAAGGGACGGCACATAGATGCCCTCGATCTGCGCAGCAGCCTTCAGAAACTCGGAGCGTATCGCGCCGGCATCGCGCATCTTCTGGTAGAGATCCATCAGCTCCAGATTGACCTCCTCGCCCTCACCGAGGATGAACAGATCAAAGAAATCGCACAGCGGCTCGGGATTACAAGTACATGGACCTCCGGCGCAGATGATCGGCGAAATGCACTCCCCTCTGTCCTTTTGCAGGATGGGAACGCCTGCGAGATCAAGCATATTCAGGATGCAGGTGTAGCTCATCTCGTACTGGAGCGTGAACCCGATCATATCGAACTCCCTGATGGGATCGAGGCTTTCCAGGGCATAGAGGGGAATGTTCTCCCGGCGCATGATCTCCTCCATGTCCTGCCACGGCGCAAATACGCGCTCACACCAGAAGTTCTCACGTGCATTGATGAGCGAGTAGAGGATCTTCATGCCCAGATGGCTCATGCCCACATCGTAAATATCCGGAAAGCAGAAGGCAAACCGCACGTCAACGCGGCTTTTATCCTTTATGACCTGTCCGACCTCACCGCCGCTGTAGCGCGAGGGTCTTTGCACCTCAAGCAGGTGCGCTTCAATTTTATCTTTTAGCATCATGATTCGTCCTTTGTTTATAATCAAGCAGAGCTTTCGTATTCTATTGTAACATACTGTGCCGGGTTTGTCAACCAAGGATATTTTTCACAATCCATAACATTTATGACTTTTTGCACCATTAATCAGATGTAAACCCATAACAATATTGACTTTTCTACTCACATGTGCTACAATAATTTACAGACGAAGACAAGGCAATGGAGCCGTTTCACCTTAGGGGGTGGAGCAGCTCTTTTTGTTTTGTGCCGGGAGGAGGGGAGCAGCGTGAGCTACCGAATCTTACTGATCGACAGCACGGGTACAGGGATACAGGAGTTGCTCGGACAACTCGTGTGGAGCGAATGCGGCTTTGAGATCGCCGGACGCACTACGGATGCCGTCAGTGCCGTCTCAACGTTGGTGCAGCAGGATTTCGATGCACTGCTCTGCATTCACCGCCCCTCAGAGCAAACGGCTGTGGAGCTGCTCATCCGGATGCAGCGCAAGGCACTTGCCGCTCCGGTCATCGTCATCAGTATGGCAGACGATTCCCCCTGCATGCGTCAGTGCTTTTTGTACGGTGCTACGGATTTTCTGATAGATCCGCCCAGCGATGACGATCTTCGCATTGCCCTGAAACGCGCTGCACAGCAGCTTGACTGCCGGATCATACACCAGGAATACCATGCAGCTCTGGATCTGGCTGTTGGCAGTCTACAGGCGAAGGAGGTAAGCGATGCGCTCACCGAAAAACTCCGGGAGCTGATGCTTGTTTCCATCGAAAGCACGGTCACGACAGAATCCGCGGCGGAATTCTTCGGTTTTAACCGCGACTATTTCAGCCGTTATTTCAAGGCAAAGACCGGGATCACCTTTTCGGAGTTCCACAAGGGCTTTGTGATGGAATACGCCAAGCTCTTGCTGTCCGGAGGGCACTTTAAGGTGCAGGAGGTCAGCGAGATTCTCGGTTTCTCATCCGCAGACTACTTCACGCGCATTTTTAAGCGTCATACCGGAAAAACACCGTCAGAGTTCAAAAGGCTCTGACATCCACGCCGGCAGGAGTGCCGGAACGGTTTGTCAGCCGTCATGATGAGGTCGGATTTTTTATGGGTAATGTCACAAATTCACCGCATTCAATTTATTGACAAAGCGATACAAAATGTTGTATCATAAATTAGAAACGTTTTCCGCAGAAGGACAATTGTCCTTATGCCGCGTTTAATATAATTCGGGAGGTTTTCACCATGTCTTATGTAGATGAAGTCATTGCAGAAGTCATCGCCAAGAATCCGGATGAGCCGGAATTCCACCAGGCAGTCCGCGAGGTACTGGAGTCCATTCGCCCTGTTGTTGATGCAAACGAGGAGCAGTTCCGCAGAGATGCCCTGCTTGAGCGTCTGGTCAATCCGGAGCGTCAGTTCAAGTTCCGCGTACCGTGGGTCGATGACAAGGGCAATGTACATGTCAACACCGGCTACCGCGTGCAGTTCAACTCCGCGATCGGTCCGTACAAGGGCGGTCTGCGTCTGCATCCGTCCGTAAACATCGGTATCATCAAGTTCCTCGGCTTTGAGCAGATCTTCAAGAATTCCCTGACCGGTCTGCCCATCGGCGGCGGCAAGGGCGGCTCTGACTTTGACCCCAAGGGCAAGTCTGACCGCGAGGTCATGAACTTCTGCCAGAGCTTTATGACAGAGCTTTGCAAGTACATCGGTGCTGACACCGACGTTCCGGCTGGCGATATCGGCACCGGTGCGCGTGAGATCGGCTTCATGTTTGGCCAGTACAAGAGAATTCGCGGCGTATTTGAGGGCACTCTGACCGGCAAGGGTCTGAGCTACGGCGGTTCTCTGGCTAGAACTGAGGCAACCGGCTACGGTCTGCTTTACATCACCGATGAGATGCTGCGCTGCCATGGCGAGACCATGGAGGGCAAGACAGTTGTCGTTTCCGGTGCAGGCAATGTTGCGATCTATGCGATCCAGAAGGCACAGCAGCTCGGCGCAAAGGTTGTTACCTGCTCCGATTCTACCGGCTGGATCTACGATCCGGACGGCATTGATGTCGCTGCTCTGAAGGAGATCAAGGAAGTGAAGCGCGCTCGTCTGACCGAGTACAAGAACTATCGTCCGAATGCTGAGTACCATGAGGGCAGAGGCGTATGGCAGATCAAGTGTGACATCGCACTTCCCTGCGCTACCCAGAACGAGCTGCATCTGGAGGATGCAAAGATGCTCGTAGAGAACGGCTGCATGGCAGTCTGCGAGGGTGCAAACATGCCGACCACTGAGGATGCAACTGAGTATCTGCAGAAGAACGGCGTTTACTTCATCCCCGGCAAGGCATCCAATGCCGGCGGCGTAGCAACCTCTGCACTTGAGATGTCACAGAACAGCGAGCGTCTGAGCTGGAGCTTCGAGGAGGTTGACGCACAGCTCAAGAAGATCATGGAGAATGTTTACCACAACAT
>CAZKHW010000204.1:0-5173 GCA_964552525.1 uncultured Ruminococcus sp. | reverse complement strand
TGCGATACGAAGGAAGTTGCCGACAAAATGACCGCAGACATGGCAGAGCATGCAGGCGTACAGATGGCGCTGGAGGAGGCGGCACAGACCGCCTCGGAGGAGGTGCAGGCGCAGCGTGAGGAGGCACTTGCCAAGCAGATCGAGGCGTGCAAGGCGAGAAAACGCGAGCTTGTGGATCCCTTGCAATACGAAATGTCCATTCAGGCGGCTGACCTGTCCGGCTATGTTCCGGCATTCGGATGGGAGGCAGAACCGCCGACCGACAAGCAGAGATCAGCACTCGAAAAGTACGGTATTTTCCCGGATGAAATTGAGAGCGCAGGAAAAGCCAAGCTGCTGCTCGACCGCATCGACAAACGCCGGCAGGCAGGATTGACCACGCCAAAGCAGATCCGGTTTCTGGAGAGACGGGGCTTTCAGCATGTCGGGACGTGGGAATTTCAGGCGGCAAGAAACATGATCGCACGGATCAGTGCCAACGGATGGAAGATCCCGAACGGCATCGATCCCAAAAACTATAGTCCGGAGGTGAATGCATTTGGAGGATCTGAGGGAACTGCTTGAACACATCCCTGCCGCAGAATGCAGCTATGAGGAGTGGGTGCAGATCGGCATGGCATTGAAACATGAAGGCTATGATGTATCTGACTGGGATACATGGAGCGCATCGGACAGCCGCTACAGAACCGGAGAATGCGCCCGGAAGTGGGAGACATTCAAGGGCAGCAGCGAACCGGTCACAGCAGGAACGCTCGTACAGATCGCTAAGGCGCACGGATGGATGCCGCAGTATTCGGATGAGAATGCGCTGCTCGATTATGAGAGCATCATTTCCTACGAGGGCGAGAGTGAGCCGGTCGCAAGACCGGTTCGCCGCGATCCGGTGCGTGAGATCATCGACTATCTCCGGGCGCGGTTCGAGCCTGACGAGTATGTGGGCTATGTCACATCCGTCTACGAATACGAGGACGGCAGGCTCGAACCGACACGCGGAAATTATGACCGCACGGCAGGACAGCTCATTGACCTGCTCGAACGCTGCGGCGGCGATGTCGGCAGTGTTCTCGGCGATGCCGATCCGCGTGCAGGCGCATGGGTGCGTGTCAATCCCCTGAACGGCAAGGGTGTAAAGGACGAGAATGTCTCGGCATACAGGTATGTTCTGGTCGAATCAGACAGCCTGCCGATCGAGCAGCAGAACGTGCTCATGCACGATCTGGAGCTGCCTATCGTCACACTCACGCACACAGGCGGCAAGTCGCTCCATGCCATCGTGCGCATTGACGCGGCAAGCCGGGAGGAGTACCGGCGGCGTGTGGCGTATCTTTTTGATATTTGTGAAAAGAACGGGCTGCGCATCGACCGGAGCTGTAAGAACCCGTCCCGTCTGACCCGTCTGCCGGGCTTTCAGCGAGGGGAGAATTGGCAGTATCTCATCGAGACGAACACCGGCAAGGCGAATTATGAGGAATGGCGCGACTATATCGAGGAGATCACGGACGATCTGCCCGATGCGGAGAATGCTGCCGACTTCTGGGACGACATACCGCCGCTGCGTCCGGCTCTGATCGAGGGCGTGCTGCGGAAGGGGCATAAGCTGCTGCTGGCAGGTCCTTCCAAGGCAGGCAAGTCCTTCGGGCTGATCGCGCTGGCGATCGCCATTGCCGAGGGCAAGCCGTGGATGGGCTTTCCGTGTGCGCAGGGCAAGGTCTGGTATGTGAATCTGGAACTGGATGATATTTCGTGCAAGC
This sequence comes from uncultured Ruminococcus sp., assembly GCA_964552525.1. Lineage (GTDB taxonomy): Bacteria > Bacillota > Clostridia > Oscillospirales > Ruminococcaceae > UBA3855. Next base: position 3,422 of record CAZKHW010000204.1, on the reverse strand, counting down.
ACCGCATCCGGGACGTGTACAGGGCACTGGGCATCGCGCCGGAGCACAAGCAGAATCTGGATGTCTGGAATCTGCGCGGCAGGGCGCTGCCGATGGACAAACTGGTGCCCTCGATGATCCGCCGGGCAAAGCAGAAAAGCTATGCTGCCATTATCATCGACCCGATCTACAAGGTCATCACCGGTGACGAGAACAGTGCCGAGCAGATGGCGCATTTCTGCAACCAGTTCGATAAGGTATGCGCCGGGGCTGGGTGTGCGGTCATCTACTGCCACCACCATTCCAAGGGCGCACAGGGCGGCAAGAAGTCGATGGACAGAGCGTCCGGCTCCGGTGTGTTTGCCCGCGATCCGGATGCGCTGCTGGATCTCATCGAGCTGCCCATCTCCGAGCAGCTTTACAAGACGGAGGAGGACAAGGCAGCGTGCGTGATCTGCGCGGACTGGCTGAAACGCTTCATACCGGACTATGACAGCGAGGTCTCACAGGACGATGAGCAGAGCCGTCCCCGGATGCTGGAGCACTGCCGGGATCACCTCAAAGCGAACAGCATGAAGCTTATGCAGGAGGAGATCGCGGCGGCTGCGCAGCGCATCCGGACGCGCACGGCATGGCGTATTGACGGAACGCTCCGCGAATTTCCGAAGTTTCCGCCGGTCAATGTGTGGTTCGATTATCCGGTGCATAGCGCCGATCAGACGGGCGTGCTCCGGGATATTGATCCGGATGATGAGACGTGGAAGAAGAATTTCTCGAAACGAAAAACGAACAGTGAGAGAAAAGACGACCGGAAAGCATCAATCACAACAGCGTTCAGCGCAGAAGCAGAAAGCGGAAAAGCTTCTATTAAAGCAATTGCGGAATATCTCGGCGTAACCGAGCAGACAGTCAGAAATCGTCTGAAAGAGCATGGCGGATTTTGGGTTGAGGACGGTGTGTGCGGTCTGAAAGCAAACCAAAACGAACCGTAATTTTGATTTTGTGTCAGAGACAAAAAATCGAGATTTTTCGATATTTTGTTTTATACACAAAAAATCGGTATTTCCCGATATTTTGTGTCAGAGACAAAAAGTCGAAAAAACGCCGGTTTTTTGTGAGACAAACAAAATCTATATTATTTCATAATATATATGCCGCTTATGAGCGCGGCATATATAATCCAAAAATAATACCGCGACCGTTTCGATGACGGCGCAGAGAGGAGCTAACACAAATGACAGAATTCTTCATGCCGATGATCCCTCCGACCGTGACTGCGCAGGAGCACAAGATCATGGTCAGGAACGGGAAACCGGTATTCTATGATCCGCCGGAACTGAAAGCCGCCCGTTCCAAGATCGAGGCGCATCTGATCCGTCACCGCCCGGAGGTCAGCATCGAGGGTGGTATCCGCCTGACGGTCAAATGGCTGTTCCCACGAGGGCGGCATCGTGACGGCACATACCGGATCACGAAACCCGACACGGACAACCTGCAAAAGCTCCTGAAGGACTGCATGACGCGCTGCGGATTCTGGAAGGACGATGCGCAGGTCTGCTCGGAGATCGTGGAGAAGTTCTGGGCACAGGTGCCGGGGATCTATGTCCGCATCGAGGGGCTGCCGTGAGGATCGAGGAGGTCAAGGCGGCACTCGGAAAGCCGGTGCGGTTTCGGAACGAGAAGCTGCACTGCGATGGGATGTATGTCATGACCGGCTGCATCATCCGGCGTGGGAATGACGGATTTTACTACCAGGCGGAGATCGCAAGGGATGGGCATGTCATTGTCGTGCGGCTGGAGGATATTGAGCTGAAAAGAATGGGTGAAAATCCCAATGCACAGGAAGATAGAGAGGTAATGAAGATATGAAAGTTCCAATCATAAAAGTAAATGGCAGAATTGTTGGCACGAATTCGCATGACTGCCTTTATATCAGCAAAAATGCGATTCATTTTATGAACATTCAAGGATGCTGTGGTTCAGAATGCGATCCGGAAGATTACAAGTTTGAAGGGAAAGTTGATGATTATAATTTCACCGGATGCCCTGAAATTGAATTTGTCACTATTGAAGAGTTGATTGAGATTGCAATTAAGCAGTGCCATGAAAGTGCAGAGAACGAAAAGAACCTTCGCGAGATGATAAAGCAGTATTTTGATGAGGTTGATAGATGCCAGAATGAGCTTGACGATACCGGAATTATAACAACATCCGGAACGTTGCTTTGATAGGAGGAGGCGGTACAGCATGGATAAAACTGAATTGAAACCGTGTCCGTTCTGCGGAGGAAAGGCTTTAACAAAACGCTCTTGTGCGGGTGTACATGTTATATGCAGTAAATGCCTTATCACAGAAGTCTATGAAACATACGAAGAAGCCGTAGAAAAATGGAACGCACGTCATTCGGCTTGGATCCCGTGCAGTGAGAGGTTGCCGGATGACTACAAGAAAGTTCTGATTTACGGAAAAGAAACAGGAGTGCTGATTGGGTTCTTCACGAGTTACAAGAATCTTTATATTTCTGATAACGGAAATACAGCAACAAGAATCAGTGCTATCACCCACTGGATGCCGCTGCCTGAGCCGCCGGAGATGGACGGATGTGAATCAAATGCCTGAGTACAATTTCTGGGATGACCGCACGGCAGAATGCAATGATTCCAATTTCTGCCCGGTCATCAACGACTACTGTCTGGATCAGAGATGCATTGCGTGTAAGGAGCGCAAAGAGATGGATCAATATTATAAGCTTCAGGGTGGAGGTGATCCTCATGATTGACCCAAACTGTTGCTTCATACACGCCGGACACTGCTCGATTCTCACGCGAACCCGATGCATCGGCTGCAAGTTCCGCAAATCCGGTCTCGAGTACATGATCGACCGCGAGCATGCCGCGCGGATCCTCGAGCGCAAGGGGCTGGAGAGCTATCGCAGCGGAGACATCATCACGACACGGGAACGGGAGGAGAAACCATGACAGAAGATCAGAAAGCAAAGATCCGCTGGCTGAACCGTGCATTCCATGCAGAAAAGGCTGCCAAGGCATGGCTTGCCAAGCTCGAGCGCGACCGGAGTCTTGCCGAGCGCCTGAGCCGCGGATCCGGATGCCTTGGGGGCAACCCCTCCGGCAACGGTACGGAGGATGCCCTCATCCGCCTTGCCGAGACCGAGAGGGAGACACAGGGCAAGCTCCGCGATCTCGTCCGCATCCGTGAGGAGATCACACAGGTCATTCGGTGTGTGGAAGATACGGATGAGCAGACGATCCTAGTCTGGCACTATCTTGCATACGAGACGTTCGAGATGATCGCAGATAAAATGAATTACAGTGTCAGGAGCATCATGTACAAGCATAAGAATGCCATCGACCATGTTTGCATTGATTTGCACCCTGTAATGTGCTAGAATAGTAGTATGGAACTATGGCACAGTGCAGAGCCAT
>CAZKHW010000203.1:0-5235 GCA_964552525.1 uncultured Ruminococcus sp. | reverse complement strand
CATACTGCCGTCATGCCCCGTATTCAGACATTGAAGCATGTCAATGGCTTCCGCCCCTCTTACTTCACCAACGATTATTCTATCTCCCCTCAGAATGAAATAGTGAGTATTATGGAGGCAGGCCAACCGGCCCGCCTCCTTTTTCCTGCCTATTTGCAAATACTGGCCCGGATCCCTTTGCCCTTCAGCTCTCCAATGAGCTTCTGGGCCTCATCCTGGCTCCCGCAGGCTGTCTCTACCATGATGTACCCCGGCAGGCCCTCAGCGGGTTTCATCTCAAACTGCTCATACCCTGCTGCCTTCAGATCATCCTTCAGCTTCTTTGCACGATCTCCGCAGGATGCCGTGAAGGTTGCCGCCATCACCCTGATCTTCTTTTCCTCTTTCTTTGTCTCTGCTGCCATCTTTCTTCTCCTTCCTTATGCTTCTTTTTTCAGGTACTCCTCAGAAGAGAAGCCCACTTTTCCGCCATATTCCACATAGAGCCATTTCACTCCCTGCACCATGGTATAAAATCCATAGTTCCGCACCGTGGCCCCTTTCGGGATCTCCATGATGATATTATCATTTTTCAGCACTCCGGGCTTTGCCCTCATATTGAGCGGCGCTGTGGTCTTATACTTCCCGGCCAGTTTGGGATCCTTGCTCTGTGCTCCCACCGGCTTCAGAGAGGCATTGCCCGCCGTGGATCCGTTGGCCACATAGGTATAATACTGGCCCGCCGCATTGCTTGTATATCCATACCCGCAGGCAGCGCCCGGCCACACGATCTTATACCATCCATTGCTCAGGATCTCCAACACTTCCACGGATGCTCCCTTGTTCACGCCTCCAATGGATCCATATGCTGTGCTGCTCCCAGATCTCACATTCATATTTGTGAGGGCCGTTGCTGTGCCAATTCCCTTCCCGACATAGGTTTTATTGCCTGCTGCCGTTGCGTTGCTCTGAGAGGCTCCTGAGGCCGTTCCTGAGGCTTTTGAGCCCTTGCTCAATGCCATAACCACATGAGCGCTTTCCTTCAGGTAAATGCCGCCCCTCTTTGCATACGCATCAGATCCCACATGGGCCGCATCCGTGTATGCCTTGAATTTTCCGGTACCTACCAGAATACTCTTCAAATTCCCGGTGTAACCACTGGCCGCAATGGAGAGGCCCGCCAGGATATAGCAGGCAAGGATCAGTGAGCTACAATCAAAATCACCCTTGGCCCCGGCCACCTTCCTGCCGTTGTTGATGATCGAATTATACCCCGTCCATCTGTTTGGCTGTGAATAACCAAAATTATCATCAGCGCATATCTGCTCCATGATCGCCGCCGCCCGTTCTGCCAGTCCATCATCCAGGCACTCTATGTATACATTCCACGGTTTACTGTACCATCCCCTTGTGCATATCTCTTTTGTTGTCTGATCTCCCGGCCTTTTCCCCTGAATGGTTCCATTCTCATCAATGCTTGCATGGCCGATCAATACCGCCATCTGTTTTCCTCCTTCCTGAAGGCCCTCCACGGCTTTATATACCGCATCTCTCCGGGCCATGTATTTACTGAATACTCTGTCACTCTTTGCTGAAGCATACAGCGCATCAAGCGTCTTTCCACTGGCCGCCTTGATGATCCGTGTGGATGCTCCCGCCCCTCCCTGGTTCTCAATGTCTGCCATGAAGATGATTGCTGCCGGATCCGTCACACCCAAATTATTAACATGGGTACAATATCCGGTTATATCTTTGATGGCAAGCTCATCCTGGGCCTTCTTTCCTTCTGTTGAGCTCAGGGCAGCAGACAGAAGCGCCGCCTCCTGCTCTGTGGCCTTCCTGGTGCCCCATGAGGTGCCCTTTGCGGTGATCTCCGCATAAAGCGCCGCCCCTAACATTTCACGGGCTCTATTGGCCCCCAGAGCTCCGCATATATTCCTCATGAGGCTCAGGGCCCTGCTGCCATGCCATTGCACTTTCCCAACCGATAAGGCCCCGTTATCGTTCCGGTTTACGGATCCATAATCACCTTCATGTGAGAAGATGATTGGAGCCGCCTTCTCTGCAATTTCTTTTATGTTCATCCGCTCTCACTCCTCTCTGATATGCCCATATTGCGGCCCAGAGCACCGGCAGCAGGGGCCACGCCACCGCCGCCAGAACACACAAAAGAAAGAGGATGCAGGCGGTTATGATCCCCGCTCCTGCACCCTCCGGGTATTCTATACTCTGTTTATCTCCCGCCTCTATCCTGCCGCCCAAACGCCTCAGCAGGATGGCAAGGGTTATTGCCGCCATTATGGCATAGGCTATTGCCGCCCTCATCATGCCCCTTCTTTGTTGCTGTTGATAGCGAACACCGCCGCCTCAATCAGTGCATCCAGTTGAGCATCCGATAATGCAATATTTTTCTTGATCAGGATCTCCTTCATAAATCTGGTAACAATAGCCTTTTTCTCTGCACCGGATCCGCCCTTTTTGATCGTCTGCTCAGCGGAATCCACGGCCCACTTTGCCCACTTCACCGCCTCATTGAGCTTGTGGCTTTCAATCAGGCCCTTCAGCAGAGGGATCCCATACCTCATCACCACGGTGATCACCACGATCACCAACAATTTGATAATTGTAAACAATAACTCATCCATAGTCTTTTCATCCTTTCGTTTCATTTTCTGGCCCTTCCTGGGCCCCTCCATTGCCTTCCTGAGCCTTCATGGCCATATCATGCACAATACCGCCTCTTGCGTTCTCTCTGGCCGATTTCGCCGCATAAGCGCAGTATGATATGGTTTCCCCTACCGTTGCCCCTATGAGGCTGTACAGCGCTGAGAGATCCGCAAAATGCCACATGGCGGCCATAGAATAGATCTGTACCACCGTGCATGAGAGAAATATGTACCCCAGAGCAATCTTGGCCGTGGATGGCCATTTTGGACGGGGCCAGTATTCCTCTTTTTTCCGCTTCAGCTCATCCTCTAATAGTTTCCTCTCTCCCCGGATCTCAAGCCTCTTCAGCTTTCGCCGGTGCTCTCTGAGCTCTTCCTCGCTCAGCCTCACCCGGATCACCTCCCACATAAAAATCTTTTTCTTCTTGGCATTTATGATAGATTTTCAGAATATACTCATACTCCGCTTCATACACGCCATTGGGATCTTCCGTCACTTTCAGCAGCTCCTCATATTTTTCATTCTGCTGAATTATGTAATTAAATTCAGCCTCAGAGTGCCGCTCTCTCCTCTGGCACTCATTGTAAAACCGGAAGATCTCCACCTTTATGGCATCCGCCGCATCAATGGCCCTCTGCTTGGCAAGTGTTTCCTGCTCCTTCAATATGCGCTCCTGCTCCTTTTTTACCTCCTTCAGATCCTCCTTCAGATCCTCAGTGATCTTTTTCCCGATCCACTTCAGGACAGCGCTCAAAGGGTTCACTTTGATCTTGGAAAACTCCACAAATATGCTCAGGAGCCCTATTGCGCCAGATATTGATGCTATAATCTCACCTATGCTCATCACATTCTCCTTCCTGGTGTCTGTTGGCTCCCTCTACATTCAGGAAAATACAGCTATTGCATGGCTCTTGTGAGTAGGGAATGTAATAATTCACACATTCCCCACAATTCCCATATTCCCTGCACCCTTTGCTGCACTCTTCATATGTCCTCTTGCAGTGCTTCAGCGCAACATGAGCGCATACAAAATTATCACGCCTCTTCATCCATCTGCTTCAGCATGGCCGTGAGCTCTTTTTTCCTTGCGGCCATGCTGTTAGATTCAGCGATCTCTTCAGCGTACTCCTCCACTGTGGCCCGGCCCATTGCAATCTTGATGCCTATATAGTCCTTTTCTTTCATGAGCTGATCCAACCCTCTGATCTCGGCCTCAATTTGCTCTCTTGTCATGTTATCCATCTGCTTTCTTCTCCTTTCTCAGCTTGCTTGTGGGATATATACCCATTCTTCTATGAATAGCCGGTTGAAAAGTTTATCCATACTCCTGATCGTGTTGTATGCGTCCTTTTTCCCGGCATATCCTCTCCATGAAGCATATTGCTCTCTTACATGGGAAAACATCATTTCACCATCCCTCACCAGGACAGCAAATTTCTTCAGTTTCCTTCTTTCCCGTGTCACTGAATCCCGGCATATCTTTTTCACCACCTTGCCGGTATCTGTGAGGAAAAACTGTGTTTTCAGGAATGTGAAGCCTTTGCTCAGCTTCACTATTCTGGTTTTCTTCTCATTGAGCCTTATTCCCAATGATTGATAGATTCCCCTGATCTTTTCCAGTGCTTTCTTCAGAAACTCCTTGCTGATATGAATTAAATATGAATCATCCATATACCTTCCATATGGTACCCGGAGATCCTCCTTCACAAAATGATCCACCTTGTTGGGATATGCTACAGCGCACGCCTGGCAGATCTCGCTCCCCAATCCCAGGTCAATGGCATACTCTTCCCCACACTCAGCCGCCACCTCCTTGAATTTCTTCATTTCCCGCATCTTTTCCTCTGCAAAGGCATCAATGAATTGCTCAGTGAGGTTGATGATCCGCTCATCTGTAAACTTTTCCCGGATCATCTCTTTCAGTTTGTCGTGTGGTATGCTGCCAAAATAATCTTTGAGATCAATCTGAAGTATGTACCCCTCGTTTCCGTGTTTCCGGTAATGCTGTTGTAATTGCAGGGTGATCCGGTCTATTGCGTGACTGATCCCCATGCCACTTCTGGATGCTCCATTGTCATATATGAGCCCGTTTTCCAACACCGGCATCAGAGCATTTTGGGAGAGGCTCTTTTGCGGCACCCGTTCCGCAAAGTGTACGCTCTGTATATGCCTGAGCTTTCCCCTCTCCATCAGATCAAAAGAGATGAAGCCTTTTCTCACATCCTCCCCGTTGATCAGTGCATTATGTGTCCTGCACAAGTTCTTTCCCAGATCTATGCCGTATCTCTGCACGCTTGCTTTCCATCCAACACCCTTCCGGGCATCTTTGTATGCTTTATACAGAGAGTTATAATCTGCCACCCGGTCAAAATTGTCATACTCTGCCAATCTCTCCCTCCGGTTGGCTTCTCTTTCGGCTCTCCTTCTCTGGGCCCTTCCCTCATGCCTCTCTTCACTTGTCATTATGCCCAATTCCTCCTTGTACGGTATTTGCGCTTAATCTAACCGCATAATGGTATGGGTATGAAAGGCTGAGGATAGAGCGCCAACCTCTGCACCATGCAAGCAGCGTACACCCACCCATATCAA
>CAZKHW010000202.1:0-5252 GCA_964552525.1 uncultured Ruminococcus sp. | reverse complement strand
AGTAGAAAGGATTCCTATGACAGAGACCATTGCAGCGATCGCCACGCCCCACGGAACGGGCGGTGTTGCCGTCATCCGCATCTCCGGCGCACAGGCGGTCATGAGGGCGGACGAGATTTTCGTGCCCATTCGCGGCAAACGCCCCTCCGAGATGGACGGCTACACCTGCGCCTACGGGCATATCCTGCGCGAGGGGCGGCATCTCGATGATGTGGTGCTGACGGTATTTCGCGCACCGCACAGCTACACGGGGGAGGATGTGGTGGAGATCTCCTGCCACGGCGGCAGGTATCTCACCGAGCAGATTTTGCGCACAGTGCTGTGCGATGCCGTCCGCCTTGCCGCGGCAGGGGAATTTACCAAGCGCGCTTTCCTGAACGGCAAGCTCTCCCTGACGCAGGCGGAGGGCGTGGCAGACCTCATCTCCGCTTCGGGCGAGAACGCCATGCGCGCGGCAAGGAGTCTGCGCGAGGGCGCGACCTTCCGCCGGATTCACGGCTTTTCGGAAATTCTCCTCGAGCTGCTCAGCGACCTTGCGGTCTGGGCGGACTATCCGGATGAGGACATTCCGGGCGTTGACGGCGGCGTTCTTGCCGATCGGCTGTCGGGGTTGCTCGACGAGATGCGCACGCTGCTGGCAACCTATGACTATGGTCGCATTCTCCGCGAGGGACTGCACACCGCCATCGTGGGCAAGCCGAATGTGGGGAAATCCACGCTGTTCAACGCCCTTTCCGGCTTTGAGCGCAGCATCGTGACCGATGTTGCCGGCACGACCCGGGACGTGGTTGAGGAGCAGATCCGCATCGGCGGCGTGACCCTGCGCTTGTCCGATACTGCCGGCGTGCGCGACACTGCCGAGCAGGTCGAGCGCATCGGCGTGGAACGATCTTGGAAATATCTGGAAAACGCTGATCTTGTACTTGCTGTATTCGACACCAGTCGATTATTGGATGAGGAGGACAAGACGCTTCTGGAGCGGCTTCCCAAAGACCGCACCATCGGCGTATGCAATAAATCCGACCTTGTACCCCTGTGGTCGTCCAAGGAGCTGGGATTGTCGGATTATATCGAATTATCGGCAAAAATCGGAGAACATCTGGATGAGCTGGAGCAGGCGATCGAGAGATTTTGCTTGCAGCGTGCGGTTGCGGCAGAGGACGGCATGATCGCCAACGAGCGTCAGCGCGGCTGTCTTGCGCAGGCAATTGCGGCGGTGCAGGAGGGCTTGGATGCCCTGAACATGGGGCTTGCCTATGATGCGGTGACAGTTTCACTGGATACGGCAGCGGATTCGCTCTTGCAGCTCACGGGGGAGCGCATCACAGAGCGTGTCGCTGACACGGTGTTTGAGAGATTTTGTGTAGGAAAGTAGGCATTTTCATGGATAACAGCTTTGATGTGATCGTTGTCGGCGCAGGACATGCCGGCGTAGAGGCAGGTCTTGCGTCGGCGCGGCTCGGATGCCGCACACTCCTGATGACGATTTCCCTTGACCAGATCGCCAATATGCCGTGTAATCCGTCCATTGGCGGCACCGCAAAGGGGCATCTTGTCCGCGAGATCGACGCGCTCGGCGGTGAGATGGGAAAGGCAGCGGATGCGTGCTTTCTCCAGAGTCGGATGCTCAACCGCGGCAAGGGACCTGCCGTTCACAGCCTGCGTGTGCAGGCGGATCGCGTCCGGTATCACGCCTATATGAAACGCGTCTGTGAGCAGCAGGCGAACCTGTTTGTCAAGCAGGGGGAGGTCGTCCGGATTCTTGCAGAGGACGGCGAGGTGCAGGGGGTTGTGACCAAGCTTGGCACGGAATATCGCGCAAAATCGGTCGTGATTGCCACCGGTACTTATCTCAGGGGGAAGATCTATGTCGGGGAGGCAGCCTATGAAAGCGGTCCGGACAGCGCACTTCCGGCGAACGCGCTTTCGGAGAGTCTGGGAGAATTGCTCCCTCTCCGGCGGTTTAAGACGGGAACGCCCTGCCGCGTTCATCGGCGCAGCATTGATTTTGACGTACTCGAACGACAGGATGGAGATGCCGATATTACGGCATTTTCCTTTGAAAACGACGGCAGTCGCTTCTCCAATCGCGTGAGCTGCTACGTTTCCTACACAAATGCCGAAACCCACGAGGTCATCCGCGCCAATCTCCACCGTTCGCCGCTGTATGCCGGACGCATCGAGGGCGTCGGACCGCGTTACTGTCCCTCCATTGAGGATAAGGTCGTGCGGTTCGCGGAAAAGGAACGCCACCAGCTCTTCATTGAGCCGATGGGGCTGGAAACGGAAGAGTACTATCTTCAGGGCATGAGCAGTTCTCTCCCCGAGGAGGTGCAGCTTGCATTCTTGCGCACGATCAGGGGGCTTGAACACGTCGAAATCATGCGCCCTGCCTACGCCATTGAGTATGACTGCGTTGATCCCACCGCGCTTTTCCCGACCTTGGAAAGCAAGATGGTTTCCGGACTGTTCGGTGCAGGGCAGTTCAACGGCAGCTCCGGCTATGAGGAGGCTGCCGCGCAGGGCATTGTTGCAGGAATCAACGCCGCGCACAGAGCCTTGGGAAAATCTCCGGTCATTCTGGAACGATCCGGCTCGTACATCGGCACATTGATCGACGATCTCGTGTCAAAGGGCTGCTCCGACCCCTATCGCATGATGACCTCTCGCAGCGAGTACCGGCTGGTTCTCCGGCAGGACAATGCAGACTTTCGGCTTATGCCGATTGGCAGGGAGATCGGCTTGCTCCCCGAGGAACGCTATCAGGCAATGCTTCGGAAATATGCCCATGTTTCCCAGGAAATTGAGCGCATTAGCCGCGTGAATCTTGCGCCCTCCCCAGAGCTGAATGCACTGCTGGAATCGCACGGAACAGCCCCTCTCACCACGGGATGCAAGGCGGCGGATCTGGTGCGCCGTCCGCAGCTTGGTTATGCCATGCTTGCGCCGTTTGACCCGGAACGTCCTGCGCTGACACGTGAGGAGCAGGAGCAGGTGGAGATCCAGATCAAGTATGAGGGGTATATTACACGCCAGAATCAGGCGATTGATGCTGCGAAAAAGCTGGAGGAAAAAAAGCTCCCCCCGGATGCAGATTACACGCAGGTACGCGGTTTGCGCCTGGAGGCGGCAGAAAAGCTACAAAAGCTCAGACCGGTGAGCATCGGGCAGGCATCCCGGATCTCGGGCGTGTCCCCGGCGGACATTACCGTGCTGCTGGTCTGGCTGGAACAACATAAGGAGGTTGCAGATGCTCCCGGAATTTGATTACGCGAACGCGCTGTTTTCCCGGTACAGCCTGGATGTTTCACATGAAACATACGAGAAACTGGAGAACTATGCCGAATTTCTCGTTGCATACAATGAAAAGGTGAATTTGACTGCCATTACCGATGGAGAGGGGATTCTGAAGAAGCATTTTCTGGACAGCCTGCTGCTGCATGGAATGTGCGCAGAGCAATTCCCAGAGGGCGGCAAGGTGCTGGACATCGGCAGCGGAGCTGGATTTCCGGGCGTTCCGCTTGCTTTGGTACGGCAGGATCTGGAGATCACACTGCTTGATTCCCTCAACAAGCGCATTGTGTTTCTCGAACAGCTCTGCGAACGTCTGGGGCTGCACTATCGCGCCATTCACGGCAGGGCAGAGCAGTGTGCAAAGGATGAAAGATTTCGAGCGCAGTTTGATGTTGTGACCGCACGTGCAGTTGCAGCAATGCCGATGCTGGCGGAGTATTCGCTGCCGTTCGTGAAAATCGGCGGACACTGGATCGCGATGAAGGGTCCTAACGAGGAAATTGTCCCGGCTTTGCAGGCGATCCGGGTGCTTGGCGGCGAGCTTGTGACGACGCATCGATATTGTCTGCCGGACGGCGAGGAACGCGTGATTTATGTCGTGAAAAAGACCAAAGCGACCCCGACAAAATTCCCTCGCAATAGCGGACAGATAAAGGCGAACCCCCTGTAAGAGAATCCAAATATGTAAGGAAATCCGTTATTTGCATCAGAAATAACGGATTTTTCATCTGGAAATCCGGTCTCAGAGCTGTTATAATGAAAGCATAGAGAACACAAAAGGAGGCAGCCATGACTGGATTATTCACACTTGTCAAAGACAAGACCCGGGAGCAGCGCGTGATACAGCTCCCAACCGCCGAGATCATCCCCAATCCGCACCAACCGCGCAGGACATTTGAGCCGGACGAGCTGCGCGCTCTCTCCGACAGCATCCGACAGAATGGAATTCTACAGCCGATCACCGTGCGAAACACGGGAGAGCATTACGAGCTGATCGCCGGGGAACGCCGCCTGCGCGCGGCAAAGCTTGCCGGACTTTCGGTCGTGCCGTGCATTGTGATGGAGATCAGCGATCGAAATTCGGCAATTCTTGCGCTTGTCGAGAACATCCAGCGCGCGGATCTCAATTGCTTTGAGGAGGCAGCCGCGCTCGAAAAGCTCATCACGTGCTACGGCATGACGCAGGAGGATGCCGCCATGCAGCTCGGACGTGCCCAAAGCACTGTAGCGAACAAGCTCCGCCTTTTGCGCCTGACCGATGCAGAGCGCACCTGCATTCTGGAGCATCACCTGACGGAACGCCATGCCCGGGCACTGCTGCGCCTTGGCAGTCCGGAGGAACGCCTTGCGGCACTTGACAAAATCACCAAGCTTGGGTTGAATGTTGAGAAAACAGAGCTGATGATCGACGATATGATCGGGAAATCGCGCGATTCGCTGAATCTGCGTAAACGTTCCGTGCTGTTCCGGGACGTGCGTCTGTTTGCCAACACCATTTCCAAAGCGGTGGAAACGATGCAGGCGGCAGGAATTCCGGCAGCATCCCAAAAAATGCAGTTTGATGATTACATTGAGTATCGAATCCGCATTCCGCTGATCCCACGTGAGAAAACCTGATCTCCAAAGCCGTCTATGTCGAACATGGGCGGCTTTTGTTTCACATGAAACGTTTCAAGACGTGTTTCATGTGAAACATTTCTCCATCAAATGACAAAATTTTCAGAAAAACAGCTTTACAAACGTGCCAAAACGTGCTATAATTATAAATGTATACGAAAGCTGACAGAGCATAGAGAAAGGAGAGACTGCATGGGAAAGGTGATTGCGGTAGCGAACCAGAAGGGCGGCGTGGGCAAGTCCACCACTGTTGTGAATCTGGCGGCATACCTTGGCTCACGAGGAAAAAAAGTGCTATGCATCGACGCAGATGCGCAGGGAAATGCAACAACAGGCTTCGG
>CAZKHW010000201.1:0-5279 GCA_964552525.1 uncultured Ruminococcus sp. | reverse complement strand
GCGTACCTTGTCGATCTTATCGTACTCGATCTCCGGGAAGATGAGCTGCTCCTTGATACCGGTAGAGTAGTTGCCCTTACCATCGAAGGAGTTGCCGTTGATACCGCGGAAGTCACGTACACGCGGGAACGCAACATTGAACAGCTTATCAACGAAATCGTACATTCTCTCGCCGCGCAGGGTAACCTTCACACCGATCGGCATACCCTCACGGAGCTTGAAGTTTGCAACGGACTTCTTTGCACGGCACACGATCGGCTTCTGACCGGTGATCGCTGCCAGGTCAGTCATGATCGCATCGATGACCTTAGAATTTTCCTTTGCCTCACCGGCGCCTACGTTGATGACAACCTTATCGAGCTTCGGGATCTGCATGGTGCTCTTGTACCCGAACTTCTGCATCAATGCGGGAGCAACGGTGCTGACATACTGATCTTTTAATCTTGCCATTTCGTTTCTCCTTTACTCAAAAGACTTGCCGCACTTCTTGCAAACGCGGAGCTTCTTGCCATCCTCGACAACGCTGCCGGTTCTGGTGGGCTTGCCGCACTTCGGGCAAACGAGCTGAACCTTGCAAGCATAGATCGGAGCTTCTGCTCTTACGATGTTGCCGGACTGACCCATCTGGGTGGGCTTTACGTGCTTGGTGATCATGTTGAAGCCTTCAACGATGACCTTGCCCTCCTTCGGGCTTACCTCCAGCACCTTACCGGTTCTGCGGTCCTTATCCTTGTTCTTGTACTTATAATCGTACTTACCGGTCAGAAGAACAACGGTATCGCCGGTTTTTACATGAAGCTTATTACTCATTATCAGCGATCCTCCTCTTACAGTACTTCCGGAGCCAGAGACAGGATCTTCATGTAGTCCTTCTCACGAAGCTCTCTAGCGACCGGCCCGAAGATACGAGTACCCTTCGGGTTCTTATCTTCCTTGATGATAACGGCTGCATTCTCGTCGAAACGGATGTAGGTGCCGTCCTCTCTTCTCAGACCCTTAGCGGAGCGAACGATGACTGCCTTGACAACATCGCCCTTCTTTACCACGCCGCCGGGTGTTGCTTTCTTAACGGATGCTACGACAACGTCGCCGATGTTCGCATATCTTCTGCGAGTACCGCCCAGTACACGAATGCACATAAGCTCCTTAGCGCCGGTGTTGTCCGCAACCTTCAGATAAGTCTGCATCTGAATCATGGATGCTTCCTCCTCTCAGTTACGCTTATATCTTACTTAGCCTTCTCGATGATGTCAACAACGCGCCATCTCTTGTCCTTGGACAGCGGGCGGGTCTCCATAACCGATACGCGGTCGCCAACTTTGCAGGTGTTATTCTCATCATGAGCCTTCAGGCGAACGGTACGCTTTACGATCTTCTTGTACAGCGGATGTCTAACGTTGTCAACGATTGCTACGACAACGGTCTTATCCATCTTATCGCTGACTACCAGGCCGGTTCTGGTTTTTCTCAGATTTCTTTCAGCCACAGCGTTTTCCTCCTATCTTACTGCGCGTTCTGTGCAAGCTCTGCTTCGCGCAGGCAGGTCTTAACGCGTGCGATATCCTTCTTGACAGCCTTTACCTTAGCAGTGTTCTCAAGCTGATTCACTGCAAGCTGGAAGCGGAGCGCAAAAAGCTCTTCCTTGAGGCTGACAAGCTTCTGATTCATTTCTTCAACAGTCATCTCTTTGATCTCAGTTGCCTTCATGCGAACTCCCCTCCTTACTCAGCGGTCTCTTCGTTCTCTCTGACGATGAACTTGCACTTGATCGGCAGCTTATGCATTGCAAGACGCATAGCCTCTCTTGCGGTCTCCTCCGGAACGCCCTTGATCTCGAACATCACTCTGCCCGGCTTTACAACGGCTACCCAGTACTCCGGAGAACCCTTACCAGAACCCATTCGGGTTTCAGCCGGCTTCTCAGTGATGGGCTTGTCGGGGAAGATCTTGATCCAAACCTGACCGCCACGCTTGATGTAACGTGTCATTGCGATACGGGCAGCCTCGATCTGGTTAGAGGTGATCCATGCCGGCTCAAGAGCCTGCAGACCGAAATCACCGTAGCTTACCTTGTTGCCTCTGTAGGCCTTACCGGTCAGACGTCCTCTGTGGACTCTGCGGTACTTCACTCTCTTCGGAAGCAGCATTACTTGTTACCCCCTTCGTTTCTTCTGGCGCCGCCGTTTCTGCGGTCACCGTTCGGACGGCGATTGTCGCGGCCGCCTCTGCGGTCATCGCGCTTTCTGTCCGGTCTGGCATCTCTGCGCTTACGCTCGGTCTTCTCTCTGGCAGCCATTGCCTTAGCAGCATCGCCCTTGAGAACCTCGCCCTTGTAGATCCAAACCTTGACACCGAGCTTACCATAGGTGGTATCAGCCTCTGCGAAGCCGTAGTCGATGTCTGCACGGATGGTCTGCAGCGGAATGGTACCCTCATGATAGGTCTCAGATCTTGCGATCTCGGCACCAGCCAGTCTGCCGGAAACCATAACCTTGATACCCTTTGCATTCAGGCGCATTGCGCGGCCGATGCTCTGCTTCATCGCACGGCGGAAAGATACACGATCCTCAAGCTGCTTTGCAATATTCTCAGCAACGAGCTGTGCATCCATATCCGGGGACTTGATCTCCAGGATATTGATGGAAACGCTCTTGCCCATCTTCTTCTCAAGCTGAAGTCTCAGCTTCTCGATCTCTGTACCGCCGCGGCCGATTACAATGCCGGGCTTTGCACAGTGGATGTGGATTCTTACCTTATCCTCTGCGTAACGCTCAATCTCCACGCGGGGAACGCCTGCGGGCTTGAGAGTCTTGAGGATGAAGTTGCGGATGTTGTAATCCTCAACCAGCATGTCACCGAAGTCAGCCTTCTTGGCATACCAGCGGGAATCCCAATCCTTAATAACACCAACACGGAGACCGTGCGGATTAACCTTCTGGCCCATACTTAACCTCCTCGGGATTAGTCTTTTTCTTTCAGCACGACAGTGATGTGCGATGTTCTCTTCAGGATGCGATATGCTCTGCCCTGTGCTCTCGGCATAACTCTCTTCATGATCGGGCCGGGGGTCACATAGCACTCTGCGACATACAGGCTGTCCTTATTCATGCTGTAATTGTTGTCTGCATTTGCAATAGCGGACTTGACAAGCTTCTCGAGGATCGGGCTGGCTGCCTTCGGGGTGAGGGCAAGCGTTGCGAGTGCGACATCGATGGGCTTGTTTCTGATCAGATCCAGAACGATCTGCACCTTGCGGGGAGAAATGCGGACATTGCTCAGTGTTGCTCTAGCTTCCATTGCTTAGTTCCTCCTTCCGCTATTACTTCTTACCGTTGTTGGACGTCTTGGAGCCTGCGTGACCCTTATAGGTTCTGGTCGGTGCAAACTCGCCGAGCTTGTGGCCAACCATATCCTCGGTCACATATACCGGCACGTGCTTTCTGCCGTCATGCACTGCGAAGGTATGTCCCACAAAATCCGGGAAGATCGTGGAAGAACGGCTCCAGGTTTTGAGCACCTTCTTCTCGCCGGCTTCGTTCATGGCAATGACTCTCTTCAGGAGTGCCTCCTGCACGAAGGGGCCCTTTTTGATACTTCTGCTCATAATGCGGTTCCTCCTTTCCGATTACTTGCCATTGCGGCGCTTTACGATATACTTATCGGTGCGGTTGTGCTTCTTTCTGGTCTTGTAACCCAGAGCAGGCTTACCCCACGGGGTAACAGGTCCGGGACGACCAACAGGAGACTTACCCTCACCACCACCGTGCGGGTGATCGCAGGGGTTCATAACAGAACCGCGGACGGTCGGTCTCCAGCCCATGTGGCGCTTTCTGCCGGCCTTACCATAGTTTACGTTCTCATGGTCAATGTTGGAAACCTGACCAACGGCAGCCTTGCAGGTCACCGGAACTCTTCTCATCTCACCCGAGGGGAGACGAATCAGCGCGAAACCGTTCTCCTTGCCCATGAGCTGAGCCATATTACCAGCGGATCTGACGAGCTGTGCGCCCTTGCCCGGATAAAGCTCAATTGCATGGATGAAGGTACCAACCGGGATATCCTCCATTTTCAGTGCGTTGCCGGGCTTGATGTCAGCATCTGCACCTGCACGTACAACATCGCCGACCTTCAGGCCATGCGGTGCGAGGATGTATCTCTTCTCACCGTCCTCGTACTGAACGAGAGCGATGAATGCGCTTCTGTTCGGATCGTACTCCAGAGTCATAACGGTAGCGTTCATAGCTTCCTTATCACGCTTGAAGTCGATGATACGATACTTTCTTCTATTGCCGCCGCCTCTGTGACGAACGGTGATTCTGCCGTAGCTGTTGCGGCCGCTCTTCTTCTTCAGCGGCTCAAGCAGGCTCTTCTCCGGACCTTCCTTAGACAGTACCGAATAATCGGTAACGGTCATCTGACGGCGCGAAGGAGAAGTCGGCTTATAGCTCTTGATTGCCATTTCGATTCACTCCTTGAACATGTGATTATCGGGTCATGTGCCCATAATTGGAAGAGGGGGATCTTAGAACATACCCTCGAAGAACTCGATGGTACCTCTCTTCTTGTCTGCCTTCTTAGTGCCCTTCGCATTCTTCGGCTCCGGATTAACGGTTACGACTGCCTTCTTGTAGGAAGCGGTCTTGCCGACGAATCTGCCCATTCTCTTCTGCTTGCCGTCGCAGTTCACAGTGTTGACCTTAACGACCTCTACATTGAAAAGTTCCTCAACGGCAGCCTTGATCTCCAGCTTGTTAGCATCCTTGGCTACCTCAAAGGTGTACTTGTTGAGCGGCAGGTTGTCAGTAGCCTGCTCAGTGATGATCGGGCGGATGATGATGTCCTGTGCTGCTTTCATTATGCGTACACCTCCTCGATCTTTGCAATGGCATTCTTCGGAGCGATGAACTTGCCGCCGTTGAGAATGTCATATACGTTCAGAGTGCCGACCGTAGCAGTCTTTACACCCGGGATGTTATTTGCGCTTCTGTAAACCTTCGGATCAGCCTCAGCCGTAACGATCAGAGCCTTCTTCTCAACGCCGAGCGCATTGAGCATTGCTGCGATCTTCTTGGTCTTGAACTCATCCATGGTCAGGGTATCCAGAACGATCAGGTTACCCTCCTGAACCTTAGTGGAAAGAGCGGACTTCATTGCAAGTCTGCGAACCTTCTTGTTCAGTGTATATCTGTAGCTTCTCGGCTTCGGACCGATCGCAACGCCGCCGTGTGTCCACTGGGGAGCTCTGATAGAACCCTGTCTTGCATGACCGGTACCCTTCT
>CAZKHW010000200.1:0-5312 GCA_964552525.1 uncultured Ruminococcus sp. | reverse complement strand
TCCATATTTTCTTATGGTGATTATTGGCATTTACACGGTTCTTTATTCAGCCTCATTTGAGATGGTTCCGTGCCTTTTTAGGTTATAATTCAAAGCAAGCAACCTCTCCTGTAATGACATTTGAACTGATGAGGACTATATCTTCTTCATTTTTTGGGATTATTCAATTTGCACTGATTGTGATCGGGTATATTCTGATATTTGCTCCTACAACTGCTGCTTTTTTAGAATTAGATTGGTTTGATAATATTCTTAGTGCTTTGTTGGGATTTATAAGTGTGCTGTTTTCAAATTTCTTCCGTATTGCATATTTAGAAGTGGAGTTAATGACAAATAAAGAATTAGTAAATATTATATTTTCTTCTCTGATGGCTTTTATCGCAGCGTTATTTTCGGTTCTAACTTTTATAAGGGGGTGAGTGGTAATGCGTGAAATGAAAGACAGTGGTATTGAGTGGGTAGGTCAAATTGGCTTGGACTATAAATTGATAAAATTAAAATATATATGTCAAATATTAGATGAATTCCGAAAACCTATTAGTGCAGAAAAAAGGAATCAAGAATCAGACATATTATATGATTATTATGGGGCTTCGGGGGCTATTGACAAAATTGATGGCTACACAATAGACGATCATGTAATGCTAATAGGCGAAGATGGAGCTAACCTCAGAATGAGAAATCTGCCTTTAATGTATGAAGTGAATGGAAAAGCGTGGATTAATAATCACGCACATATTATTAAGCCAAATAATAATATGAATTTTTACTTTCTGTTTTATGCACTCGAAAGTCTTGATATAAATCCATATGTCACTGGTTCAGCACAACCAAAACTCAATCAAGAAAACCTGAAATTGATATGTGTTCCTGTTACCGATTATGAACATCAAAATCGAATAGCGGATTACATAAGAAAAAAATGCACCGAAATCGACTCTCTCATTTCCGACATTCAGCAACAAATCGAAACCCTTGAACAATACAAGCGTTCCATCATTACCGAAGCAGTCACAAAGGGACTTGATCCTGATGTGGAGATGAGGGACAGCGAGATTGAGTTCATTGGAAAAGTTCCTAAGCATTGGGAAATAAGAAGAATGAAAACTTTAGGAACAGTTAGAAATGGTCTTACATATACTCCGCAAGATATTTGTGATGAAAATGAAGGCACATTGGTTTTACGTTCTTCAAATGTTCAAAATGGAAAAATATCATTAAACGACAATGTATATGTTTCTTGTGAAATAAAATCAGATTTAATGGTAAAATATGGCGATATTTTAATATGCTCAAGAAATGGAAGTAGAGAACTTATAGGCAAGAATGCAATTATAAAGAACTTGAATGCAACTTTCGGCGCGTTTATGATGATTTTCAGAAGTGAATCGCCAGAATATTTATACTATATTTTAAATTCCCATGTCTTTTCGTATTATCTTGGCACTTTTTTCACTTCAACAATAAATCAGTTGACAGGTTTTAATTTTGGAAATATGAAAGTGGCATTTTGCCCGAATGTATGTGAACAACAAAAAATTGTAGAATACCTTGACAAAAAATGCATTGAAATAGATGGCATTATTACCGAAAAGAAACAGCAAATCGAAACTATTGAAGAATACAAAAAGTCACTTATCTTTGAGTATGTGACGGGGAAGAAGGAGGTTAAAGTAAGATGAAAAAAATAAGATCAATGGGATGGTTCTGGTATGTATCAGATGAAAACGTAGAATGGGATAAAGAAAAATGTGGTAAATGGATGTGTTTTTTCAAAGATCAGGAATTTGCTAAATCTATCTGCGAAAAAGCAATTGAAGAAGGTGCTTGTTTTGAATGCAAGTGTTCTGATCTTGAACTTCAAGGCGAGTCTGGAGTCATTTGTTTCTATTTAAACGGTGATGACATAGAAAATCATAAGCGTGTCATTGACTTTATGCTTAAACATGATCTTATCCGGAAAACCAAATCAGGGAGATTCTATAACGAAAGTTTCAAATTTGATAGTCAAACAAGAGCACATGAATATGGTGCGAATTTTGAAGGGAAAATAAAACTTGAAGAATTTATTGATTTGAATACAGGAGAATGGATTCATGAATAATATCTTAACCGAAAAAGACTATCAGTCGGAGCTGCTCAGCATACTCCGTGACCAGAACAGCTACACTATCAGAAAAGCAACGGACTTTGACCGCCGTTTCGCTCTTGACCGTGAAATGCTGTTTGGTTTCCTGAATGATACTCAGCCGGAAACAATGGAGAAGCTCAGAAAGATACATAAGGAAAGACTTGAAGATACGCTCGTATCGTTCATCAATGCTGAGTGTACGAAGAAAAGGGGCAGTCTGCTTGAAGTCCTTCGGCACGGTGTTGAGCTTTCGGGACATAAACTTGAACTGATGTACACAAAGCCTGCGACTACTTTTAATAAAGATCTTATTGCAAAGTATGAAAAAAATCGTTTTACAGTTATGGAAGAAGTGTGGGCTAATGATAAAGAACGCATTGATGTGGTAATTTTCCTTAATGGGTTTGCAATTATCACTTTAGAGCTGAAATGCAATTTTGCCGGACAATCAGCCGATGACGCGATTTATCAGTATCGTACCGAGCGTGATCCAAAGTCCAGATTATTTCTTTTCAAGGCAGGCGTACTGGTCAACTTTGCTATGGACTTGCACGAAGTATATATGACAACAAAGCTTGACGGTGAAAAGACTTTCTTCCTGCCGTTCAATCAGGGCAACGGTGAGGGTGTCAATGCCGGAGCAGGAAATCCGCCGTGTGAGAAGGACTATCCCGTTCATTATATGTGGGACGATATTCTCACAAAAGACACCATTCTTGACCTTATCTCCAAATTCATCTTTATTCAGACATCTGAAAAGGAAAATGAAAAGACGGGCAAGATTGAGACTAAGGAGAATATCATATTTCCCCGTTATCATCAACTCGATGCCGTTCGCGAGCTCATTGCCAATGTAGAGGAAAACCGTACATCACTGAATTATCTGATTCAGCATAGTGCAGGCTCAGGCAAAACGAACACGATCGCTTGGCTTGCATACCGTCTTGCTACGCTCCACGATGCTGAGAACAAAATTATTTTTGATAATGTTATCATTATGACAGACAGGGTTGTTGTTGACCGACAGCTTCAAAAGGCTATTATGGGTATGGAACATAAATCCGGATTTATTCGTGTTATGGACGAGAAGTGCAATGCCGATGACCTTGCGATCGCTCTAAACGGTAATACAAAAATTATTGCAACAACGATTCAGAAATTCCCATATATTACGAATAGTGTTAAAGGCTTGAAAAATAAGCGTTTTGCGGTTATTATTGATGAAGCCCACTCCTCTACGGCTGGCAAAGATATGGCTGCTGTTACTCAATCCCTCGGAATGGGCGATGAGTTATATCAGGATATGGAAGACGAAATTGCCGCTGAACTTGCAAGAAATGGTAAGCAAAGCAATGTATCTATGTTTGCTTTTACAGCAACTCCTAAACCGACAACGTTACACTTATTTGGCACTATTAACACAAAGGGAAAGCGTGAAGCGTTCCATGTATATTCTATGAAGCAGGCTATTGAGGAGGGCTTTATCCTCAATGTTTTGCAGAATTACATTACCTACAAGACATTCTATCAGATAAATAAGGAAATTGAAGAAGATCCAAAAATGCAGACAGCAAGTGCAAAGCGGCAGATAGCACGCTTTGTTGAGCTGCACGAAACGAACATTGCCCAGCGCATTGAAGTGATCGTTGAGCATTTCCGTACTACGGTCATGCCGGAGCTTGGAGGTCAAGCTAAGGCAATGGTAATAACCGCTTCAAGACAGGCAGCCGTTAAGTATTGTCAAGCATTTGAGGATTATTGCAGTAAAAAGGGATATAGCGGTATTCGTGCGCTTGTGGCTTTTTCGGGTAAGGTCAAACTCCCTGATGATGATACAGAATATACAGAACCAGGTATCAATGGTATTTCCGAAGATCGTCTCACAAAAGAGTTCGACAAGGACGATTATCAGGTGCTTTTGGTTGCGAATAAGTATCAGACAGGTTTCGACCAACCGAAACTCTGTGCAATGTACATTTTGAAGAAGCTCAAAGGAGTAAACGCTGTACAAACACTTTCTCGTCTGAACAGAATTTACCCTCCGTTTGAGAAAAAGACCTTCATCCTTGACTTTGTGAATAGCTATGAGGATATCGTTGGTGCTTTCGCTCAATACTACACTACAACTCTGCTGTCTAATTCCGTAACCCCGACAGCGATATATGACATTGAAGCACAGATAGATGCCTATGCAATCATTGATCCTGACGATGTGGATAAGGTCAATGAGATACTTTACAAAGAAAAAGTACAATCCGCTGATAAGAAAAGAATCAACTTCTGCCTTGATAAGTCGCAAAAGCTGATTGAGCATTACAGTATTGAGAAGCAGCGTGAGATCGTTGTTGACCTCCGTCGTTTTGTACGCTTCTATGAGTTTATGATACAGGTATCTTGCTTTGAGGATACAGAGCTTCACAAGAAATACAACTATATCATTCTTCTGCTTTCTCACATCAATATCAAACACCCAGGCGGTGGGTTCAACCTTGATGGCAAGATCAGGGCAACTCAGTTTGTACAAAAGAAACAGGACGAGCATACAAAATCCGATATTGTTGCAAAGCCTGTGGTAAAGCTACCCTCGGCAGAAAATTTTGGCTTAACTCCTGCAAAGGAAGAAAGGCTCTCTGAAATTATTGCAGCAATAAACTCTCGGACAGGAAAGGCTTATGACAGCGATGTTGCAATCAAGGCTATGCTTCAGATCAGAGATATTCTGATGAAGTCTGATAAGCTGAAATCAAGTGCAAAGAATAATACGGTCAAGGATTTTGAGTTTTCTTATTTTGATGATATTGATGATGCTCTGATTGAGGGATTAGAGCAGAATCAGGATTTTTTCTCGTTACTCTTAAATGATGAGGAGATCAAGCGTGAAGTGCTTGGCATATTTACTGAGGAGATTTATGCTTCATTGAGACGAGGATAATAAAAAATCGAATAATTGAGAGAACCCTCTATGGTCTATTTGTAGACCATAGAGGGTTTAGTTATTATATACCTGTAAACATAACCTGGTAACTCAGCCCCGTAAACTCCCTGAGAAAGTCCATATCCGAGAAGTTCAGTCCGTAATTCTGCGACTTATCTCTGTTTTCCTTGCCCGTATAGATATAATCGAGCTTCTTCTGATCGAGATGCTCGGTTCGGAGAGCTTCACGGTCAAAGCCTTTTTCTT
>CAZKHW010000199.1:0-5372 GCA_964552525.1 uncultured Ruminococcus sp. | reverse complement strand
CCTCCGCCCAAGGCTGTCGCCTTTGGAAACCGCTGGCTGTGCGCTTCGCGCCAGCACGAACTCCACGCTGCACCAGCTTTGCCCTCTTGCCACTAGGCAAAGGGCATTGCGGACGGTAGAATCTGATCTGTCGTCATCGCTATCTCGCAAGCGCGGTCATCGCGCAAAGGGCATCTCCGGCAATGACTGTCACGCAGAGAATGCCTGCGGTACACAGGAGGGCAGGCTTGGCTTTTTTGGCAAGATACCGGCACATCGGATGCACGACACCTACCAGAAACAGCGCCAGACCGCCGAAGATCAGGGAGCTGAACAGCGAGATGCGCCCCTCGAAATTGCACGGCCACTCGCCGTACCACCACGGCAGATAGCCCAGAACCTGTTCAAGGGGATAGGATGCCGCAAGCTCCAGCACCGTTGTGACCGCACTGCTCACCAGAAAGACAAACAGCGGATGGCTGTGCCTGCGAAAGAGCAGAACCAGCAAAAGTCCCCCGAATCCGTAGATCGGCAGCAGCGGCAGGTGCAGGACACCGCGGTCGGCGTAGGCGTGGTTCACCGCAAGCTCCAGCCCCTCCTCATACAGCCAGCCGCACAGCGCACAGACGGTAAATTCGATGCAGTAGGACATGATAAGGGTAAAGCGTTTCAAAGCATCCTCCCGGAATGTAGCGCGGTCAGAGCTTGGCGATCTGATCCGCGGTAACCATGCGGATGCCTGCCTCGTTCAGCGTTTGTGATGCAGCGGATTCATCATCCACATGCATCACAATGTATGCGTTCTTGCCTACCTCGGTAATGCATGCATACAGGTAGTCGATGTTCACATTTGCCTGTGCCATCAGCTCGGTGATCCGGGACAGTCCGCCCGGATGGTCGTCCATGGCAATGCACATCACCTGCGTGATGGTGGACATAAAGCCGTTTTCGCGCAGTGCCGCCTGTGCCTTGGCGGTATCGCTCACGATCATGCGCACAATGCCAAAGTCCTGGGTATCTGCCAATGCCATGGCGCGGATGTCGATCTGTACATCCCTCAAAACCTGTGTGACCTTGACGAGCTGACCGGGTTTGTTCTCCATAAAGATGGAAAGCTGCTGTGTTGTCATGTAGATTCCTCCTCTCGATGCGGTGCGTGTGTGCTGTCAGCCGCCAAAGTGGTAGCCCAGCGCAAACGCCTTCTGATTCATTTCGACGAACTGCGGCTTCACGGTCTGTTCGATCGCCGCGATCCACTTCTCGTACCCGATGTGGAAATGCTTGGCAAGCTGTCCCATCAGCACGATGTTGACCGCCTTGGGCGAGCCTGCCTGCTGTGCAAGTGCGAGTGCATCCATCGCCTCGACCTGAACGCCCTTGGGGGTCAGCTCCTCCAGGATGCCCTCGGGATATTCCGCCGAGCCGATGATGACCGGCATCGGGTCGATGCGCTGGGTGTTGGTGATGATGACACCGCCCTGTTTCAGGAGATGCGCGTAGCGTGCCGCCTCGATGCGCTCGAACGAGATGACAAAATCTGCTTCGCCGCTTTGTACCACCGGGGAATACACCTTGTCGCCATAGCGCACATAGGTGATGACCGAGCCGCCGCGCTGGCTCATTCCGTGAACCTCGGATACCTTGATATCGTAGCCTTCATTGACAAGCACTCGCCCGAGTAGCTTGCTTGCGAGCAGCGAACCCTGTCCGCCCACACCGCAGATGACAATGCCTTTTGTTTCCATGAGATCTATACTCCTTATGTTAATTATCACGATGGTTGCCCACCCCCAACCCCCTCCCGGAGGGAGGGGGCTTTTATGGAGAGGGCTTCGCTCCCTCCACCCCCAGAGTTTAGAGAGTGGTCAATCAGACCTGTTCAGAATCTGTTCCAGTGCAAGGGCTGCCTGCCGGACGCATTCGTCACAAGGGCACAGCACCTTGCCGGTGCGGATGCCTTTGAGATCCTCGCAGATGGATGCGCCGCACGTTCGGGTAAACGCGTCGTGCAGTGCCTTTGCCTGCGGCATCGAGCCGCCCAGCAGTCCCAGCACCATTTCCGCACCCACCAGCGCGCCGCATGTCCCCTGCATGCCGCCCATGCCCGAGCCAAAGCACTTTCCGAGCTGGAGGAGACGAGTATCGTCCATCTCCAGCATATCCGCAAACGCCAGCAGCACCGCCTGACAGCAGTTGCCGGTGCGTTTGTATGCGACTGCCTGTTCCGCGCGGTCCATCACTCACACCCCGGCTCGATGGCATCGAACGGGCAGAGCTGTCCGCAGACCTCACAGCCGACACACAGCGTCTGGTCGATGCCTGCCTTGCCGTCCTCGCCGATGTGGATGGACGGACAGCCCAGCTTCATGCAGCGTTTGCAGCTCTTGCACTTGTCCTTGTTGACTGTAACAGGCTTTTTGGGCTTGACATATTTGAGGAGAACGCACGGACGGCGGCTGATGATGACGGATGCCTCGTCAGCGGCAAGCTCCTCCTTGACCGCCTGTTCGGTCTGCTCCAGATCATACGGATCGACCACGCGCACACGGTGGATGCCAAGTGCATGGCACAGCGCTTCAAGGTCGATCTTCGTTGCCGGGTCGCCCTTGATGTTGTAGCCGGTGGTGGGATTCTGCTGGTGTCCGGTCATGCCGGTGATGGAGTTGTCAAGGATGATGACCGTAGCATTCGAGCCGTTGTAGGCAATGTTCGCAAGACCTGTCATGCCCGAGTGCATGAAGGTCGAATCGCCAATCACGCAGACGGTGTTGTGATCCGCCTCGCCCTTGGCAGCCTTGTTAAAGCCGTGCAGTCCCGAGACGGACGCACCCATGCACAGGGTGGAATCCAGCGCACACAGCGGAATGGCAGAGCCGAGGGTGTAGCAGCCGATATCGCCGAGCACCGTGAGCTTGTTCTTGGCAAGGGTATAGAACAGCCCTCTGTGGGGACAGCCCGAGCACATCACAGGCGGCCGCATGGGGATGGGCGTATCCGCCGTGACGGTTTCCTTGGGCGTGATGCCGAATGCGGCGGCAATGGATTTCTGGGAGAACTCGCCCAGGGGGGTAAACATCGACTTGCCGATGACATCGACCCCGATATTGCGGCAGTGGCTTTCGATGATGCCGTCAAGCTCCTCCACCACATAGACCTGATCCACCGCCGCGGCAAAGTCGCGGATCTTCTGCACAGGCAGGGGATGGATCATGCCGAGTTTGAGGATGGACGCATTCTCACCGAACACTTCCTTGCAGTACTGGTAGCATGCGCCGGCAGTGATGATGCCGATCCGGGTGTCTCCCATTTCCGTGCGGTTGAGATCGGAGGTCTCCGCATACGCTGTCAGACGCGCAATGCGCTCCTCCACGAACGGATGGCGGCTGATGGCATTTGCCGGTGCCATAATGAATTTCTGCGGATTCTTCTCGTAGGGCTTGTGTTCCGGAATAACGCGCTCCTCCAGCTCTACAATGCTCTGCGCATGGGCAATTCTCGTACACATCCGCAGCATGCAGGGGGTGTCAAATTCCTCGGAGATCTCAAAAGCGAGCTTGGCGAATGCCTTGCATTCCGCGGAATCTGCCGGTTCAAGCATGGGCACCTTGGCACTGATGGCGTAATGCCGCGAATCCTGCTCGTTCTGGGAGGAATGGATGCCCGGATCATCCGCCACGCAGATGACCATGCCGCCGGTCACGCCGGTGTAGGAGAGGGTGAACAGCGGATCTGCCGCCACATTCAGCCCGACATGCTTCATCGCACAGGCGGAGCGCACACCGCGCAGGGATGCGCCGAATGCCGCCTCCATCGCGACCTTTTCATTGGGTGCCCACTCGCAGTAGATATCGTCATAGGTGGCAGCAAACTCCGTGATCTCGGTACTTGGCGTACCCGGATAGCTGGAGATGACCTCCACGCCTGCCTCATACAAACCTCTGGCAACCGCCGCGTTGCCGATCATTAATTCTTTCATGGGAAATTTCCTTTCATTCTGATTCATTGCGCTTGTCGATAATGCGCTTTGCCTTGCCCTCGTAACGCGTGATGGTGCGCGGTGCGACAAGGGTGACCTTTGCCTGGATGCCCAGAACGGTTTTCAGCTTATCCACCGCCTCGCGCTGCTTTGCCTCCAGCGAGCCGAAGTTCTCCAGCAGACGCTCGTCATTGATCTCAATGCGCACTTCGAGGTAGTCGGTGTAGTTCTTCCGGGTGAGGATCAGCTCATAATGGGGCGAAATGCCGTCAATATTCGCCATCACGCTCTCGATCTGGGAGGGGAACACGTTCACGCCGCGAATTTTGAGCATATCGTCACTGCGTCCCTGCACCTTTTCCATGCGTGCGTGGGTTCTGCCGCATTTGCACGGCTCATAGTGGATGCGTGTGATATCCTTGGTGCGGTAGCGCAGCAGCGGAATGCCCTCCTTCGACAGGGTGGAGATGACCAGCTCGCCCTTTTCGCCGCGGGGGAGTACCTGTCCGGATTCGGAGTCGATGATCTCGGGCAGGAAGTGATCCTCTGCAAAGTGCAGACCGCAGCGGTATTCGCATTCGCCGGAAACGCCCGGTCCCTGCAATTCGCTCATGCCGTAGTTATCCGTGGAGAACAGCCCAAAGCCCTGCTCGATCTTGTCGCGCAGCGCGTCCGTGCAGCCCTCCGAGCCGAACAGACCGATGCGCAGCCGCAGCTCGTCATTGGAGATGCCGCACTCGTGTGCGACCTCGCTCATGTACATGGCGTAGGAGGGTGTGGAGATCAGTACGGTCGTGCCGAAGTCTTTCAGAATCATCGCCTGCTTTTTGGTGTTGCCGGAGCTGATGGGAATGACGGAGCATCCGAGCTTTTCCAGACCGCAGTGCAGTCCCAGTGCGCCGGTGAACAGACCGTAGCCGAAGGAGATCTGCGCAATATCCTCATCCGTCACGCCGACCGCTGCACAGAGCCGCGCCACGCAGTCGCTCCACACGTCCAGATCATGCCGGGTGTAGCCGACCACGGTGGGCTTCCCGGTCGTACCGGAGGAGGCGTGAATGCGCACGATCTGTTTCATAGGCACGGCGAACAGCCCATAGGGGTAGTGATCGCGGATGTCCGCCTTGGTGGTGTAGGGAATGTACTGCACGTCCGAGAGACATTTGATCTTGTCCGCCGTTACGCCTGCTTTGGTCAGACGCTCGTGGTAGAACGGGACATTGTCCATGCAGTACTGCACCTGTGCTTTGAGCTTCCGGAGCTGGAGGGATTCGATCTCCTGCCGGGACATGGTTTCGATGTCCTTTTGAAAAAACATGGTAAAAGCCTTCTTTCCTGTCGATTTCCGTCATGCTGCAAACGGGCAGCGCAGTGGACGGGATGAAAATTTATGCAACTATCCAGTTTTCGATATATT
>CAZKHW010000198.1:0-5380 GCA_964552525.1 uncultured Ruminococcus sp. | reverse complement strand
TAAGCTTCCGAGGAGGTCTATTATACATCAAAGCTGTTACATTGTCAATAGAAACGCCATAGTACTTTTGACTGATAATCATAAGTGCTATGGCGAAAACTTCTTTATAAGCGCCCGTCTTTGAAAGTGCGGCGGTTTTGTTATGGATTTTGTGTTCTTATTTTGCCACCGGTGCCATCAGGATCCTGCCCTGACCGCGGTAAACGTTGACAAGCCCCTCGCCCGAGGCAGCAGAGCCGATCAGCGTCTTGGTCGTGCGCTCTACCGTAAAGCGCAGCGTATTGCTCCATGCGATCGCCATGTTGCCGTCGATCTTGACAACGTCATTCGGGTCTGTCAGCTCCATCACGATCAGCTCGTCACGCGGCACAGGGCTTTCCAGAACTGCAATGCCTCTGCCCATTAGGCAGTTGTTGAACATTCCCTCGTTGCCCAGTGCTGCCGAGGACAGCGTTGAGCGTGCCACGAGCTTGGTCTCCACCGTGTCCTCACACGCATAGAAGTGCTGATCCTCGATGACCATGCCGCCCCAGTTGCCGACCTCCTCAAACAGGATGTGCTTGTAGGTCGGCTCCAACACGATCGTGCCAAAGCCATGATAGCGCGGCTTGATGGCACTCTCGCCCGTCATCTTGCCGCCGATGAGCTTCTTGGCAAGATCGCCTGCACCCTTGATGTTGGTTGCCGCCTCGACATCGCCGCCAATCCACTGCATGGCACCTGCCTGGACGATGATGCCGTTGCCGTTGAGATTCGCAACGACCTGACGCTTGCGCACACCCATCTGGGATGCAAAATACTCGTTCATTGCAGAGCCGTGCGATACCGAAATGTCACGCTGATACTCCAGCAGGGAGAAGCAGCCATGCTGCTCAACGATGCTGCGGCATGTAGTCTGCTGCATAATGTTGGTTTTTACCATAATACACAATCCCTTCCTTAGTGTGCCGGATGGAGCTTTTCCAGCTCTGCACGGCATTTTTTCAGAGACTCTTTCGCCTCATCATCGCGGATCAGGCTGTTGACAACGGTCAGATAGTAGACAGCCTCCTCCCAGCGTTCGCCCTCCTGCGCCTGCTTGGCAAGCTCACGCGCAGTATGGAGCAGTTCCCTGCCCGGTCCGTGATAGATCTCGTACTTGGCAAATGCCGCATTGATCATGTCACGGTTCGGCGGTACGATCGGCTGTCCCATCAAATGCTCCACATGCCGCAGCTCCCCGGCGATCTGCGGATGGTCTGCAAACAGCAGGCTCTCATAATAGAATGCCACCGCGCTCGTATAGTCCTTCCGATCCACGCACCAGTAGCCGAGATTGGCGTAGCACCGTGCAATGGCATAGGCGCTTGCACAGATCGGGAGGGTATCGCAGATGGTCTCAAGGAGCTTATCCTCCTCCTGCTTGAGCTTGTAGATCTCGGCAAGCTCGAACCGTACATCCGGATTCACCGGATTGTAGCGGATAGCCTCCTGCAACACCGGGATCGCCTCGTCCAGACGGCGCACCTCGATCAGATTATAGGCGTGTGCGCCGATAAACAGCGAGAAGTCAAACGGTGTCTTGACAAGCTCCTTGGTCGGATGGTACAGGATATGGTACAGGTTGCTCTCCAGAAGATTCCGGAAACTGAAAAAACGCCGTTCCGGGGTCTCCTTGAAGTTCTCCGTGATATGCTCATAAAGCTGCCTGGTCAACGTCAATGCCTTGGCAGTCTGCCCGGAGCGCATCAGACGCGTTGCCTCCCCATACACCTCATCCAGACGGCGGTCGCCGATGCAGAGCATCTTCTTCATGTACGCATCCTGCTCCGGGGAGAGCAGACTATACGCAATGTCCAGGATATCCTTTACTACCTCCTTGGTGTCGGGATCGGCATCGTAGGTCTCTGCCTGCTCCTGGAGGTAAACCATATCCTCCGCGGTATTTCCTGTGAGTGCCGCGCGGACGGCTGCCAGGATCTCATTCTTTTCCATTTCAGTCATGGCTGTGTTCCTTTCCATTTTTACAAGTAAAGGGATGCCGCCTGTGACAGGCGGAATCCCCTTCTATTGCTCTCAGAGGGTATCAGAAACCTCGCTTCGCAAGATCCTTCTTGAACTGTGCGTCGATCTTCTCACGACGTTTCTGATCGCGCAGCTCCTCCTTGGTCATCGGATGCGACATCTCGGAGGATCTGGAATCATTCTTTCGGGAAGCGGACTTCTTGGTCTTTGGCTTATACTCCTCAAACTGAAGATTTACCATCTCTGCCTCCTCTTTCTTTTTCTTTTGCGTGGGAGTCTCTGCACCCATCGAGGACAGGATATCCTCAATGTTTTCCATAACCGGAACGGCACCGCCCTGCTGATCGAAGATATTTCCCTGATCTACGGCGGACTTTGCCATAGCGTTACGGATCAGATCCGGCATTTCCGTCGGTGTCTGTCCGATGGTAGAAACGCGAACGCCCTGTGATTCCATAGGATTCTGCGCAACAGGTGCTGCCTGAGGTACGGGAGCGACCTGCGGTGCAGGAGCCGGCTGCTGCATCATCGGTGCAGCCATCGGCTGAACAGGCTGTGCGGCAGTCATATTCGGTACTTGTGCAAATGCCTGGGGCATTGTCGGCTGTGCATAGATCGGTTTGCCGTTCTGGTCGTAGCCCATGAACTGTGGGATGACCATGCCAGGCTGGAGTGTCGGCTGCGGCATATTCGGAACCTGCGGAAATCCCTGCGGCATTGCAGCAGGCTGTGCATAGATCGGCTTTCCGGCTGCATCATAGCCCATAAACTGCGGTACAGGCTGTGCAAACGGCTGCTGGGGCATCGTCATGCCAGGCTGCGGTACGGGGGCGGGCTGCACCGGAACTGGTGCAGGCTGTACGGCTGCCGGCTCGGGAGCAGGCATTTCCGGAACAGGTGCAATGTTCTCTGCAACAGGAGTTTCCTCCATAACAGGTGCTGTCATCTCCTCGATCACCGGAGCGGTCTCCACAACGGGTGCTGCGATCTCCTCGATCACCGGAGCTGTCTCCGCAACAGGTGCTGCAACCTCCTCGATCACTGGAGCAGTCTCCACAACGGGTGCTGCAACCTCTTCAATCACCGGAGCGGTCTCCACAACGGGTGCTGCCATCTCCTCGATCACCGGAGCGGTCTCCGCAGCAGGAGCTGCGGCAGGCTCAGCAGAGAACGAACCGAACAGCGACTCTGCAATAGCATCAAAGCCCTTCGGCTCATCAAGAACATGGAATGCCTCCATCGTAGGCATTGCCGGTATAGCCTCCTGCGCAGCCGTCTCGTTCACAGGTGCAGCGTCAGGAGCTGGCTCGGCTGTCGGGACAGGAGCAGCCGCCGGAGCTTGCTCAACAATCGGAGCTGCCTCCAGCAGTGTCTCCACCGATGCGATCTCCTCTGCCGCCGGAGCAGATTCCTGCGGTGCGGCTGCCGGAATGCTGAACTGTGCCATCAGGTCATCCAGTGCAGACTCAGCAGTCTGTGCAGGTGCAGGCGGCGCAGGCATTGCCGCTGCCGGAGCAGATTCCTGCGGTGCAGAAATGCCAAACTGCGCCATCAGATCGTCCAGGGCGGATTCAGCAGGCTCAGCCGAAGCAGCCGGTACAGGCGTTTCAACTGCCGGTGCAGTCTCCTGCGGTGCAGGTGTCTGGATGCCGAACTGCGCCATCATGCTGTCCAATGCCGCATCCTCCGTCTCAGCAGGCGAGAACGCCGTGACCGCATCCGGAACAGGTGCTGTTTCCTGCGGTGTCGGTGCAGGAGCTGGCGCACTGAACTGTGCCATCATACTGTTGAGTGCCGCCTCGGCTGTTTCAGCAGGCGAGAACGCATCGATCGTTCCGGATGCCACCGGAGCTTCGGGCGCACTCGCTGCCGGAGCAGACACTGTCGGCTTGGGATTTTCGGCAGACGGAACATTGATCGCAAACTGCGACATCAGGTCATCCATGCCGGGGATGACGGACTTGGGCGCAGGCGCTGCCTCGGGGGCAGGCTCCGGCTTTTTGCCGATGCTGAACTGCGCGATGATGTCGTCCACAGATTCGGTTTCCTTTATAGGTGTCTGACCGAACTCTGCCATCAGCGCATCTACCGAGGCAGGTGCGCCGGGTGCAGGAGCAGCCGGAACCGGCTGCGGTGCAGGGGCAGGCGTTGGCGCAGGGGCAGGCTTATGGTCTGCCAGAACGTTCGGGTTCTTGCCCTCATTGGCGGCAAACTGCGCCGCAGTCGGATCGACCGCTGCCTTGGGAAGGGCGAACTGTGCTAGATCGCTGTCGATGGCAAAGCCGCCGAAAGATGTCGTGGTCGGATGTGCCTGCGGTGCGGCAGGAGCTGCCGGTTTCTTGACAGGTGCCTGATATTCCTGGTACTGCGGCGGATTCGATGCCGCTGCCGGAGCAGGAGCAGGCGTCGGCGCAGGGGCAGGGGGCGGCGCAGGAGCAGGGGGCGGTGCAGGGGCTGCCGCCGCAGCAGCTGCTTTCTTGGATTCCCTGCGCTGCTTCTCCTGCACCTCGGCAAGAGATACCATCCTGGGATCATCCTTGGTGCGCTTGGAATCCTCCTTCGCCATCTGCTTCATCTGCTTGCTCTCCGCCTTCATGAGCTTCTTGATGAGAACATCGCTGCACTTCTGGCATGATACATTATCCAGAATGCCCATTGCATCCTCGACAGAGCCGGTGGCGTTATACCGGGTGATGTTCTCTGGTTTCGTCAGATTGATCCGACATCCGGTCATCTTCTTGTTTTCCGAAGCATGTACTACATTCTCCTTAGAATCCTTATAAAGATACAGTAGCATAGCAATCCTCCATTCCGTTTTCTGATCTCATCGGAACACAACCAGCCTCCGATGTATCTCCTATCTATTATATCATATCACATTCTCACAATAAAATCAACTGTTTTTTAAAATTTTTTCAAAATAATACAGACTGTATATTCTCCTGCCGCCGCAGAAATTTTGAATCGTTTACGATATTACAAAATGAACAATATAAATTTTTTGTAAACTTTTTTGCAAATATTTTTCGATTTTTTTAAAAAAACTATTGACAATTCATGCCAAATCTACTACAATGAAATTATATATACCATCTGTGAATTGCAGCGCAGATTATACCGTGTTGTGAAACGCAGATGCAACCGATAGAAAGAAGGATATCCATGAAAAAACATTTTGGCAAGCGATTGCTCGCGGCACTAACGAGTGCTGTGACGCTTCTGACAGCATTTTGCGCGATAGGATTTATTTGTTATCAGCTGATCTTTCCGTCGCGCACTTCGGGTGCGGTAAGAGAAGCGCTGATAAGCTCTGCCGTGAATGTGATTCCGTCGCTTTTTCCGTTTATGGTAGTCTCGCGCTTTATTATCTCACTCG
>CAZKHW010000197.1:0-5382 GCA_964552525.1 uncultured Ruminococcus sp. | reverse complement strand
GGCAGGGTCGAGCAGGGGACAGGTGAACAGGTCGTTCTCATCGAGCGTCCGCACGCGGAAGAGATAGGATTCCTGTCCCTTGGAGACGAACTCGGTCTCTGGCAGCAGTTTGAGGATCTTCTGCCGGATCTCCTCGCTCAGGACGGGAGTTTCCCACACGTCATAGCGGTCAAACACGCAGCAAAGCCTGCATTGTGCGCAGGTTTCGCGGCTCAGGAGCTTCGTCAGCATGAAGAAGCCCTCCTTTCAGCATTTTTGCAGTATAACTCTATTGTAGCATATTTTTCATAGAAATGCAAGAACCTGACGAAAAAAATACAAGGAAGTCCGCTGACAGGCGGACTTCCTTGTCATAGCCGCAAAGAGTCTGCTTATGACTCTGCAAAATTCGTGGTCAGCCCCACGACCTCTTTGAGGATAGCGAGGGAATCGGTCGTATCCGGCGTGCCGTCACCGTTGATGTCGCAGTTTTTCTTCGCAGTCTTGCAGAGCGTGGATGCGCCGAGGATCGCCTTATTTGCTGCAATGACATCCACAATATCAATTTCGCAGTCGAGGGTGACATCACCCGGCTGTTCAAGGGCGTTGTGACCGGTGGTGCTTTCTTGTGCAGCGGCTTCCAGAGAAAAATAACCAGGCAGAATTCCAAACAGGTCATGCAGCTCGACGATAAGCTCCAGCTTTTCACGCAGTGTCAGCTCCTCAGTGGGAACGATCCGATAAAGGGGAGATGTGTAAGTTTCTTCCTCTTGTTCGACCGTATAGCCAGGGTAATGCTCTGCCAGGTAAGCCTGTATGCCGTCCCAGTCGGTATCCACACGAACCCAGGTATCATTGTAACCGATCGGGTTATCGTTTTTCTCATAGTGCGTCATTTCATAACCAGTCAGGACATCATCATAAGTGAAATACTCTTTAATATAATCCGCCGTTTCGCCCCAGCCGTAAAACTCCGAGATCAGCTGACGTTTGGCAAAGGCAAGAAGCACTTCTGCTTCCATTGTCTCGGCATCCTCCGGAAAATAGTCCGTGGGCATCATCAGCTCAAAGCTCCTGTCGTCATACCAGGTCTGTCCCAACGATACGCTGTAGTTGCAATTGCTGACCCCATACCATATGCCGTCAAGTCCTGTAACTAGTCCATCTTTTAGCCCTGGGAAGTATTCATCCAGCACCTCTGCCATCTGCTCTGTGGCGGCAGATGCATCCACATCGTCACGCAGGACAAAGCGCATCACATTCTTACGGGGGGTGACAACAACGACCCCCTTATTCTTATAGCCGTTGCTATAGGTTCCTTCAAAAAGAAACAGCGACTCATCCTCACGGCTTATCATCCCGTGGTCATCGAAGGGTTCAAGCCCCTCAAAGGCATCCCACGTGGACGTGCCAAAATACCACGGCAAATCTGTGCCTTTTGCCGATACTGTCAGACCTGTCACCGGAATGCAGGTCAATGCCAGCAATGCTGCTGTCAGTTTCTTCATCATCGTTTTCATATGATCACCACTTTCTTTTCATTCGCAGGGGTAAAGCTGCGTGCAATTGCCATCAGGTCGCGCAGGTCACCGGCATCGCCGCTGACGAAGAATCCCTCGCCGTCAATGAACCAGTACAGTGAGCAGATCTCGTCCTGCAAGAGGAAAAATCCGTGTGCCCGGTTCAGCGAGATGTCGATGAGTGCCCCCTCCTCGACTGTCAGTGCAAATTCGGCATATTCCTGCTGTGTCACAATAAATACTTTGTCCGTATCCGGACGGCGGATCTCGTAGGTGCGCACCGGCTCGTCCGTGTCCAGTATCTCCGCATCCAGCACGAAGCTCTCGCTGTCAACGGTATACAACGCAAGCTCCCCGGTCGGGGCAGGGAAGGGGTCAGTGCAGACCACTCTGCGCCAGCCCGGGTGCTGCTCCACGCGGAATCCCGTCAGTTTTTCCTCTGCAGGCTCTGTGGCAGGATCGGTCTGCGGCTGCGTTTCCGGTGCTGTGGCGGCTTGCGGTTCAGTTGCTATGACGGCAGGCAGCTCCGTTGCATCCGGTACAGTCATCTGCTGCGCCGGCGCATCCGTCACATGGAGCTGCTCGGTCATCTGCACCGTAACCGCCGTTTCCTGCACTGTCGGCTCGGTCTGCACAGGGGCTGCCGCCTGCGTTTCGGTGACAGCCGGAATCGCGGCAGGAACTGTGGTGCAGAGGGGGTCTTGTGTTTCCTGGGGCGTTTGTGATTTGGTGTTCTCAGTCTGTGTTGTGCGGATCTGATCCTCATGCGGACGCGATTCGACCTGCTGCTGCCTTGACCAGATGCCAAGGGAAAGTCCGGTCATCAGGAGCAGACACGCTGCGATCCCGGCGCGGCGGTACAGGAGCATCCTGCTTTGCCGGATGGGGGCGGCAGATGCAGCCGTCTGCAGCTGCTCCAGATACCGCTGATAGATGCGTTCAAACAGTGCCTCTTTCTCCCAGTTGATGGGAAATTCCTCTGCAATTCGCTCCTCGGTCGTTTCATCCACTTGTTTCAGAAGATCCATGCTGATCTGTTGCTTCATGATGTTCCTCCGTTCACCGTATAGCCATCCTCTTCCAGTAGCTTTGCAAGACGTTTCATCGCGCGGCTCAGACGTTTTCTGACAGCCGCCCTGTTCATCTGAACCGTTCGTGCGATCTCATCAGGCTTACAGTCGTAATAGTACTTCATCAGAATGATGGTCGCATCCGGTTCGCCGAGCAGCTTGATCTTGTTGAGCAGGATCTGACGCAGTGCAGCGTTGTCAAAGTCATGCTCCACATCCTCTGTGGATGCTGCTGTCTCCAACTCCTGTTCATCCATTGACACGGACGGCGGCTTGATGCTTGCCCTGCGAAAGTAGTCTATGGATCGGCGTTTCGCCACTGTCCGGATGTAGCTTTGCAGCTTGCCCTCCTCGATGCGGTCAAACTGTCCGAACACATCCATAAACACGTCACTCACACATTCTTCGGCATCCTCATGTGTTCCGGTCTTGCGGATATGATTCCAGACAATGGCGTACACATAGCTGTAATACTGTAAAAACAGAGCTTTGAAACCGTCTTTTTTTGACCTGCCGATGGCTAAACGGAGTTCACTCTCGGTCATTGTGGTTTCACCTCAATATTGAAAACATTGTTTGCGCAAAATTTGCTTTCATAATAGTAATCGCAGAAAATCGTAAAAGTGTGACACACTTATCAAAAGTATACAGGATAAGCAGTCATGCTGTCAAGTATGAAAAAATGGAGGTGAGTCACCGAGTGATGGGAATTGTCATATAGTACAGTACACATGGCAGCATGTGTAATCCCAGAAAGGAGCGTCTGCTGCAAAGCAGGCGGTTTTGATACAATGGAACTTCACGCATTTGAGGAGCTTGCGGAGCTGGTTCCGGAATTGGAGGAACAGCGTCCGATGACGATTTTTCCGCCGGTGACACCGCCGGGGATGGCATATGTGCCGTTCCAGCAGTGGGGAAAGACCTACGATGCCGGAAAGGCACTGGAACAGGGAACGGTATTTCCCGTGCTTGATATGCCCTTTGAGCGAATGGGAGGTGACTGCACCAAATGAAAAGCCGGGAAGAGCTGATGCAGGTCGTCCGGAAATATGATTTTGCGCTGTATGACCTGATGCTGTATCTTGATACACATCCGAGGTGCCGCGAGGCGATGGCGTTATATCGCGAATACCGTGAGAAACGCGGCGAAGCAGTCCGTGAGTATGTCGCATGCTACGGACCGATCAAGGCACTGCAAAGCGATACCACAAAGCGCTGGAACTGGGGCGACGGTCCCTATCCGTGGGAAAGAGAGGCGAATTGATATGTGGATGTATGAGAAAAAATTACAGTATCTATCTTACACATAATACTAATACAAAATAAAACCGCCCCGCACCTCCGGAAACTGACAAACCGGGAGAAGCAGGGCGTTTTTATGTAGAGCATTAAAATTTAATAGTATTCAGGTTTTTCCTGAACCCAATACCAGTATACCATATTCTGACATGTTCCGTCAATATGGCATTGTGACGGAAGATTTCAAGAGATTTTCAACTGTGGAAAGTGTTGATAAT
The DNA here is from genome assembly GCA_964552525.1 of uncultured Ruminococcus sp. Classification (GTDB taxonomy): domain Bacteria; phylum Bacillota; class Clostridia; order Oscillospirales; family Ruminococcaceae; genus UBA3855. The sequence goes on along the minus strand of CAZKHW010000197.1, from coordinate 1,296 downwards.
ATGTATTCATTTATATGCGAGTAAGTGCACAACCTTTCACAGCGCAGATTCACGCAAGCAATATACATGCAAGTGTTAACAGATGTTATATCGGTGACGCTTTTGTGCGAAAGTTACAATTGAGTGCAGTTTGATTTGTGCATTGATACAAAAAATGTAGAAACTTGTAACCTTTTGGAGGTCTTTAGGATTATATATACAGATTTGCAAATCTTGGCTAAGGATAAAATAAATATTTTAAACAAAAGGAGTTTACCAAGAATGAAGAAATTAAAAAAAATAGTGGCTGCAATAGCGGCTGCGACAATGGCGCTTGCATCATTGACAACGGTGTCTTTCTCTGTTTCTGCTGCTAATTATGATACTTATCGGGTTTATGTAGACCTTGATCCGGCATCAGGTATGCAGCAAAGTTATATTGTCATTACCCACAGAAGAGGAATTGTCTCATTAGATCGCGAGGTAAAAGGAAACGTTGCAGGAAATATTAGAAACTATGGCGGTGCAGGAGATACATGGGCAAATGCTGTTCATTACTTTGATGCAACAGCTGATGTGACTGATGGTGGTACTTTATACAGACAAAATTTCTGTACAAATCGTGATATTGATGTTGGTAATTTTAACAGTATAGAAGACTTAAAAGAGATTCTTTATGTAAGTGCAAATGAAACTAAAAACTCATCAGGAAATGTAATAGATCCAAATCCTGTTACAGTTAGTGCTGTTCTTGTTGGTGATGTTAATAATGATAATGTTGTCAACTGGCAAGATGTAACAGTTTTAAATAACCATTTAAGCGGTACTAATGTACTTACAGGCAATGCCCTTCGTGCAGCTGATACAAATAATGATGGTTATGTCAACAATGCTGATTTAAGCATGCTGATTAATTATGCCAGCGGCAGCATTCAGAACTTTTTAATGGACTAACTTAAATAATTATAAAAGAAATTTAGCGGATATAGTTGCATCTGCTACAATTGTTGAAGAGGTTATGAAGTAAGTTTTTCCTAAATAAGCATCTCTGGCAAAGACGGGGAGGTTCTAAATACAATAAAATACCTCTGCCAACGCAAGTGGCAGAGGTATTTTACATAGAGCACTTTTTTGATAGTATTCGGAATATTTCCGAACCCAAGAGCAAGTATACCCCATTCTCGTGCGCCCGTCAATTGACGAAGAGTCAAAAAATCCGGCAGAGGATCACGCCTGCCGGGGGCTTCCTCACATAGTGAGCCCCCATCCCACCACGATATAATCCGCCGTGATCTTAGGGTACTTCTCCCGGTTCGC
>CAZKHW010000196.1:0-5387 GCA_964552525.1 uncultured Ruminococcus sp. | reverse complement strand
CTGCCAATGATGTAAAGCCAATGATCGCGTTCATCGGTGTGCGGATATCGTGGGACATATTATTCAGGAAGGTGGTCTTGGCATTATTGGCATACTGTGCCTGCGCCAGTGCCTCCGCCAGAACCTCCTTCTGCTCCTGCTCTCTGCGGATCATCTCGTCAATATTCCGGAATCCTGCAAGAATAAAACTGTTTTGTTCCGGAGCATCTTCCGTCACTTTCACATACGTATATTGAAAATGATGGATCTCACCGTCTGCTTGTATGCGGTAGCTGCCTGTATATTCACTGTGCGTCTCTAATTGTGTCCTTACCTTGTCAAGTGAAAGCGCATCGGTAAGATACTGCTGATCCTCCGGATGAACACGATCACGGATATACTGCTCCAGGATCGGGGCATAGGGATGCTGCTCCACAGAATCCTTTTTCAGACCCTCCGTCACATACCCTTCCAGTTTTACGATCCTTGCCGTACCATTTTCCTCATTCACAGCAAAAACATTTGTATAATCCCGGCTCAGTGCTTCAACGATCGCAAGCTGCTCACTCATCTTCCGGTTCGACCGTTCCTTGGCGTTCAGAAGCTTCCTGTTCCATCTGCCTTTCAGATAGAGTATCAGGACAATGCAGACGATCAGTGCTGCCAGAAATACCACGATCATCATCACCTTCGGATTGGCTTGCAGATATTGCAGGAAACTCATATCGCCGACGGTATACATGGTATATTGGGAAACAAACTGATTCAGCGTGTCATTGGGCACCTGCTGGATGCACTTGTTCAGTATCGTTATCAGCTCATGATCTGTGCTGTCACGGACGTACATCCTGAAATCCAGATACATATTATTCGCAATGGTGTAATACAGAGACTTGGTTTTATCCTGATTGACAAACAACTGCGCCGCATAGGCATACACATAGGCGGCATCCGCCTCCCGATCCAGAACAGCCTGCATGGCAGCCTCTCTGGTGGGATAGCTCAGAAACTCAATATCTCCGTGAAGCTCCTGAACAATGAGTGCCTTGCTCTGGGAATCGGATACTGCAACTGTTTTGATGTCTCCGACAAAATCCTGCCGGATCACCCTTGCCACTCCCGTTGTCATGTAGGGAGGCGTATTGAATCCACGGTACACGGCATCCTCAGCAGCAGGAAGTGAACTGAGCCTGTCAATGACAACATCCACGCCGTTGGTGCTTGCTATCTGATAATACGCCTCTTTGTTTTCCGGGATCACGACTTCATAAGGCAGCCCGGCAATTTCCATAACATAGGCGAAATAATCCGGAAGAATACCCTTTAATTCCCCATTCTCCACATAGGAGTAGGGGGCTCTGTCACCAAGTGCGGTAACAGTGATCTTCTTCTCGCCGGATAGGACTTGACGGATGTATTCCGTTTCACGCTCTGTAAAGGTAAGCTCAGAGGAATAGACAGGTCCGTAGTACCGGTAAAACAACACATTTTTCCAGTCGCCCTCACTCAGATCCATCTGCTCGATGGCGTAATTGATCTCGTCAAGCAGCTCTGTATCGTCTTTTCTGACGATGGCATAGAAGTTATCCTCCTTGATAATGTCCAATGTTTTTTCGTTTTCAGCTTTTCTCAGATCGCTGGAAAGAATCGCATCGACATCGCCGTTCTGCAGCGCGGCAGTAAGCATCTCCGAATCATCGTATTCCTTTGTCAGGTAGGAGAACCCCTTTTCCTCAGCAAAATCTGCCAGACTCTGGTTCTGGCTGCTGCCGGTAAGCTGCCCTACTACCATTCCGTCATAGGTTTTGTAATCACTGCCGTGCAGATGTGCATTATCGAGCCGCGCGGAGAGAATGGTATTGTTTCTGCCGATGGGATAAGAAAAGGCAAATCGCTCCTCTCGCTCCGAGGTTCTCCGGGCGGAAGTCACCACATCGATCTCGCCGTTTTCCAACATAGTAAGCATGTCATTCCACGATCTGTCATAGCCTGTATATTGGAAATTTAAATGAGAATATTCGGAAACCAGATTGAGAAACTCAATGCCGTAGCCGGTCAGACTGCCGTCCTCATCCTTCATGTGATACCCCTCAAAGCCAAAGATGCCGGCTTTGACCGTCCGATGATCCGACTGTTCATCGGCTGATACAGCCGCGTAGTTGGAAAAACCAAACATTGTGAAGATCAAACACGTCATAAATACCGCGATTACTTTTCTGTATACATTATTTCTAGCCTGCATTGTTCTTACCTCCTGTTGCACTTGGGGTGACGTAGCAGCACTTTGATCAAGCTACAATAGTCAAAACGTTCAATTCTTAAATTAAAATTATATCATATTTTATACAAAAAATCCATTCGCAGAATATCCAAAAATCACGTATAAATCGTTTGAAAATCTATTTTCATACCAACCCCTTCGCAGCATTTGTCAATTATTTACATGATCACAGCGCACAGATCATATCGTTGTGTGAAAAATACAGAAAGGCAAAAAGAGTGTTGACAAATTTTAAAAAATATGGTATAATGTTAAATATAGGCATACAAACCAACTGTGATGCTGATCGCAGGGTTATGTCGGATTGAGAAAATATTGGCAAACTTATTGAAAAATAAGGACGCAAAACTTGAGGGCCTAACCCGTAGCCGGTATGGCAGCCAGTTGCAAATGACCACAGATGTGGTTGTTTTTGTGTGCAACTGTGTCTTTGTGAAGATGACAGTTGTTTTTTTATGTTTCATCATAAGCTACATTCAAAAATATCAGAAAGGATCGATCAGTATGAAAAAAAATCAGAAAAAACGAAGTTTAAAAAGAAAGATCGCCTTTTTATTGGCATTATCTATGGTATGCAGCTTTCCCTGCACAATAAACGCCGGCGCAGCGCTTTCGGATATCGGTGAATCTGAGGATGACATGGTGCATGCTGTTCCTGAGAACGCTGACGATGCTGTTCCTGAAAACGTTATCGAAAGTGATCTGCCGGAAATCTCGGCAGATATCAGCAGCGCGGATGAGACGTTTGCATCGGGCATGATCGATGTTTCCATCGGCTCGGCTTTGTTCCTTGCTAAGGATATTGAGATTACAGTCACACTGACCGGATCTGACGGCTACACGCAGACTGAAACCGTTGGTCTGACAGGTTCAGCCGAAACCGCAGCACGCTTCGGGGGGCTGGCAGACGGCGAATATACGCTTACCGTAAATGCGCCGGGATTTGCTCCTTATATCCAGAAGATTTCCGTGGCACAGAAGCTGTATTCCGTAAAGCTCACCACCGGATTCTGCAAGGGCTATACCTATGCGGAAGGCGGCATTCATCCCGGCGTGCTTATGATCGGAGATGTGGACGGCAGCGGTGTGATCGATGATGTGGACAAAAACATTCTGGTGGATGCGATCGACGGCATGACCGTACCAGAAGATTATGTAACGGATCTGAACGGTGACGGAGCAGCGGATCTGGTAGATCTGACGTTCTTCTCCATGAGCTATAAAGAGGACATAGATCCATTGGCAGCAATCGAGGAATTGGTTTCTCCGCTGGCAATACAAACAGTCGTACCGGAAGGCACTGCGCTGAAAGGTGATCCTGAAAAGCTGCTTACCGGAGAGGAAACGGTAGTCCTTACGCCGGCAGATGAAGGAGAGATCTCCGCAGATCACCCCGTATCTCTGGAATTTGATATGCTGAAAGACGGGGATGCCGCTGTTTTTGACGGGATCACGTTTGAAACGGGAAACGAGAATCCGGTATCCGAAGCCTCGATTACGATTGAATATACCGAGGACGGTGAAACTTATACGGTTACCGTTCCCGTAATATCCGGGGTCAATTTCTTGCTGAAAGAAAGTGAAGTATACGCTGAAATTGACGATAACGGCAATATTCAGGTGCATCTCGGAAATCAGATCGCTGTGAAAAAGGTCGTTCTGTCGATCACTGCAATGCAGAACAACAACAATCTTGCCGAGATCAGCAAGGTGGAATTTGTAAACGGAATGGAAAGCCGGATCCCTGAGCCGGAATTGGATATTCCCGAAAACCTCACGGCAAAGGAAGGCAGCGAGAAGTTCACTGTAGATTGGACGGCTTGTGTCAACGTAACCGGCTACGAGGTAAAAATTGAGCAGGGCAGCGATGTTGAAACATTTATGTCTACAGCAAATTCTGTGACGATCTCAACCTTCAATGGAAAAGACGTTAAAAACTATACTACTTATAAGGTAAGCGTTCAGTCGGTAAACGGCACATGGAAAAGCGGTTACTGTGATCCCGTTGAGGTGACTCCGAAGCCCACCAAACGCCCTGATAAGCCTGACGATGTAAAGGCATCGGGCATTTATAAGGGAATCAACGTAACGTGGAAGGATATGGACGATACGCAGTCCTACAATGTTTTCTACAAGGTAAGAAACAGTGATGAGGCGTATACTAAAATTTCCGGTATTACGGGAAATAAATATACGATCAGCGAACTGGAGTCGCTTACAGAGTATGAGGTCTATGTAACAGGCGTCAACGAGCTGGGCGAAAGTCCCGAATCCATTCACTGCTCAGCATCCACAACGGATCTGGATCCTCCCCAGCCATCGAAGTACAATATGATCAACCGTGATGAAACCGGAACTCCCGGAAGTACGCATATTACTTCTGTGATGAGAAACGGCGGTTCCATGATCGACAGCCCACTGGATGAAGATCTGGACGGCACTGCATGGGGAGCTGTTGACAACAATGCCGCTTCCTATTACTCAAAAACAACATGGGACGACGGCGGCTATAATGCTTTAGGCGGCAATGGTCTTACCTATACCTTTGACGATGCCTACAAGCTGGATACGATCGCTTTGCTGGTGGCAGGCGGTGCAGGTCCGTTCTATGCACAGGTCAGATACTGGACAGAGGACGGGGAGAATCAGGTTGTCCGTGCGTCTGTAATGACAATGAAAGACCCGGAAGGCAGAGTATATTATGCGCTGAAACTTCCCTATGCCGTGACAGCAACGAAAATTCAGATCGGTCTTGCACGTTACCTGGCTGGGGCTGAGTACAATCTGGTCACGATTGCTGAAACGTATTTCTATCATTATGACGAACTCATGGATGAGGTCATGGACTTGTATGTGGATGATCTGCATACGGTTCTGAAAGAGGATGTGACACAGGAAACTATTGATGCTCTGCGCGAAAAGGTCAACACTCCCGATGCATTCGGAGAGATCAATCCCAATACAGATGCACTGCTCCGTGAGCTTGAAACGGCAGAAAAGATCCTGAATGCTGAGTCGATCAGCAGTCCGATCGAAATTCACAAGGAGATCACCACAAAGGATACAGGACGCGGATTCTCCGGACTGCACGCATGGCAGCCTCTTGGTGTATCGATCGGCACAGGAG
>CAZKHW010000195.1:0-5448 GCA_964552525.1 uncultured Ruminococcus sp. | reverse complement strand
CCTGCCCCCTCCCCAGAGGGGAGGGGGTGTAGGGGCGGTGCTGCGCACCGCCGCCCAAGGCTGCCGCCTTTGGAAACCGCTGGCTGGTCGGCTGTCACCGCGCCATTACGGACAATAGAAAGTGAGCTATCCTTACTGCCAACTTGTCAGCGAGGACTTTGCGCATATCCATTGCAGGACGAGCATAGGATGTAGCAAGAAGGGAAGTGACCGATATGAAAACCACTGAAAACCTCCGGCATGCGGCGGAATACCTGCCGGCAGCCGTCCGGCAGAGTGTGCAGCGTCTTGACACGGCAGCCGCATCCCGTGTGCAGGAGATCCGGCTTCGGGCAGGCAGACCGGTCTGCCTGACACTCTCCGGAAACAGCGCACTCCTCGCGCCGGACGGCAGCATCACACGCAATCCGGCTGCCGCGCTGATCCCATCGCAGGAGGAGCTGATGCACAGCCTTCAGGCTGTGATGTCCTACTCTGTCCACAGCCACCAGAGTGACCTGGCATCGGGCTTTGTGACCATCCGGGGCGGCTGCCGCGTGGGCATCTGCGGCACGGCAGTGCGGCAGGGCAGTACGATCCAGTCCGTGCGCAGCATCAGCAGTATGAGCTTTCGCATTGCAGGGGAGTTCCCCGGGGTGGCATCCTCGGTGTTCCAGCAGGTCGGAGGAACGGGCGGCATCCTGGCAGCAGGCGCACCGGGAAGCGGAAAAACAACGTTTCTGCGCGATTACTGCCGCTTGCTCGGCGACAGACACAGGACTGCGCTTGTGGATGAGCGCGGAGAGCTTGCCGCAGTCTGGCATGGTATTCCGCAGCATGATGTCGGGCTGATGACCGATGTGCTTGACAGTTATCCCAGAGCGCAGGGCATCCTGACGGCACTGCGCGTGATGACACCGGAGCATATCATCTGTGACGAGCTGTCGGATGCAGAGGACGTGGCAGCCGTTCTGGCAGCAGCAGGCAGCGGCGCACAATTGACCGCAAGCGTCCATGCCGGGAGCTTTGAGGAGCTGTCACGCCGCGAGGTGCTCGAACCGCTGCTGCGTGCAGGGGTATTCCGGTACTGCGTGATGCTCTCCGGTGTCGGGCAGGTGCAGTCTGTCAGGAGGCTGACATGAGGCTCTGCGGGATCGTCCTGCTCGTGCTGGCGTGTGCAGGTGCAGGGTATGCTGCCGCCAACCGTCTCCGGGAGGAGCAGCGTTCGCTGGAGCTGCTGTGCGGCTGGACAGAGGAGGCGGCAGCCTGCATCCGCCACCAGCAGACCGAGCTTGCCGAGCTGCTCCGGTATCTGTCGGTGCATCCGAATTACCGCAGATTCCGCTTTATGACGGACATCCTTGACAAGCTCTCGCCGATGACCGCGCCCCGATCGCTCTGGGAGAGTGCCGTGGCAGCGGACAGCGCAGTTCCGGCATCGGCAAAGCCGATTCTGGTGGATCTCGGGCAGATGCTCGGAACGACCGACTGTGAGGGGCAGCTCGCCGCGCTCCGGCTTCACAAAACGCAGCTTGCCCAGGCAGCCGCGGATGCCCGGGAGGTCGTTCAGACCAAGGGAAAGCTCTGTCGGGCACTGGGGCTGCTGGGCGGTGCGATGGCGGCGGTGGTGCTGCTGTAGGAGCAATTTTGGCGCGTCGGAAAAAAACAAAAACAGGGGGAACGTTATGGACATTGACCTGATCTTCAAGATCGCCGGGACGGGGATCATCGTGGCGGTGCTGAGCCTTGTCCTGAAAAAAGCCGAGCGCGATGAGCAGGCGATGATGACCACGCTTGCCGGACTTATTGTGGTGCTGATGCTCATCATCGACCAGATCAGCGACCTGTTTGCGACTGTCAAGGCGGTGTTCGGACTGTGAGCATCACGCAGACGGCGGCACTTTGCATCGTGGGGAGTGTGCTGTGCCTGTTCCTCCGGGAGGTGCAGCGTCCGCAGGCGGCACTGCTGGGGCTTGGGATCGCGGCAGTCGCGGTTCTCTCGGCAATGCCGGAGGTGCAGCGCATCGTCCAGGTCGCACAGAACCTCTACGAGCAAAGCGGACTGGATACGGGCTATTTCTTCATTCTCTGCAAGGCGGTGGGGATCTCCTATCTGGCGCAGCTCGGCGCGGATGTGTGCCGGGACTGCGGCGAGGGGGCGGCGGCATCGGCGGTGGAGCTGTGCGGCAGAGTGAGCCTGACGGCACTGGCACTTCCGTTGTTTGTCAAGCTTGCTGAGATCGTGCTGGGGGTGATCGGATGAAACGCTTGCCGGGGATCTTGCTGGCATTGCTTGTCTGCCTGTGGATCTTGCCGCTTCCGGTACGGGCGGACTATGTGTATGACGAGACGCTTCGTGACCTGCTCGCCCTCGGGGAAGGGGAGATGACATTTCTGCCCGAGGGTGCGGACATCTCTGACCCGGCGGCACTTACACAGGAGGGAACAGGCGGCTTTCTGCGCCGTACCGCATCGCTCCTTGTGCAGGAGGCACAGGCACCGCTGCGGACATTGCTCCTGCTTCTGGGGGTCATTCTCTTTTCGGCGTTTGCGCAGAGCCTGCGGCAGGGAGAGGGGACGGGCGCGGTGTACGAGTGCATCTGCACGCTGTGTGCGGTGGGAATTGTTGCCGAACCGCTGATCGCGGCATTTGAACGGGCAGCGGCGGTGCTTTCGAGGACATCGGACTTCATGCTGAGCTTTACAGGATTGTTTGGCGGTGTGATCGCCGTCAGCGGCGGCGTTTCCACGGCAGCGGTGTATCAGGGGAGCATGGCGGTGCTTTGCGAAGGCGCGCTGGAGCTGTCCACCAAGCTGCTGTTTCCGCTGCTGAGCATGTGCCTTGCCATGAGCATTGTGGATGCGGTGAATCCGGCAGTCTCCCTCAGCGGTCTGATCCGGATGATCCAGAAGATCACAGCATGGCTGCTCGGACTTCTGATGGCAGGCTTTCTGGGGATGCTCTCGGTGCAGAGCATGGTCACGGCATCCGCCGACAGAGCCGGCACAAAGGCGGCAAAGTATGTCATTTCGGGCTTTGTCCCCATCGTGGGCGGAGCTGTCTCGGATGCCTATGCGGCGGTACTGGGGAGCATGGGCGTGCTGCGCTCCGGGGTGGGGATGGCAGGCATCCTGATGCTGCTGTCCTTTCTGCTGCCGGTGGTGCTGTCACTGGGATTGTACCGGGCGATCGTCATGTGCGCATCGGCAGTTTCGGAGCTGTTCGATGTGCCGATGCTCACAAGGCTGTTCAAGAATCTGGAGGGCGTTCTGTCGGTGGGATTTTCGGCGGCGGTGAGCTTTTCGGTGATGTTTATTTTTTCGACAGCAGTCCTGATGCTCATCGGCTCGGGGGCTGTGCAGTAAAGCAAAGGAGGATGCCTATGGAGACACTGCGGTCTGCCGTGCTGTATGCCTGCATGCTCAGTGCGGCAGTGGGGATGCTGAGCCTGATCTGCCCGGGAAAACGCACAGCACGGCAGATGCGTTTTCTGATCTCACTGCTCTTTGCCGTGAGCCTTGCCGTGCCGATCGCGCGCTTTGAGCTGCCGCCGGAGCTGGAGGCGCTTGCCCGGGAGGAGCTGACGGCGCAGACTCACGTCTTAGACGAGCGCGTCCGGGAATCCCTGCTTGCCGAGACAACGCAGCGCACCGAGCAGGTGCTTGCCGAGGCATTTGCATCGGAGGGCATTTCCTGTGAGGAGCTGTGCGCCGAGGTGCATATTGATGCGGACGGGCGCATATATATTAGCAAGGTCACAGCGCAGTGCGATGCTTTCGCACAGGCAAATGCCGTGCTGTCGGACTTGCTCGGAGAGGAGGTCGAGATCAGTGTTACCCAAATTCTGCAAGCTCCCTCAGCGCCGTGAGCTGATGCTGCGCATTCTGGTGATCCTGGGAATTCTGGGGATGGGATGCATCCTGCTTTCGTCCCTCCTTCCGGAACGGCAGGAGACGGCGGCGGCAGGGGATTCTGTGGAGGATTACCGCACGCGGCTGGAAACGGAGCTGACGGAGATGCTCAGCGTCATGGAGGGCGTCGGCGAGGTGCAGGTGCTTGTGACCCTTGCAGGATCGGAGGAATACTGCTACGCCAAGGCGGATGACCGCACGGTCACCGACACGCAGACGCGCAGCTCCGTGAGCTATGTTACGGTCGGCGGCAGCCGCGAGGCACTGCTGGAAACGGTGGCATATCCGGGGATCACAGGTGTTGTCGTTGCCTGCGAAGGCGGTACATCACCGGTGGTGCAGGAGAGCGTCAATCGTGCGGTCGCGGTGGCATGCGGACTGTCCCTGAACCAGATTTATGTGACAAAGCTGTCCGCAAGGAAAGGAGATCTATCATGAAAAAACCATCTGTTATTATCGGAAAGCGTCAGATCATTCTGTCGTGCCTGACCGCCATGCTCGCCATTGCGGTGTACATCAACTACTCTCTCTCGCAGAACGAAATGGTCACGCCTGTCACGGAGCTGACCGATCACACGCGGTTCGGCGATACGGAGTTCGTCAGCGCAAAGCCCGAGGATTCCCCGGCACAGGAGGTCAGTGCGACAGAGGCAGAGCAGCTTAGTGTGGAGGCAGATCCTGCCGCGGATTACTTCGCGCAGGCAAGGCTCCAGAAGTCCGTCAGCCGTGATGAGGCTGTCCAGACGCTCCAGACCATCATGGGCGGCGGCGATATCACCAATGACGAGGCGGTCACCACAGCCCTCAATGCGGTGCAGCTCTCCAGTCTCATCGAGAGTGAGGGACGCATCGAAAGTCTGATCTGCTCCCAGGGATTCTCGGACTGCGTGGTCTATCTCGACGGCGACACCGCCAAGGTCGTGGTGCGCTCCGAGGGTCTGGAGGCTTCCGATGCCGCCCTCATCAAGGATCTGATCCTCGGCGAGGTGTCTGTCGTTCCGGAGAATATCCGCATTTTTGAGGTGAAGTAGCGCACTCTTTTCAAGCAATTTTATTTGTTTACATGTGTGTTGTGTGTGGTGCGGATCTCTCCGCATTCACGCACATTCACATACACACTTTCATAATCATTCTCATTTTCACACTCATTCACATACACATTTACATTATCAGGTTGTTTTGGTTGTTTTGGTTGAATTTTGCGGCGTTCCGGCGGATGGTCGGAGCGCCGCCTTGCTTTGCTGCTGCGAAGAAAGGCTTTGTGCGTATTTCACAAGTTTCAACAAAATGATTGACTTTTTCTGGAAAATGGCGTATACTATATTATAATAGGCTTAGTATATCTTCTTGAAGCCTAATTGATCTGGATTCAGGATCGCCAAAATATTGATGGATCAACAATTTGCACAAAAACGAGGTGAAATTATCATTTTGACTTGTTTGTTTATCTAAACTTGCTTGAAACTGCTTAAAAATTGTATCCTTTTGGATCGTTTTAGGATTATTAGAGCGTGTCTACACGAGTTAAGCGAGTACACGAAGCCAAAGCACAATGCA
>CAZKHW010000194.1:0-5469 GCA_964552525.1 uncultured Ruminococcus sp. | reverse complement strand
GTTTTGTCATTTTTTGGTGCTTTATGCGGTTACACAGTTTATTTTTCAGACCCGACTGGGAGCATTTCAGCAGTCTTGAAGAATTCAACCGCAAGCTTGCGGAGCACTTGATCTGGAGCAATAACAAGACAATGCGGACTCTCGGCAGAAAAAGTCCTGTTCAGTTGCTGTGGGAGAAGCTTTCGGCGTGCGCCGAAAGTTGAAGTCCTTTTCCGTTCCGCTTCACTCCACTCCAAAGGACTTCAACTTTTATTATTCCATATCTTGGGGATGAATTTTCTTTTTGGGTCATATCTATTGACAACGCAGAATATTTCAGAAAAATTTCCGAAAACCTCTTGACAAACCCTCCGCTTTGTGGTATACTATTTGAGTCGGGTGACAGAGTTGTCCGATGTTGTGTAATGCGCCTTTAACTCAGCTGGATAGAGTAACTGCCTTCTAAGCAGTAAGCCATTGGTTCGAGTCCAATAAGGCGCGTAGCAGATCGCGCTTCGTTATGGAGCGCGATTTTTGTTTGCGCATCCGGAACAGGATGCAAGTTCCTCGGCAGGGGAGGGAATTGCAGAATTTTTTCAAAAAATTTGAAAAAACGCTTGACAAATCCTCTGGAATGTGCTATAATAACAAAGTCGGCAGGATGCCGGACACAATAAATGATGGTGGGTATAGCGTAGTTGGTTAACGCGTCAGTTTGTGGCACTGAAGACCGTCGGTTCGAATCCGACTATCCACCCTTTCAAGAAAAAGCTCCCGAAAGATCGGGAGCTTTTTGTTACATACTGTCCGCCGGAGTTGGCATGACACGGAAGGCATCCATGCCCGGATAGCAGGCGGCACTTCCCAGTTCCTCCTCAATGCGCAGCAGTTGGTTGTACTTGGCAACGCGTTCGCTGCGGCAGGGAGCACCCGTCTTGATCTGGCAAGTGTTGAGCGCGGCGGCAAGATCCGCGATCGTGGTGTCAGCCGTCTCTCCGGAGCGATGAGAGGCGATTGCTGCAAAGCCAGCACGGTGCGCCATTCGGATGGCATCAAGTGTTTCGGTGACCGTGCCGATCTGGTTGAGCTTGATGAGGATGGCGTTTCCAGCACCGCATCCGATACCCCGGGCGAGCCGCTGGGTGTTTGTCACAAACAGGTCATCTCCCACGAGCTGCACCCTCGCACCCAGACGCGCCGTCATGGTCTGCCAGCCGTCCCAGTCCTCCTCATCCAGTCCGTCCTCAATGGAAATGATCGGGTACTGGCGGATCAGACCCTCCCAGTGGCAGATCAGGTCATCGGAGGTGAATGTCCTGCCGGATTTCGGCTGACGGTAATGCCCCTTGCCGTGCTCGGGATCTTTCCATTCCGAGGCGGCAGCGTCCAGCGCGATCATGAAATCTCTGCCTGGTTCGTAGCCTGCTGCCTTGACCGCATACAGTATGATCTCAATGGCTTGCGCATCGCTGGTAACATCCGGTGCAAAGCCGCCCTCGTCTCCCACAGAAGCCGCCAGACCCTTGTCCTTGAGAAGGCGTGCAAGTGCGTGGTACACCTCGGCACACCAGCGCAGTGCCTCGCGGAACGTGGGCGCACCCACGGGAACGATCATGAATTCCTGTGTGTCCACCGTATTGTCGGCATGCGCACCGCCGTTGAGGATGTTCATCATCGGAACGGGGAGCATCGTCCCCTGAATACCGCCCAGAAAGCGATACAGCGGAATGCCCAGCGATGCCGCCGCAGCTCTTGCGGATGCAATGGAAACCGCTAGGATCGCATTCGCGCCCAGCCGGGATTTGGCAGCTCCCGTGCCGTCAGCGGCGCACATGGCACGGTCAACAGCATAGCAGTCGCTGGCATCCATGCCGACGATGGCATCGCGCAGATGGGTATTGATGTGTTCGGCAGCCTTTTGTACGCCCTTGCCGCCGTAGCGCGACCGGTCGCCGTCGCGCAGCTCCAGAGCCTCAAATTCTCCGGTCGATGCGCCGGAAGGGGCTGCTCCTCTTGCGACAGTGCCGTCCTCAAGACAGACCTCCGCCTCAACGGTGGGATTTCCCCGGGAATCGAGAATCTCACGTCCGGATACGTGAGAGATGTTTGTAAAGCGCATAAGATCACTCCATTCTGCCACAGGGATGCGGCGTATTTCGGGCATCGGAGTGGTGCGGCAGCCCCTGCCCGTATGCCATTAGTATGGACAGATGTTAAGAAACGATGCTTTGCCAGATGCAGAATTTTTTGCATCTGGCAAAGCATGATGCGAAGAGGTGTATGAAATGAAACAAATCGTAAAAAGCTATGGACTGTTCCTGCTGGGGCTGATGATCGCGGCAATCGGCGTTGCGCTCTCCACCAAAGCAGGGCTGGGGACTTCTCCGGTCGCATCAGTGCCGTATTCGGTATCGCTTGTCAATCACACGTTATCGTTCGGGTGGTGGCTCAATGTGTTCAGCGTCCTCCAGATCACGGTGCAGGTCGCGCTGCTGCGGAAGAAATGTAAGCCGGCGGAAATTGTGATCCAGACGGTGCTGGCATTCGTTTACGGCTATCTGACGGACTTCTCCTGCTGGCTGATCCGTGGATTGCAGGCGGATACCTATCCGGTCAGGTTCGGACTGATGACGCTGAGCTGCTTTGTACTGGGACTGGGCATCTGGATCCAGTTCAAGGGCGGCGTTGCCATGCTGCCGGGCGAGGCGCTGAACCGTGCCATCAGTGAGGTGACCGGCAAGCGTTATGAGGACATCAAGGTGCTGTTCGATGTGCTGTACATTGTCATTTCGGCGATAATATGCTTTGTCTGGATCGGGAAGCCCGAGGGTGTCCGGGAGGGCAGCATCATTGCGGCGATCGCCATTGGCAATATCATCAAGGGGTACAATTGGCTGTTTGACCGTCTGACCGGGAAATCATCGAAAAAAGCATGAAGCTCCGGGGATGCCGGGGCGTGATCTCATCACCCCTTACCGCACCGGGGCATATGCTGTATCAGCACGCTTTGTGAGGTGATGAAAATGGAGAGAATGTGTGCTGTTATTTTAGAGGTCAATTCGGATAGCCTGCTGGTGCGCGATCATGCCACGCGGCAGGAGGTGCTGGTGCGTACCGACTGCACCTGCGGCTATCAGCGCAATGACCGGGTCAATATCTGGTATAACGGGATCATGACCATGAGCATTCCGCCGCAGATCAATGCGTTCAGGATCACCAGGACGCGGTTTAACCGCTGTCCGCGGTAAGCGTATCCCCCTCCCTTGAAAAGGGAGTAGGTCGGGAAACCGGCTTTAAGATTCAATACCCTATTTATGCACAAATAACGCCTAAGCTTAGCACTTAGGCGTTATTTTTTAGCGTTTTAAAATCGTTCTGTATCATGCAGGATTTTTCAAAATTTCTGTGTATTACTCGGTTTATTACTCGGTCAATCCATCCGGTTGACCTCTTTCAATCGCTCCTCAACAGATAGATGTGTATATTCAAGGGTCGTATCATAATCCTCGTGCCCGGCAAGCTCCTGAAGCATGGCGGGGGAGACTTTCAATGCCGTCAGCCGGGTAATATAGGTATGACGGCAGCAGTAAGGTGTGATACATTCACGGATTTCAAGTTCCTTCCGCTTCTCTGCCCAGGCATCGTAAAAATCTTTCTTTCCCTGATAGTCGGTTATCAAATCCTTGGAGGAGTCTGCGATCATCCACGTCAGAACAGGCAGCAGCTTATCAGGGAGGATGATTTTGCGTTTCTTGCCCTTATTGGTCTTGATTCCGCCCGTCATATAATGCGCGTTCAAGTGTACATTTTCTTTTTTTATTTGCAGCAACTCCCCGGGACGGATGCCGGTGTACAGCATGGTGAGCATCTGCGCTGTTACCGCAGAGGGGGCGTGATGGTAGTCATTCCACAATAGCTGGAGCTCTTTCTCGCTCATGACCTCACGCTCCTGCGTCTCCAGCGTGGGGAGCTTGATGAATTGTGCGCGGTTCCGATCAGTATAGTCATCCTGAATCGCCAGCTTGTACAGATGGGACAGCAGATTCTTAATGTCCCGTTTGGTGTAGTAGCTGTTCCCGTGCCGGTCAGTAATCTCCTGTAGGTCGGAAACGTTGAGATCGGTGACCCAGTGATAACCGACATCCGCCTCGATCTTCCGCCACGCGATGCGATACGCAGTCTGCTTGGATTTACTGAGTGCATCCATGGTCTGGGCGCTGAATGTTTCCCACAGAGCAGAAAATGCGATATGTTTATCTTTGACCTCATGTCCCTGCTGCAAAGCGGCAAGATAGTTGACAGCATCCTTCTTCGTCTTGAAACCGTACTTTCTGGCACTCTTTCGCCTGCGCTTGCTGCCCTTGACATAGTAGCCGAGTGTGACCTCCGCGATCCATCCGCCTTTGCCGCCGTCTTTATAGACGGTACCCGTGCCATTGCCCCGGTGCTTCACAGCACGGGTTGGCTTTTCCTGACGCGCTCCGCAGTGATTGCAGAACTTGCTGCCGTCTGGTATTTCGGCATTGCATTTGATACAGATCATACTGCGCTCCCTTTCTGATATGCGTTCCGCCCGGCGTGAAAACCGGGCGGATTTTTTTAAAGTAAATCTGCAATGCGAATGCACAATACTCGCTGATATATTTCAACTGGAACAGGCGTATCAAATGTATAAATATCCGGCACATCGTTCTTTTCAAAATAATAAACCAGTATTTTTCCGTTTTTAGGGTCAACGATCCAGTATTTCCGGACACCAGCATTTTTGTATAGACAGAGCTTTGTAAACAGGTCATTGTCCCGGTTGGCAGACAATACCTCTACAACCCAGTCTGGCGCGCCATTGCAGCGTTTGCCGTCCATTTTTGTGGGGTCACATACGACCAGCACATCTGGCTGCACAACATTGTATTCGTCAAGAACTACATCAAACGGAGCAATCATTGCCTTGCATGAGCCGTTTTGTGATTTGATATAGGTACGTATCTCACTGCCGATTCCAAGCACAATATCCTGATGCTGTTCATTCGGCGATGCCATCGCCACGATTTCGCCGCCCAGAAGCTCTGTGCGTTCTTCTCGGCTTTCTGTCAGCTTGAAGTATTCCCCAGCGGTGTAACGTGGGATTTCTCTTGCGGTGCTTTCCATGGTTCAAATCTCTCCTTTTTCCCATTTGGATTTCATTTTAACTCACACGTCCGTTTTTAATTCCGGACGGATTTATGCTCAGTTGGTATACTGATATCCCGGTTTGTGTAAATCAGACTAACACCAGTAAATTTTTTATTATATCAAAAGGGTGTAACGAACCGCGACACCCTTATTAAGAATATGTTCTTCATACGTTTATTAATACAACTCAGACATTGTACAGCCACAAATATTGCAATAAATTTTATCGCCTAGTTTTTGATACAACTCTTTTCTTATATAGTAATTAACGTGAGTTCGACAGAAAAAAATCAGTCAAGAATGCATAAAAATTGCTCT
>CAZKHW010000193.1:0-5518 GCA_964552525.1 uncultured Ruminococcus sp. | reverse complement strand
AGGGGTCGGCGATTTTCTTTTTGAAATCCATGTCGCCCTCATTGACGAGGGGAATGAGATGTATATGAGCGTGAGGGACTTCCAGACCGAGAACGGCCATTCCGACCTTCGTGCATGGAATCGCTTCCTTGATTCCGACGGCCACCTTTTTGGCAAATTTCATCATCTCGCCGATCTCTTCATCGGAGATGTCGAAGATATAGTCGGTCTCTTTCTTGGGGACAACGAGAGTGTGACCCCAGTTGACGGGATTGATGTCGAGGAAAGCGAAGAATTTGTCGTCTTCAGCTATCTTATAGCAGGGAATTTCGCCCGTGATGATTTTAGAAAAGATAGTCATCAGATTTCAATTTTGAGGATTTCAAAAGTCATTTCGCCGGCAGGCACCTTGCAGACGACCTTGTCGCCGACCTTGTGGCCGATGAGGGCTGCGGCGATCGGTGTTGTCGAAGCGAGCTTGTTTTCACGGAAGTTGGCTTCGTTTTCAGTGACGATTGTGTAAGTCACGACCATGTTGTTCGCGAGATTCTTTATAGTCACCTTGTTGAGAAGCTGAACTTCATCGGTGTTGAGCTGAGAGTCGTCGATGATGCGGGCGTTGGCGACGAGTTCCTTGAGTTTTGCTATTTTCATTTCGAGCAGGCCCTGGGCCTCTTTTGCCGCATCATATTCGGCGT
The DNA here is from genome assembly GCA_964552525.1 of uncultured Ruminococcus sp. GTDB lineage: Bacteria > Bacillota > Clostridia > Oscillospirales > Ruminococcaceae > UBA3855. Next base: position 4,841 of record CAZKHW010000193.1, on the reverse strand, counting down.
TTTCGGAGAGGTCTCCTTTATCGCGAGCTTCCGCGATTGCAGCCTTGATTGCCGGACGCTGAGCCTCGAGTTCAGCAAGTTCCTGCATCTTTTTGTCGTATCCTTCTTGAGTCAGATATGCCATTGCTTTGAAATTGGTTGGAGCCGGAATTTTTTTCTGAACGGGCTCTGTGATTAGAGCTAATTTCGGTCGTGGCCGTGCCTTCAAAAAATATTTCTCCGTCTCGCAAAAGGTTGAGTTATAGAGGTTAATATGAATTAGAAAAGATTAAAAAAGAAAGGAACCTTTTCTTTTGGCTTTCGCTGTTGGAAAAAGACCCTTTGGGTTGAATGCGCCTTTGCGCATCGCTATGTCTCTAATTCAATGCAAAATTACAAAAAAAATTGCTTTAAGCCAAATTTTGAGACTACTTTGGCGCGTATTTTTATCTTATCACGGTTTTTCACTAATTTTTTCGTAATTTTGTAGAGAATTTGAATTTTAATTAATGAGTAAAAATATAAATCGACATATTGATGAGAAAGAGAGTGTCCGCGAACTGATAGAATCATTGAAGATTTCACAGTTCGATTATCCGCTTCCGGACGACCGGATCGCGCGTCATCCTCTTTCTCAGCGCGATGCATGCAAGCTTCTGGCGGCTGACACCGGGAGCATGATCAGTCATCATCATTTCAGTGACCTGCCGGATCTTCTGAAGCCGGGTTCGCTGATGATAGCCAACGAAACGAGGGTCATCAATGCCCGTCTGGAATTCTTCAAGTCCTCGGGCGCGAGGATAGAGATTTTCATTCTCGAGCCGTTCGAGCCGTCCGATTATGCGGTGGCTTTTTCAGAACGTGAGCGTTGTGTCTGGACATGCCTTGTCGGTAACGTGAAGAAATGGAAAGGGGATTATCTCGAGAAGCGAATTGAAGTTGAGGGAAAAGGGCATACGGTCTGCCTGCGCGCGCGTCTTCTTGCGCAAGATGATTCCGAGAATCCGGGTCCGTCACGAAGGGTTGAATTTTCATGGGATTGTCCTGAAGTCAGCTTCGCCGAGATCGTCTCGGCCGCCGGTGAGATTCCGATTCCGCCATATTTGAAGCGGGATTCCGAAGAGTCGGACCTGACCGATTATCAGACGGTCTATTCGCGGGTTGACGGATCGGTGGCCGCCCCGACAGCCGGTCTTCATTTCACTCCCGAACTCTTCCGGCGTCTTGAATCCCGCGGAGTGCGTCAGCGTAAGGTGACACTCCATGTGGGAGCCGGGACATTCCGCCCTGTCAAATCGGAGTCAATCGGTGAGCATCCGATGCATACGGAATCTATCGTCGTTGACACGGCGACTTTGCGTGAGATCATCTCCACATTGGAAGAGGGGCGTGAGATCATAGCGGTGGGAACGACGTCTGTCCGAACGATCGAGTCACTCCCTTTGTTCGGTTATCTCGTGAGCTTGGGCAGAGATGTGTCCGATGCCGGCGCGATGCATGTCGAGCAGTGGACCGCTTACGAACCCGATTTCATGAGCCGCGACACCCTGACATTGCTTAAGGGACTTCTGGATGCGCTCGAAGCGGCCGGAATGACTTACCTGACCGGGAGCACGGCGATTATGATTTCTCCGGGGTTCCGTTGGCGCCTGACCTCGCGCATGGTCACGAATTTTCATCAGCCGCGCTCGACTCTGCTCCTTCTTGTCGGGAGCTTCCTCGGAATGAATCCGGATCCTGACCCCGATGACATGACGACGAAACGCGAGCGCTGGCAAGAGGTATATGACGAGGCTCTGAGCCATGGCTACCGGTTCCTTTCATATGGTGACGCATGCCTTTTCAAAGGAAAAGAATTGACGGGAGCGCGACCCTCCGGAATGGCGGAGCTGCCGTTGTCAAAGTCGGTCGCATTGCGGGCTCTCACTCTTAATGCTGTTTCTGAGCTTGTCAGCGGCCGGTCGGCTTTCATTCCCGAACAGTCCGACGCCGGGGATGTCAAGGGTATGGAACGGGCCCTTTCGTTTCTCCGGTTTCAGCTAATGAATGAAGCGAACGGTGGGGAGACTGAGAATAGGCCCCATTCGGTGAATATCGGCGAAGGGGGAGCCCCGTTCAGGTTTTTCACCGCTCTTGCGGCTTCGGCGCCGGGAGCGGACGTGACGTTAACGGTGCGAAAGCCGTTGCTCAGGCGTCCGCATGCCCTTTTGATTGAGGCTCTTAAAAATGCGGGAGCTGATATAAGATGTCTGCGCGGAGAAAACAGGCCGCCATTGCGCATAATTGGGCGCAAACTTGATCCTAAGGAACTTATGCTCAATGCCGGTGTGAGCTCGCAATATATTTCGGCCCTGATGATGTCAGCTCCGCTATGGAGAAACGGCCTTCATCTGAAATTCGGTTCCGGACACGTCGTTTCGCTCCCTTACCTGAGGATGACGGCTGAGATTATGCGCCGGTTCGGATGTGACGTGACCCTTAAAGCTGATGAGGTCATTGTCTCTCCGGACTTATGCTCAGCGCCTGAACGATTTGAAATCCCCACCGATTGGAGTGCGGCTTCCTATTTCTATGAGCTCGCCCTTCTGACACCCGGCAATGCGGTTATGATCCGGCGTCTGACTCCGGCCGAGGATTCGATGCAGGGTGATTCCGCTTGTGCAGAAATCTTTGGATGCTTGGGTGTTGAGACCGATATTCACGAAGACGGGTCTGCCACACTTGAAGCGGCTGGCGATGTGGTCGGAAAATTGCGTTCGGATGGGGAAACGTTCGAAATAGATCTCTCGGGAACACCCGATCTCGCGCCCGCGCTGGCGGTAGGACTTTGTCTTTCCGGGATCAAGTTCAGGTTTGACAATGCCGGCCACCTGAAGCATAAGGAGACCGACCGGATGAAAGCCTTGGCCGTCGAGTTGCGCAAATTAGGCTTTGTCCTCTGGACCTCTGAGGATTCAATGGGGTGGAACGGTGAGCTTTGCGAAATGGTATCCCCAATGCCTGAGATCGAGACATATTCTGATCATCGCATGGCGATGGCGTTCGCTCCGGCCGTCGTCCGTTTCCCCGGTCTGAAGATTAAGAACCCTGAGGTTGTGGGAAAATCGTTCCCTCGCTTCTGGGAAAATCTTGTGGCTCTCGGACTTTCTCCTGTCAAAACTGATCAAAATGGTCAAGAAATAAAGGGATAATAACCCAAAAAGATATAGACGAATATGCTTCCATTCATGATGAACGCCATGATCGGCGTGATCCTCATTTCGATAGCTTCCGCGATTATAGGCACATACATCGTCACTCGCCGTATGGTCTTTATCGCGGGGGGAATCACTCACGCTTGTTTCGGAGGGCTCGGGCTCGGCTATTGGCTCGGGTGGTCACCGATGGCGGTGGCTTCGCTGTTTGCTGTCGGCGGTGCCTTAGGCGTTGACAGGCTGAGCCGAAACGGAGCGCGCCGGGATTCAGCGATCGCCGTGATCTGGGCGCTGGGCATGGCTCTTGGAATCATGTTTATATTCCTGACGGAAGGTTATGTTCCCGAACTCAACACATTCCTGTTCGGAAATGTGCTGACAATAACACAGGCCGACATTTTGATATTTGCCGGCCTGACGTTAGTCCTTATTCTGTTCTATTGTGTTTTTTTCAGACTGATTGTGACAGTGAGTTTTGATGCCGACTTCGCGCGTACGCGCAATCTGCCGGTCGGTTTCATCAATTTTGTGATGACGGTTTTCGTCGGGGTCACGATCGTGATGACGATCCGGATGATCGGCATAATGCTCCTGATGTCGCTCGTTTCGCTCCCGCAGATGATAAGCGAGAAGTTCACGCGGCGCTATCTTCCGATGATGTTTCTTTCGACGGGAGTATCGCTCGCCGGATGTCTCGGAGGATTATGGGGCGCTTATGCGCTCGATGTTCCGGCTTCGGCCGCTATAGTCATCCTTCTTGTTGTCCTTTATGCGGCCGCATCGCTCGTCCGAGGGTTGGTCAAATCGAGATCGTTGAGATAGCCTTGCGGATTCGGCCGATGACCTCCTCTTTAGGCATAAGCTCAGTGATATCGAACATGTGCGGTCCGCGGCATTGACCGACAACTGCAAGCCGGAACGCGTTCATCACGTTTCCAAGATGATAACCTTTTGAAGCGATCCAATCAAGCACGATCTTTTCGGCGTTGGCGGAAGACATGTCTTCGATGCCCTCAAGAACGCCGATCAGTTCCTCCATAATGGCCGGTGTCTCGGCACTCCAGCGTTTCTTGACATCTTTCGGAGCATATTCCGTCGGTGCTTCAAAGAAGAAGTTCCCCTGTTCCCAAAGATCCGGGAGCAGATTTGCGCGGCCCTTGACCATTCCGATCGCCTTTGCGATATAATCCTTGTCAAAACCTTCGATCCCTTTCTCCTTGAGTATCGGCATGAAAAGTTCTGCGAGCTCTTCGTCGGGGGTGGCCATGAGATATTCATGATTGAACCATTTCCCCTTGTTATAGTCGAACTTGGCTCCGGATTTTGAGCAGTGTTCAAACGAGAATTTGGAAATCAGTTCCTCCATTGACATCACTTCCGAATCGTCTCCCGGGTTCCATCCGAGGAGGGCGAGGAAGTTGACAACGGCCTCGGGAAGATACCCCTGTTCGCGATATCCGGATGATATTTCGCCCGATTTGGGGTCGTGCCATTCGAGCGGGAAGACCGGGAATCCCAATTTGTCGCCGTCGCGCTTTGAGAGTTTTCCGTTGCCGACAGGCTTGAGAAGGAGGGGAAGATGCACGAACTCAGGCATCGTGTCTTGCCATCCGAATGCTTCATACAGAAGAACATGGAGCGGGGCGGAGGGGAGCCATTCCTCGCCGC
>CAZKHW010000192.1:0-5586 GCA_964552525.1 uncultured Ruminococcus sp. | reverse complement strand
GACCTTGACCAGCATTTTCTGGTGGATTATCCGCCTCGTATTCTCCGTGATACGGCGGATAATCCACCAGAAAATGCTGGTCAAGGTCGTGCGGCAGAACGCTTGTAGAGATCACGATCTCCAGCACCTTGACCGCCGGGTTCATTCCCCCGGCAATACCCGTGTTGATGATGCAGTCCACGTCGAACCGGTCGATCATGATCTGTGTGCAGACTGCCGCATTCACCTTGCCGATACCGCAGCAGGCGGTCACAATTCTGTTCGCACCGTGAAGATTCTCCTCAAACGTATAGCCTGCAATGTCATGCCGAGTTGCCTGTTCCTGTACGCTCTGGATGTCCTTCAGCTCCGAGGGCATCGCGCCGATAATTCCAATTGTTTTCATGATACTATCTCCTTTACTCCTTTATATTTGGGCAGCCGGGCGGTTGAGCAGCGTTTGCTTCAGCTCCCAGAGACGGGGGCTGAGATCCACATAATAGGTCTGCGGATTCTCGAACCGCTTGGTCTCCTCCCAGATCGTCTCAAGCTGCTCGCGGCAGTACGCCTGTATCGCCGGAAGTGCCGGGCTTTCATAAACGCATCTCCCCTGCTCGAAGATGGGAACGAGCAGCCGTCTGGCGGTGAAATCTGTCACCGTCTTGCGTTTGTAGGTGTGTACCGGGTCGAAGATCACGTAGGGCTTGGTGTCATCAATTACCTCATCGTGGAGCGTCAGCACATCTGCGACCGCCTTGCCGCTTTCATTGTCATAGAGCCGCCACACCGCCTTGAACCCGGGGTTGGTGATCTTGACGGCATTCTCGGACAGCTTGATCTTGGGGATAAGCTGCCCTTCCTTTTCCACGGCGGCAAGCTTGTAGACACCGCCGAACACCGGCTCGGATTTCGAGGTCACCAGACGCTCCCCCACACCAAAGCTCGTGATCTGTGCGCCCTGCATGATTAGATCCCGGATGATGTACTCATCAAGCGAGTTTGATGCCACGATCCCCACGTAATCCAGACCAGCCTCGCCCAGCAGCCTGCGGCAGCACTTGGACAGGTACGCGATATCGCCGCTGTCAATGCGCACACCGCGTCCCCGGTGACCGGACGCCTCCAGCTCCTTGAACACCGTGATGGCATTGGGCAGTCCGCTTTTGAGCACGCTGTAGGTGTCGATGAGGAGTGTGCAGTCGTCCGGATAGACCTTGGCATAGGCGCGGAAGGCATCCAGCTCGGTGTCATAGAGCTGCACCCAGCTATGCGCCATCGTGCCCAGTGCCGGAATGCCGAACTGCCGTTCGGAGATGGCACACGCTGTTCCGGCAACACCGCCGATGTAGGCAGCCCGTGCGCCCAGGATCGCGCCGTCATAGCCCTGCGCACGTCTCGAACCGAATTCCATGACCGGTCTGCCCTGTGCAGCGGCCACGATGCGGTGTGCCTTCGTGGCGATAAGCGACTGGTGATTGACCGACAGCAGAATCATCGTCTCAACAAGCTGTGCCTGCATCGCAGGACCGCGCACAGTCACGATCGGCTCATGCGGAAAGACCGGCGTTCCCTCCGGAACTGCCCACACATCGCAGGTAAACCGGAAATTTTGCAGATACTCTAAAAACGACTCAGAGAACAGGTGTTTTCCGCGCAAATATGCGATATCCTCCGCAGTAAAGCGCAGTCCCTTCAGGTAGCTGATGACCTGTTCAAGACCTGCGGCAATGGCATAGGCGGCATTGTCGGGGGCTTTGCGATAGAACATGTCAAAGTACGCGATCTGCTCACCGCATCCATTCTCAAAAAAGCCGTTGCCCATCGTCAGCTCATAAAAATCGACCAGCATCGAAAGATTTCGTTCATCCATTTTCCTTACCTCCTATCTGATCTCGTGCGTCAGCGTAACGCCTGCCTGCTGCATGAACATCAGTGCCGCACTGCCGCAAAAATCAGCATCATGTCCGGGTGCATCGTAGGTTTCCACGGCATTGCACGGGACAAGCACCTCCATGGGGCGGTCAGCCTGGTTGCAGAGCGTTTTGAGCGTCAGACAGAACTGCATCACGCAGATATCCGTGCAGACACCGCACACCACGATCCGCGTGATGTCGGCATGGTCTTGCAGCCAGCACTGAAACTCGGGTGTGAGCGCACCATTGGTGGAGTTCTTCTCGATAAGCTGATAGCCCCCGATCTCCTCTAGCACCGGAGCAGGACGGGATTCGCTCGTACCGCGGACGCAGTGCGGCGGAAAGCTTTCAAATTCGATACACCCGGCATCGTGGCAATCGGCAAACATGACTGTGGGAAGTGCGAGCGACTTTGCCAGCTCCAGGAGCGATGCGCATGCCGGCAGCACAGATGCCGAACGCGGACTTGCCAGAGCCCCCTCGGTCAGAAAGCCGTTGACCATGTCTACAATGACAAGGGCGGTTTTGCCGTCCTCCAGCACCGCAGACGGGGTGGACGGCAGGGATGCCAGTTTGTTGTTCCAATCCTTCCATGCGTTGTTCATAACATACCTCCTCAGTAGGTTACAGAGTTTATGATACTACAATCTGAAATTTTGTCACCGCGCCTTGCGGTAAATACGGCTCGGACGGTGGGCTGCACCGGATGTCATTTTGTCCGTCTCAATGAGCTTATCCGCAATTTTTCGCCGGAAATTCGCCTTGTAAAGCGGCGTATCCAGCAATATTTCGTAGACGCGCTGCAGCTCCGGGAGCGTGAACTCCTCCCCTACCAGCGAGAACGCAATGTCCGTGTAGCTGACCTTGTTGCGGATGCGCTCAATGCCGTATCCTATGATTTGAGCGTGGTCGAATGCCAGCAGCGGCGATGCCGCCATCTCGTTTGCCGGGAAAAACGCCGCATCACCCTCGGGGAGCGTGATGCTCTCCCACGGAACAAGCGCACAGTACGACACGGAAATGACGCGCATGCGCGGATCTCGCGCCGTATCGCCCCAGGTGTAAAGCTGCTCAAAATAGATGCCGTGCAGCCCGGTTTTCTGAGAAAGCGCACGCTCGGCGGCGGCATCAAGCGTCTCGTCCGGCTGGACGAATACCCCGGGCAGTGCCAGTCTGCCCAGAAACGGATGCTCCTTCCGCGGCGTCATCAGCACCTGCAATGCCTCATCCCGTATCGTGAATAACACAAGATCCACCGTCACGGACAGGCGTTCGTAGTTCTCCGGATGGTAGGATGCCAGAAATTCGGATTCGTTCATCGGGATCACCTCCTTGTTAGTAGCTGTTTGTTACTTTCTATCTCTATGATAGTATATTTTTGCTACTTTGTCAAGAGGTATTTATAAATTTCTTACTTTTTGTTGCAATGTACAATTTTCCGTTCGGCTTTACTACGAAATTTGGAAAAAAGTATCTGAAAACCCCTTTACATTTGAACCGAAACATGGTATAATATAAATGTTGTATTGTATCCCGTCAGGGAATAATAACACAAGGAGGACAATTTAATATGAAGACAAACACCAGATCTCTTGTTTTATTGGGAGTGTTGACGGCGATCGAAATGGTTTTCCTGCTGACGCCGATCGGAACGGTGCCTATTGGCCCTCTCTCAATATCGCTTGGCATGATCCCCGTTGCCATCGCCGCGATCGCACTTGGACCTATGGGCGGACTGATCCTCGGCTCTGTATTTGGGTTCATGAGCTTTCTGCAATGTATCGGCATCGGCGTTCCCAGCGGCATGGGTGCGATCCTGTTCGAGATCAACCCCTTCCTCGCGTTTATCCAGCGTTTTATCCCTCGCGCACTCGTAGGGCTGCTGGTCGGTCTGATCTATCAGGGCGTTTCCAAGTTTAACAAGGAAACAGCATTCTTTGTCAGCGGTTTTAGTGCGGCCTTTCTCAACACCGTGCTGTTCATGTCTGCACTGGTTCTGCTCTTTGGCAGCACCGATTATGTGCAGGAGCTGATAGACGGACGTAATGTCATCGCATTCATCATCGCATTTGTCGGCGTGAATGCTGTGGTAGAAATGGGGGCTTCGACCATTCTGGTCGGGCTTGTGGGAATGGGGCTTTACGCTGCAAAGCTCATCGGTACACCCAGTGTTTCCAAAACGGCATAATAATTGAAATGTACAATACAGCCAGCGGTGCTACGCCAAAACGGGCACCGCTGTTTTTAAAACCTACTATCCGGCAATTTGGATAAAAAATTATCAATTGCGGATCAGAATATAGTGCAATCAATAAAGGGGGCATTTCCATGGCAGAATCCAAGCATTTCGCGATCATTGTGGCAGGCATTGACGAGGAGTACCAGAACAGTGTCATCAACGGCATTATCGAATGCGCCAAGCAGTATGATGCAAACATCTCCTGCTTTACAGCATTCGGCGGTGTTCTTTCGTCAAGCAAGTACGATGTCGGAGAATATAATATCTACAGCCTTGTGAACTATGAGCAATTTGACGGCGTGGTGCTGATGACCAACACCATCTGCGACCCTGGTGAGAAGAAGAAGATCATCAGTGCGGTCAAAAAGGCTGGGATTCCGGCGATTTTCCTCGACTGTGACGATGATCCGGCATTCTTCAACATCCGCATCGACAACAGCACTGCCATGCGCGAGATCATCCAGCATGTCGTGGACGAGCATCAAGCCAAGACGATCAATTACATTTCCGGTCCGCTGTCGAATCCCGAGGCACAGGCGCGGTATGAAGCGTTTCTCCACGTCATGGCGGAAAATCGCCTGATCGCCGATGCCCGACGGGTGTATTTCGGGGAATTCCGTGCGCAGGATGGCGAGAGAGCTGTCCGGGAGCTGCTGGCATCCGGTCTGCCGATGCCCGATGCCATCATCAGTGCAAACGATGCGATGGCACTCGCGGCGATCCGCACGCTCGAAAAGGCTGGCTACCGTGTCCCCGAGGACGTGATCGTGACCGGATTTGACGATACCTACAATGCGCGGCATTACTACCCGGCGCTTACAACCGTGTCACGTCCCCTGCACGAGATGGGATACCAGGCGTGTGAGATCCTCTACCGCGCTTCAAACGGCGATACACCGCTGAAAACCATCAAGCTTTCCTCACGTCCTGTCTATACCGAGAGCTGCGGCTGCAGGGCGAAGAAACCGGAGGACATCAATGCCTTCAAAAAGACTGCATCCAAGACCATTGACGGCTGCCGTTCGGACATTTCCTTGATCAACCGCATCACCTCCCAGCTTGCAGAGACGGAATCTGCGGAGGAAATGATCCAGATCCTGAGCCATTTCATTGAGTGTCTGGATTGCGGACAGTGTTCACTATGCATGTGTGCGGAGTGGAACAACGTGTACTCCTCGGGGTATACTGCGGATGATTTCCAGGTGCGTGGCTACACCAAAACCATGAGTGCGCCGCTGATCTGGTGCAACGGCGAGATCCAATCGGTGGATACCTTCATTAGCTCCGAGATGTTCCCTGCTCCCCTGCCCGGCGGCGGTCACGTCCATTACTTCCTGCCGCTGCACTTCCGTGACAGATGTCTAGGCTACATGATCATCTCCGACAGCGACTTTCCGCCTAAGAGCATGCTGTGCCACACCCTGCTCATGAACATTTCCAACTCCATTGAGAATA
>CAZKHW010000191.1:0-5603 GCA_964552525.1 uncultured Ruminococcus sp. | reverse complement strand
GAAAAGCTCGCATCTGCCAGTGAGGTAGAAGTCGGCAACAGCTTTGATATGCCTGATGCTGCCTCTGCTGTGACACATGCGGCGCGTCTGTTCATTCCGATGGAGCAGCTTGTGGATAAGGAGAAGGAGCTGGCACGGCTTGCCAAGGAGCGCGAAAAGGTGCAGAAGGACATTGACTTCCTCTCGAAAAAGCTCGCAAATGAGGGATTCCTTGCCAAAGCACCTGCAAAGCTGATCGAGGCGGAGCAGGCAAAGCTCGCCAAGGCGCAGGAGAAGATGGACAAGATCATGCAGTCCATCCAGGCGATGCACTGATGGAATTCCTGAAAGCAATGGCGTTCGTGGAACGGTTTTCCCATTCGGGAAAACCTGTCCGCGATCTGTCAAGGATCAGACGGCTCATGGAACAGCTTGGAAATCCGCAGGATCGGCTGAAATTTGTCCACATCGCCGGGACGAACGGCAAAGGCTCGACTGCGGAATACCTCACGGGCATCCTCATGGCGGCAGGCTATCGCACGGCGACCTTCACCTCGCCCTACATCCGCCGCTACACGGATCGTATCCGCATTGACCGTGAGGAGATCGGCAAACACGAGCTTTGCAGGCTTTGTCAGAGTCTGCAAACGCTTGCCGCGCCGGAGGAGGGCTACTCGCAGTTTGAGATCTCGTTTGCAGTGGCGATGCTCTATTTTGTCCAGAAACAGGTGGATATTGTCGTTCTTGAAACGGGCATGGGAGGACTGCTCGACTGCACGAATTGCATCCGCGATCCGCTGTGCTGCGTTCTCACGACCATTGACCTTGACCATCAGGCGGTGCTAGGGGAGACGCTTTCCGTGATCACTGCGCAGAAGGCAGGCATCCTCAAACGCGGCGCACAGGTGGTCGTGTCGAGCGCGAATGCGCCGGAAACCATCCGCGCCGTTTCGGAACACGCGCAGAAGGTGGGGGCTGTGATGTCCTGTCCGGGTGAGCCGCCGGAGCTTCTCACCTGCGGCATCACCGGAACGACCTTCCGTTTCCGCGGTGAGACATACGAAACGCGCATGGGCGGTGCGCATCAGGCGGCAAATGCGGCGGCTGCCATTGCGGCAGCGCAGTCGCTCACGGAGAAGAGCTTTGCCATTTCTGCACAGGCACTCCGGCTCGGCATCGCACAGACTGCCATTCCCGGACGGGTGCAGATCCTGAGCAAGGATCCGCCGGTCATCTTGGACGGCGGTCACAATCCCAACGGGATCGATGCGCTCAAAAACACCTTGCTTTCAGCAAAAAACGCCCCTATTATCGGCATCATCGGCATGACGCACGCAGAGGCTGTGCCTTACGCAGCCCGTGTGCTGCCGGAGGTGTTCGACCGCGTGCTGTGTGTGGACGGCTTTATGCCGAACGCTGTGCCTGCGGCGGTGCTCGACGAGGCATTCGATGCCACGATGGGCGAGGCACACTGCCAGCGCACGCGTCTTGCGGATGCGCTGAGAATCGCCAAGGCATGGGCAAGAATCCACAATGCCGGCATCGTGGTCTGCGGTTCGCTGTATTTGGTGAGCTGGTTCCTGCACGGGGAGGAATGACATGGAAATTCTCATTGGCGCGGTCGTCATCATTCTACTCCTGCTTATTATGGGCGTTCCGGTCGGGTACATCGTTGCCGGACTGATCGCGCTGATCGCGCTGCTGCTGGCGGCGATGCTGGGATTTTTCACAGTAACGCTGGTGCTGATGCTCATCAGCAGACCGACGCATGGTACATTTCTGCGGATCATGCAGCACGAGGTGGTGGGAACCTACGCCATCTACGAGATCGACGGGGAGGAGTACAAGAACACCTTTCCGGCGGAGATCATGTTCGTGAAGAAGATCTACCGCGAGGGGAAAACCTATCCGGTTCGCCTGTACCGAGGCAAAAAACGCTACATGCTCTATGACTGGTACACCTGGATCATCATCGGGGCAGGGCTGCTGCTTTCGGGCGGACTGATGTGGCTTTTGTACTGGGCATTGTTCGTGCGGGGACTCGGATAAGCGCGGCACAGTAACCCGCGCTGGCGAGTTGGCAATGACGATACATCGGGTTCTGGTGTCCGCAATGCCCTTTGCCTAACGGCAAGAGGGCAAAGCTGCGCGGCTTGAAACTGACGGTTTCCAAGGGCGGCAGCCTTGGTATGCAACTCACAATCTGACAGGGAGGACAATATGAATTATTTTTTGACACTGCTGATCTCAATGGTACCGCTGATCGAGCTGCGCGGTGCGATCCCGATCGGTGTCGGCATGGGTGTGCCGTGGTACTGGGCGGTGGTGATCTCCATGATCGGGAACATGATCCCGGTGCCGATCATTTTCTTTTTTGCACGGCGCGTTCTGGAGTGGGGCGCGGACAAGCCGGTCATCGGCAAATTTTTCTCCTGGTGTCTGGAGAAAGGTCATAAGGGCGGCGAAAAGCTCAAGGAAAAGGCTGGACGCGGCATGTTCTGGGCACTCATGCTGTTCGTGGGAATCCCTTTGCCCGGCACGGGTGCATGGACGGGAACGCTTGCCGCCTCCATGCTCGACCTCAACTTCAAGAAAAGCGTGACGGCTGTGCTGTGCGGCGTTCTGCTCGCTGCGGTCATCATCACGGTGCTGACCCTGCTGGGCTTTGGCGCGGTCATGGGTATCGGTGCGGCTGCATAAGTTTCTGCGCCTTCCGGAGCTCCGGAGGGTGCTTTTGCCGTTTCCAAATGTTCACAAAACGTTTACAAATTTTGCCGCAATTTCTCACCGCCGCCTCGTCATACAGAGCAACAACACATTTAGGAGGAATTGTTATGAACGTAAATCACATCACAGGAATGCTGCTTGCCGCGGCACTTGCGGCAATGCCGATGACCACAGGGATGACCGCTGCGGCAAACGGAACGATCCTGGTCGAGCCGACCGCGCTGGATCACGCCGAGCCAATTGCTGGGGAGGACGTCGCGATCGTTGTCGAACCGACAGTCCCGACCGAGCCGTCAGAATCGGAAGAGCCGGACGCACCGGATGCTCCGGAGCTTGGAGAGGGCGAGACCTCGCAGTTCCGCTATACGAACTATGGCGATCATATCGTGCTGAACAAGCTCAAATACAGCGGTCAAAAGAAGATTACGATCCCGTCCGAGATCGGCGGCATCCCGGTCACGGAGATCGGCTCTCTGTGCTGCTATGGTCCGATCTTTGTGGAGGAGTGGGTCATCCCGGAGGGCGTGCGCATCATCGATTCATCGGCATTTGGCAACTGCATGAATGTCAAGCGTGTCGTCCTGCCTTCGACCCTTGAAGAGATCGGCAATCGGGCATTTGCCAGCTGCGGCAAGCTGACCGAGGTCGTCTGGAACGGCTGTACACCACGATTCGGATTCGGCATATTTGCTGGTTGCAGCGCCATTGAGCGCATCGAGATCCCGGAGGGGATCGAGGAGCTAGGCTCGGGGATGTTCTTCGGCTGCACCGCATTGACCGAGGTCACGCTGCCGGAATCGCTCCGGAATATCCGGTTTGATCCGGATTCGATGGATTTCCTGATGGGACAGACCGCGTGGTATGAGGCACAGACGGATGGCATCCTGTACCTCGGGGATTTCGCCATTGGCTACAAGGGCGATAACAACGTGACGACGCTCTCTCTGCGCGAGGGGACGGTCGGCATCGCCGAGGGGGCGTTCCGGTATCTCAAATCGCTTGAAACCATCGAGATCCCCGACTGTGTGCGGTTCATCGGCGAGAATGCCTTCCCGAGACTGGACAAGGTAACGGACATCCGCCTGCCGCGAAATCTTGAACGCATCGGTTTACGCGCCTTTTCGAGGCTGCCGAATGTGACGGAATTCACCATCGCGGAGGATGCGCCGAACTTTGCGGTCGTGGACGGCATCCTCTACAGCCGTGATCTTCGTGAGCTGGCATCCGTTCCCACGGGCGTGGAGAAGGTGACGCTGCCGGAGACGGTTGAGCGCATCCCGGCAAGGGCATTCGCGGATTGCTGGGAGCTTCGCGAAATTTCCATTCCGGAGGGGATCACGGAGATCCCGGAGAGAGCCTTTACACTCTGTACGAAACTGGAGCGTGTGGAGCTGCCGCAGAGCCTGAAACGCATCGGGGAATGTGCGTTCATCAACAGCGGAATCCGGCACATCATGCTACCGGAGGGTCTGGAGGAGATCGGGGAGGCGGCATTTTCGCAGTGCGACAGCTTGCAGGAGATCATCATGCCGGATTCAGTGACATTGCTTGGCAGGCTGGCGTTTCAGCACTGCACCTCGCTACGCAAGGTGAGACTGCCTGCCGGAGTGACCCGGATCGAATCCGAGGCGTATTATGTCATACCTGACTACGACAATAACTCTGAATGGGAGGGATGTGATTTTGTGATGTATGATGGCGTGTTCACGGGCTGCAATGCCATCGAGACGCTGATTTTCCCGAAGGAGCTGACGTATGTCGGCGAGGGGACGTTCGGAAAGGCGCAGATCCGTGACACGTGGTATTCGGGCACGCAGGCGGAATGGGAGGCGGCTGACATCGTGGATCGCGCGACATACGGCACGGTGCATTTCGGCTATGACGAAAGCTCGGAGGTTCTGGGAGATGCCACCCTTGACGGCGCGCTCACGGTACTGGATGCGGTATATCTCCAGCGGTATCTGCATGGGGAGATCTCGCTGAATGCGGCGGCATGCCGGAATGTCGATCTCAATAAGGACGGGGAAGTGGATATTTTTGATCTCTCGCTGCTCAAAATGGGGTTGTTGAGCACGAGATGCGACAAAGTCCTGTATGGGAACGGCACAGGTGTGTGATAAAAAATTGGGGTAACAGCAAGCCCTCTCTCCATTTTGGGGGAGAGGGCTTTGGCGTGGTGCGGCGCGGAGTCCGCGCTGACGAGTTGGCGATAAGGGATAAATCGGATTCTATTGTCCGCAATGCCCTTTGCCTAACGGCAAGAGGGCAAAGCTGCGCGGCTTGGAGCTAACGGTTTCCAAAGGCGGTAGCATTGGGAGGTAGCGCAAGTATCAGGATGCCCCACCCCCAAGTTCCGTGAAAACTCACAAAAACCTATTGACAAATGCCGTGCAAAATGGTATACTATAATGGAAAGACAATCCCTACTTTGTATGCTGGAGGCACTATCATGGCACAGAGAATCGTACTCAATGAAACATCCTACCACGGCTCGGGCGCAGTTTCCGAGATCGTCGGAGAGATCTCACGCCGCGGCTTTCGCAAGGCAATAGTCTGCTCCGACCCCGATCTCATCAAATACGGCGTGACCTCCAAGGTCATCGTACTCCTTGAAGAGAACGATATCCCTTATGAGCTGTTTGACGATATCAAGCCAAATCCTACCATCGACAACGTGATTTCCGGCGTGGCTGCCTACAAGGCATCCGGTGCGGATCATATCATTGCTGTTGGCGGCGGCTCGTCCATCGACACCGCCAAGGCGATCGGCATGATTATCAAGAACCCCAGTTTTGCGGACGTGCGTTCCCTTGTGGGCGCAGCACTGACAGAGAAACCCTTCGTGCCGATGCTTACCGTTCCCACGACTGCCGGGACGGCGGCAGAGGTCACCATCA
>CAZKHW010000190.1:0-5612 GCA_964552525.1 uncultured Ruminococcus sp. | reverse complement strand
AATAAATTGTTTTAAAAAAATTCTGTGTTTTCTCATTCATTCGGATCTCGGGTAAAGCGTTTGTTTTTTGATCCATAAATAAAACCTCCATGGTCGAAATGCAGTTGCAGACTTATACCATCCTTTGTTGTAAAATGCAATCTGCTAATTTTAGATGTGCTATTTTGCCAGAAGCAGCTGCTTTAACAGACCAAGGTCAAATACATCCAGCTTGTGATCCGCACAAAGATCCCCGGCTCTCCAGTCAACAATGGCTGCATCCGGCACTCCTAAGAGCCACTTCTGGAGCAGTACAACATCAGAAACATCACATCTTCCGTCACCATTCAGATCCCCTGTCACGGGAGTTTTGGAGCTAAGGGAAAGCCGCCTGATCATCGGCGTACCTTGATTGGTGAGGTACGAGCAGTATAACGTCTGATCGCTGTATACCAGGGACAGCGAGTTGACCAGCTCCATCGCCAGCGTGTCGCCTGTCATTTCCCAGTCGGAGCCGTTGAGCCGATACACCGCCGCTACATCCAGGTTCTGGGTATTGACCGCCAGGTAACACGTTCCCTCTGCAGCAAAGGGTATCACCGAAAACACATTCTGGGGCATAGACTCCGGCAGCGGATATGCTGTCACTTTGCCGTCTGAGAAACGGCAGACAGCGTTTCCCTGCCCGGAAGGGGCGATCCATGCAGCAGCTCCGTCTGCCATCATGGAAACCATACCGCAGGAGGATTGTGAAACCTGATGGATCTTCCATGCACCGTCATGATATACTGCCAGTTTCGCCATGTTTCCGTCATTGAGGTCACGGTAAGCGATCAAAGGCTCGCCGTTCAGAACGGCAATGGACATCTGACAGCCATTGTCCGCGATCGTTTCGCCGATCACATCGACTCTGCCCGTGTCAGTGTCATAGCAGGCGGCATGCACCGCATAGGGAAAGCTGCCGGTCGTGTAGGTAACATAGACCTTGCCTGCATCCGCTGTCAGTGCTGCATACTGTGCTGTTTCCTGTCCCTGATACACCTGCGTCCAGCCGCCGTCAGAGGCATCATATCGGCACAAATGCAGACAAAAATCCTTGTCCTGATACAATACGTAGGGCGTATTGCCGCAAAATGCAAGGGCAGGCTGATTCATATCCATAGCCCTGCCCGATCCCACAGGCTTGCCCTGCGCCAGCAGCGAACTGCCGTTATAGCGATACAGCCTTGCATCGGAATCGGTCGCGGCGATCAGATACACCGTTCCGTCAGGGGCGGCTGCCATCTGATACGGCTTGTCCTTTCCAAGCGATTCATTGCCGATGCTTTCCCATACGCTCACGCCGGAGGTATCGGCAAAGTCAACAGTAAAGGTGAGTGTCTGCGCATCCATCGCAATATCGCGGATGCAGATACCGCTGTTGGTGCCGTTGGAATAGACCAGTGCACCGTCCGTGATGTCAGCATCCCAGTCAAGAGATCCCACCGTGTCCGGGGCATTTTCGCCGCCATAATTCGAGCGAAACATATCGCCCTCACCGGCATTCAGACCCGTTTCTCCCGGACGGAATACATAGATCTCATCCTGATCGCCGTTGAAGTTGCCCTCAGCCTCGATGTTCACGCGATACACCACAAGCCCCGTCCCATAGATCTTCACATCTATCTCATCGGAGTAACGCGCTCCCTGCTGACGGTACTCCACAGCGAAAAATTCCGTATCGGAAAGCGGTGTTTTCAGAAGATACAGCCGATCTCCGCTGGCAGAGGATACGGGCGACAGGGAATAGGTTCCGCCTTCTGTGATCTCCTTGGCATCAAGCCAGCCAGAAATCGCTGCTCGCTGATACGCAAGCGGATACTGTAAAAACACGGAATCTGACGCCATGATATCCCACTGACCTACGGGCGTTCCTGACCGTTCATTTCGGTACAGATCGGGATATCCAAGGGAGTGCAGAAATTCGTGGCAAAGCACGCCCTCAGCACCGGTGATCTGGTTCTCAAAGATCTGCGAGCTGTTTTGAATGTTCACTCTGTGAACAGGAAGTCCGTTCAACTGCATTCCAGCCATAGAAAAAGCTCTGGGCCATAGGGGAGAACTCGCATCCACCGCCTTACCATCGACAATAAAGATAATATTGTCTACGATTCCATCAGAATTTCCGTCTAGTGGGATGTCCCCGGGAATGGTGATATTCTGGAGGATCTCAATGGCGATCTGCTGACAACTGGAATAGTCTGCCGCATCCGCAGAGAGCTGATAGGGCAGGATGTGTCCGTCCTTCATTTGCGGAAAATAGCTGTTTACCTGCAAAGCACCGTAGGAGATCTCGTTTATATAGCCGGAGAGCGAATGGATGGTACTGGTATCGCTGCACATTGTGGTGATCGCTTCGACACGATCCTCCATAAAATTCGATTCCGCGACCGGTGCAGACTGTGCAAACAGGACAATATTATTCAGGATCACCGGCTGATCTATGGAGGCTGCCGGAACAGCAGGCATTGAGACGGTAAGCATCACCTGTGCAATGGCTGCCGCTGTGATCGTTTTAAGGATGGATCTTCGTTTCATGATCGTCTTTCCCTTCTGTATGAGACATTTTCGGAAGTTTTCGGGAGATAACAGTTTTTTCAGGCGCTGCCTGCCGATCTGCCTGCCGGTGGATATCGCAAGCTCACTTCTTGCGTTTCTGATTGCGGTATGCCGTTGGTGTCATCCCTGTTACGCTCTTGAACTGTTTCATAAAATAGCTTTCTGTCGAATAGCCGCATCCGGCGGCGATCGTTCCGAGAGACTGGTCTGTTCCGGTAAGCAGACGCTGCGCCTGTTCTACCCGGAACAGGATCAGATCCTCAAACACACTGTTTCCGAAGTATGCTTTATAGTGTTTTTGCAATGTACTCCTGCTCATCTCGGATACACGGCACATGCGCTCGACTGTCCAGGGCAGTCCCGGCTCGTCATGGAGCTGAGTGCGCAGCCGCAGAAGCGTTTCATATTGCTCTCTGCGGCTGATCTGACGGCTGGATCCTGCGGAAATTTCCGGTGCAGCCTGCTGACGGCAGATCCGGTCAAGCGCGACCTCCAGATCAGAGACAAAATGCAGAAAGCTTTGGTCATAGATACGGTCACTTTGCCCGAAGGTGAGCGAGATCAGCCCGAATTGCCGCTCCTGCATGTGAAGCGGCGACAAAAACAACACCTGCGGTGTATTGCTGGTCTGTAGGAATGAGGCGGCATCCTTTCCGGGGATCGGCGCAGCATCGGGGATCTCTGTGCCGTCATCAGTGTAGACTGCCGCACAGTGTAACGTGCCCTCCGGCTGATACAGATACAGCCGTATTTCCTGTGCCTGATACAGTGTCCTGATGTGACGAGGGATGCGATGCAGCAAATCGGGGAGTGTCTGTGCCGCCGCCAGATCGAAGGGCATATCATCAGCAAATACGTCCTCCTCCCACATACGCGGCACGGCAGATCGCCTGTTGTTCAGGATCTGCTTGGCAGGAATGCTTTCGCAGCCGCAGGAATTGCCGACGATAAATCCGCTTTCGGGGCGATGCACCTTGCGGCAAAGAACACCGGTCATATTTCGGTAGAGCCGGCGCACGGCATCCGCCCCGAGCTGATAGTGGTTGCGCGTATAGGTTGTCAGGGAGACATCGACATTTGCTGTAAACGGGAATCCGTCATAGCCGGTGACTGCCACATCCTCCGGTACACGGATACCGCCGGACTGCAAGGCTTTGATCAGTGCCATGGCTGTCACGTCATTTCCGCAGACGATGGCATCGGGCATGGAAAGCGCACCGGAAAGGAGCTGCCCGGCATAGGAAATTGCGGAATCCACCCAGAATGTTCCGTAGGTGTAATGGGTGTCATCATAGGGAAGTCCGTACTGCGTCATCAGCTCCTGATACGCACGCAGTCGGTTCTGCGCCTGAAAGCTCGTTTGCGGTCCCGTCAGACAGTAGATCTTCCGATAGCCGTGAACCTCGATCAGATGCCGGACGACCTTCCCGAAGTCGTCATAGTCATCATACTGCGTGCTGTCAAATACGGCATGCTCCTGCTCATCAACTGTCATCACATATTTGTTGGAACGAAGCAGGAGCTGTTCGACCTCTGCGATGACCTCGCTGCCCATGGTCGTATCGTCCTTGACATACAGAAAACCGTCAAATGCATCGGAGCTGATCTGTTGATAGATCATGCGCTCAGCCTTGGCATGCGTCGGTGTACACCGCGTAAAATGCACCAGTGGAGACAGCAGAATGCTGTCACAGCCGCACGACTGCGCTTGCGCAATCGCACCTCTGACAATGCTGCGTATGTGGCTGCGCGCGAGAACTGATGTGACAATGCCGATCAGCGGCCGCTGCTTCATGAGCATCACCTCATTTCAGAATCCTCTCTTTTGTAATATTATATCACGATCGGCAGGAAAAAGCAAGACAATATTGCAGTAAAATGTGCGTTAACTTGAAAATAAGATTGAAAATAAGCATGATATTCAATTGACAAAAACTTCCGGAATACAGTATAATTAAAATATACAAGCAGTTATCTTTTGCTTGAATATCACAGAGAAATAGACCTCCTCGGAAATTGGAGAAGTGCCAGATTCCGCAGGATATTTTGCATATGGCAAAGAGACTCGACCGCAGGAATACTTGCTGTATTGCAAGGGAGAGACTCAAAGCCAGATGCGAAATAGACAAGGAAGATGATGCTTTGGAAGTTTCCGAGGAGGTCTAATATCACAGGGGGTTCACATGAAGAAAAGAAACAGAATCGCAGCGGCGATCTTAGCGGCTGCATTGTGTCTGACACCGTTCACGACACAGGGTATTTCACGACAGACAGCAGAAATTACGGCATCTGCGGTGAGCATCAGCGATATGCCAGGGGATTTTCAGTATGCTGCTGACTGGATCTGGACGAACCGCATCGAGCGCGAGCAGTCCACAGCACGGCGCAATACGATCTTCGACCAGATCGTTGCAGGCAAGGGTACGATCAACTATGTTGTGAAGTGGCAGTCCTATCAGACCGTCACGTATGAGCAGCGGCAGCAGTTCGAGCAGATGCTCTCCGACTGCATCAATGCGTGGAACAACTGGCTTGCCGGATACGAGAACTGGCCGTATGACCATATTGATGTGAAGATCGTTGGCTGGGCAGTGATCGACAAAAGCTGCCTGCTCGATCTGCACGATGACGAGATCGTCTACACCGACACGAGGTATTATGATGCACAGTATGACACTGCGAACGGCAGGGACACGATCCCTGACAAGGAGCCGTTCGCACCGTCGGAGCTGTCGCGTTTCGATCATTTTGCAGAGTCTGGATATGCCTATCCCGGCGGACTTGACAAGCGTTTTGACATGTACATGTGGGCGACCCAGGGATTCCCGGATATTGGCGGCTGCGGCGGTGACTGGGGACAGCGCCTTTCCGATACGGCGTACCTTGGTATGATCCAGAACGGCAGTCTGCATGTATTGGAGCATGAGATCGGACATGGCTTTGGCATCACCGATTTTTACGGCGGTGAGGGCGAGCCGGATGGTTTTCCGCCCGGAGGCTTCCCCGGCGGCGAGAACTCGATCATGATGGCAGGC
>CAZKHW010000189.1:0-5637 GCA_964552525.1 uncultured Ruminococcus sp. | reverse complement strand
GACGTGTTGTGACAAAGAGATAAGAATTTTCATTTCCCTTAGACTGTTTCCAGAAAATTTCGCTGTCGGGCTGATATGTGAATCCCTCATGGAGAGCAACCGCCGCTGCAAGCATGTCGGGGCTGTAATCGGGATTTATTACAAATGCGTCAAAATCATCCTTGTTGATGAGTGTAGGTGCAAGTTCATAGAAACGGTATCCGCCACCGCCCGTCCAGTTCGCAGACTTTGAGATTCCGCCCTTGTCCTCTCCTGAAATGACCATATCAAGCCTTTTCTTGCAGTGCGTATATGCGTGTTCGCCCATTTCGATACCTATATATCTACGTCCCATTTTGTGAGCAACTGCACAGGTTGTGCCGCTTCCGAGAAAGCTGTCAAGCACCAAATCACCCTCATTAGTTGCTAACTCTAAACAACGTTTTATTAAGTATTCTGGTTTTTTACTTTTTGGAAAATCAACACCACCCTCATTATGTATATTATTTGATAAAATATCATCCCACAAACTTGTAAGTGGTTCTCCGGTGACAAATTCACCGTCTATTTTTTTGAGTTTGTCTTTGTAGAAAATGATTCTTTTTCCGCCTAATAAGATTATATCAGAATATCCTTCACGAATTTGTCTGAAAATTTGAGTAGGATTTGCACGGGATTTATCAATATATTCTCTTGTTTCAGCACCAACATTTGTATAGTCGGGATTAACTAATTGAATAACAGATTCGCAATGTTCTATAACAAACTTATCTATTTTTTCAGGATTCTGTTTCATTACATTTCTTGCTTCTTTGATTGATATATTAAGGTTTTCTGCAAAAGCTTCTGTAAGAGTTGTAAACTGCCAATTTTCATAAGGTTCATTAATATTGATAATATAATTGTTGTATCTTTTATCACGTTCGCCTTTGTTAGTATAAACCCTTTTAGGTTTCCATTCTGATTTGGATTTTGTATAAATAAGTATAAAATTAGTAATACTGACTATTCCTGGATTAATTGATTTATGACCTGTTGCAGATGCTTGCTTAAAAGATATAATTGAAACACGATTATTTCTGCCAAATATTTCGTCAAGAAGTACAATTAAATATCCTAATTCATTATCATCTATATGAACAAAAAGAGTTCCATCACTTGACAATAAATTACTAAGTATTTTAAGACGTGAATGAATAAGGTTCAACCAAATTGAATGTTCAACTCCGTCATCATAATTTTCAAAAGCTTGCCCTGTATTAAACGGTGGGTCTATGTAGATGCATTTAACTTTGCCTGTATAGTTCTTTTCAAGAGCTTTAAGTGCAAGCAGATTATCACCATGAATAAGCATATTATCTGTATCTGGAACGTTTCCCATGTTGGAAAGTTCGGGCTTTTCTATCAGCAGACGTGGTTCGATGCGGATTTCCTGCTCCTTGCCATGCCATGTAAGTTCAAGTTTATTGCTCATATTTACCTCGATTCGTAATCTTGTGTTTTTGGATTATACTTTTGTATTATCCACAACTTAAAATTTGTCTGTAAAGTTATGGATAATGATTTTTTTGATTAATTTTGACAGTTCTTTACTTCAATTTTGTTTGATGTAATATCGAAGTAGCTTTACATCTCGGCTTATATCACGAGGCTTAATGCGTGTGATTACCTTAGCTTCAACCTCCGCAGTCCAGTAAATTCGCAGACTTTTACGAGCACGGGTTATTGCTGTATAAAAAATGCTGTGAGTGATAAGCTCGTCTACCTCATCAGTAATGACGATTTTTACCGAATCATATTCAAGACCTTGAGATTTGTGAATTGAAACTGCGTAGGCAAGCTGAAATGGAACAATAGTACGTGAAGTGCTGGAATCATCGTCTTCATCAGTGCTTTTTGTCTTATGTACACAAAATCTCACTACCATATTTCCATGCTCCGAATCAGGTAATACAGTTAAACCGCACCACTCCGCATCATCTTCATCTATACGTTCTTCAAGTTCGATGTCAAACTGAATTCTTTCATCTGCGGTATCGGAATCAAGAATTTTTATTCCCTTAATGATTCCTTTCATATTATTATAAATCACAGGTGTAAATCTGTTTGATTCATGGAATAAAACAGGATCATCTACTTTGTAAGATTGGATTCCCCAACGATAAGCGGGATTCGGATTACTTTGCTGTAAAAAACGATTTATATTGTTTATTCCGTATAATCCATCATAATTCAGACAAAGAATACATTCATTTTTTTCAATGGTGGTAAGCAAGGTGGTATCTACATCCAAAGACAGACTCAGCTTATTGATAAGACCTTGAGTATCATCTTCCATTTTTCTGACACTCGCCCATAAGTTGAGTAAAGGCTTATTTTCCTTTACTCTATGTGGTTCTGTCAATTCAAATACAGAGTGGGGAGAGATGAAATTTTGCACGGCTGTAAACCAGTTACCAAACTGAATGGAATCAATCTGATATGTATCGCCTACAAGTAAGAGATATTTGAATTTAGCATTTTTGAGAACCTCGACCATATCTTCATTACTAACTGTACTACATTCATCAATAACAAGCAAATCATATTCATTTTGAAGATATGATTTGAGTAAAAAACTTGCAATCGTAGAAAATGTATTGTTGTCATCGTTAGAGTTAACACGCCGTTCCAGATTGCATTTTGCCGGATTTGTATGGGCAAAAAACAGCTTTTTTCATTTTCAAAGTAGTGGGCAATGTGGTTTATCAATGTTGATTTTCCCACTCCGGCTGAACCATAAATAATCGCAACCTTGGAGTCAGCAAATATCTGACTTAATATCACCTTTTTTTCATCGCAGTCTACCTCATGTACTCCACTATTCAGCCATTTCTGAACATCACGAGAGAAATCAGGAATTCCGGAATCAGAAAGTTCCTGCAATGCTTTAATAATAGTACAGGTGTCATCTTTATAGTGGTTTATAAAAATATGCCCGTTTTCAATGACGAGTTTATTCTGCTCCTGATGTTTCCAATAAAGAGAATCTTTAAATTTTTGCACGAGTTCTTCAATATCACCAAATCTTTCAACTTCTGATAAATCAGTAAATAAGCTGCCACGCATTTCTGTATTATTTTTTATCTTTCTTGCAAGCATTTCATGATGTCTGTTATAAGCTAGTATGCATTCAAACACATCATACTGCCGTGGCGGATAACCGAGAAGTGCATTGAAATATGGCATTTCTTCAAATGGCAGGCAGCCATACTGAAGATAAAGATTGGAAATGCTTGAATTTTGAAAATCATACCGTTGTTTCTTTATGACAGCATTGTCCATATTGTGCAGCAGATAGCGAATAATATTCTTACCTGTCTTGCCTTCTGAAATAAGCTGACGGCAAATGTCAAGAATATGAATAAAGACCTCTGTTCCTGTCTGATTTCTCCAGTCAGATGTTAACCTGTTGTAAATATTATCAGGAAAATCCATAACTTCACAAAGCGAATAACCGGTATGTGTCAGAAATTTGCAAATTGCAGTCTGTTCCTTAAAAAGAACTTTTAAACGCTGTCCTGTTATGAGCGAAATGAAATTACTATATTCACAATCACGGATTGATATTTCCCAACCATCGATTATTGATATAGGCATTATTGTGTCAAGAATACGGATAGTTTCACTAATAAGATGAAATTTAACAGCATAATTGTCCGGTATTTTGTATTTTGTGAAAGCAACTATCCTGTTCGTCTTGTTATGCCAGTCAATCGCTAAAGTAAATGTTACTTCATAATAAATCTCTTCTCCTACAAAGAATGATTCAATTTTTTCAATATAATATCTATTGTTATCACAGTCAGCTCTATAAGTGTATTTATTTACTTTTTCAGATATTTTTGTATAATACTACTGAAGTGATGTATCAAGATTCAAGGGAAACTTACTAAGGTTATGCAGTACCTGTATGCAGAGATAATCTTTAACAATCTTTTTTATTTCAATCAAATATCTGAAATATTTAAGCATCAAACGTTCAGAGTTATTTTCATCGAGGGTGTAATGTATAGAAACCGTTTGCAGAAACTTGTGAAATCTATACAGCTGTTTTAATTCGTGATTTGTCTGTGTGTACTCTATAGCATTCCTGATATTTTCTTCCGAATCCTCTATTTCCATACTGCCGGAATAAAATTTTAGCATAATATGCTCAACAAAGTCAATGAGATGCGAAAGTATGTCCTGCGAAACGACACCACGGGACTCTCCGTCTACTTTGTTAAGATGTCGGCATATCACTTTATCAGTGTTCATGATTCTTTCAACTATTGTCGGCATTATTTTCCCTTTCTCTGTTACAGGTGTCAGTAATCTTCTCCGCAATTCCAGTTATCTATTATCACATCATATAAAAAATTATTCGCATATTGTTCAGGATGCAACTTTACATAAAGATTACGTATTTTTTCTCTTGTTTGTCGCAGTGTTGGTCTTCTGACCGGTGGCGCATCTGGATTTAAAGCATTACACAGTTCATTAAGACTGCTTAGCATTCCCCATATATGTGACTTTAATGATAAACTTTCAAATTCATTAGCTTTTATACTCCACTTATTATTATACAATTCAGAGAGCCTGTTGAAAGTTGATTTATCTAACAAATAGTAAAAATAATTTTGACTTATGCATTTCAAAATGATTTCATCGTAATCATTTGAGAAATCCCGCAATAAGACCATATCAGCTTCAGAAAATAAAGCCATTCTTCCCTCATCAATCATAGGTAGGGGAATTTTTATTTCATCATCAGACAACATTTTTGAATACTCTGAAACTATTACATTTTCAGCCTGTCCGTTTCCTTTTATAAGTGCATTAAACTGTATGACGATCGCCTGACAGAATTTATCAGCATCTTCACAAGCTGTATCAACACCATATTCTGACAGCATTCTAATTATCTGGCTTTCATTAACAGTAGAACGGATTTTATTAAAATATGATTCCTCATTAAAAACCGCATCTATTTTGTACCAGATTTCTCCATTGATTTCTCTTTCGCCGGTAAACCATTTACGATATGCATCGTCCGAATATGAATCAATTTCAAGAACCTGATGGTCAAGTGCCTCCAAAAGAAAAAACTGGACGATTTTAGATTGCGAACTATGCCCTCTCAAACCGCTTAAATTCTTTTTACCGCTGTAAAAGGGCTTGCAAAAGTCACTAAATTTTATCATTTTCACCTCATGTACAATTTTGTCCGCTTTTGTCTGAATTCTGTCCCTATGCAGTCACTGAAATCAAAAGCAGATGATGCTATAATAAAACCATAGAAAACAGGACAGATAAAATCCTCACTAAAAAATTACAGACTACGGCAATATTATACCACGTTTTTCACAAAAAAGCAATAGTTTTGGAAAAATATTGTGTTTTTCCAACAATAAAAACATATCAATGCAGTTATGCACGAATGACAGTCGAATTATGTTCAGTCTCCGTTTTATGCTTTTTGTAATGACTAAATCGTTATATATAAATAGCGGGACGATAATTTTCTCGATATATTTCTTGACAGTTAAGCAAAACACATCTTGGTTTAAGTATGTGCTTTTGTACAAAAAGACGAATTTTTCATTTATAGGGGTTCGTTTTTCCTTATTTTTTCGC
>CAZKHW010000188.1:0-5664 GCA_964552525.1 uncultured Ruminococcus sp. | reverse complement strand
ACTGGCCAACTGCATACTTACCAGCACGAGCCTTGTCCAGCATTTCCTTAGCAGAAACTAATGCCATAATAATGACCTCCTGTAATTTTCGTTCTGGGCGGCTGCCCATCATTTTTATTATACTATATTTCATGATAAATTGCAAGCCTTTCCAGAAAATTTTCCGGAAATTCTCCGCATATTCCCGACCAGTCAGAAATTCCTCCTCATCCCCTTGTGATATTCTACAAATCTGAAAAGTGCATCGGTGTATTATCTGGAATTTCCGGCAAATCTCCCTGGAAACGCTTGACTTTTCTGTAAATATCATTTACAATATACATATAGAGCATTCTGCTCTTTACCAGATTACAACGGGGGTATGATTGACTATGTGGACCAGAAGTTTACTGAAAAAGAACGCTTGGGAAAACCTCAAGGGCTACTACTGGCCGGCGCTTGGTGTCACCGTACTGGCGAACATCATGGGCGCGAACGGCAGTGGCGGCGGCGGTGGAGGCGGCGGCGGCAGCAGTTTCTCGGATTCCAGCAGCAGTTCCTATTCCAGCGGTGACGGCGAGCTGGATATGACGATGCTCATGGCAGTCCTGCTGATCGTGGCAGTTGTTTTCATTGCTGCGCTTGCCATCAGCATGGCATACGTCTGCTTTGTCGGCAATCCGACCAAGTGCGGCGAATGCAAGTACTTTGTGACCGCCCGGAACGGCGACCAGAAGTTCGGACATCTCTTTGACAACTTCAAGGGCGGCAGCTATTTGCCGACAGTCAAGACCATGTTCTTCAAGACACTGTATGTCACGCTGTGGAGCTTCTTGTTTATCATTCCCGGCATCATCAAGGAATACGAATACACCCTTGTTCCCTATTTGCTTGCGGAAAATCCGCATCTTCCGAGACAGCGCGTGTTTGAGATCTCCAAGCAGACAATGGAGGGCGAAAAGTGGAACTTCTTCGTTCTGCGTCTTTCGTTCATCGGCTGGTATCTGCTGGGAGTATGCGCATGCTGCATTGGACAGATCGCAGTTATGCCCTACCAGATGGCAACAGAGGCAGAGTTTTACATGTGCATGAGAGCCAAGATGCTCTCCTACGGCTACACCACCGAGGAGGAGCTGACAGGCGGTTTCTACAACGGCATGAGCGGTTCTAATCCGTCTGACCTGAACGGTGGATTCGGCGGCGGCAGCTACAACGAGCCGAACTTCCAGAATAATGCGTACAGCGTTCCCAATGATCCGTACCAGAGCGCACAGAATACCGGCTATGTCAACCCGAACGACCAGTACAATGGTCAGATGCCGGGAATTGGCGACATTCCGGCTGAACCGAATCCTTATGACACCAATGCCGGAAACGATCAGAACAATCCGTATAATCAGTAACCGGCGCATTTTTCCCAAAGGAGCTGATCGCTATGGACGCTGAATTTATGACACCGCCCGATCATGTCAATTTCAAAGCGAAGAGGCTGTTCGGTGCAATGGGCGAGATCCTGGACGGTGCTGTTGCGTACATTGCTCCTCAGGGCGGCGGTCCGGTTGAGCAGCACACCCACGAGCACAGCCACCTGTTTATCGTTGTGAAGGGGGAGGCAAAGATCCTGCTGGGCGATCAGGAAATCATCGTAAAGCAGGACGACTCTTTCCTGGTCGATGGCAGGATACCGCACTCTGTCTGGAGCAACACCAGCGAGCAAACTGTCATGATCGGCATATCCGTCAAGTGACCTCTCGCAGCTACAGTTGCACTCGCATCCGGAAACCAAATCCATAAAAGCACCGTCCCGGTCATCAAATCGGGACGGTGCTTTTGCACTTTTTATTGAATATGCTTTTCCTCCGTCTCCTGCGCAGCAGGCTTGCGGATGATCGCATTCTGGGGAAAATCCTGCTCACAGGAGAACGAAAATGCCATCATTGCATGATTGACAGTCTCGATACGCTCCCCATCTGCATTGCGAATGTCCGTCAGGGTCAGGCGCACGGGGGCTTTTCCCGGCGCGAGGATCTCGATCGTATCCCCGGAAAAAAAGCGGTTGCGCTGGGTGGCATGGCATACCCCGTTCTCACAGTGATCGACGATGCCCACCACGTCACAGGTACTGATGTAGCCGGAATTTTCATAATACTGACATGCATTCGGATGCCCGAAGAAGAATCCGGTACAGTAGCGGCGATGGCTGACCTTGAACACCTCATCCCGGATCCAGTCCGGGAGCTGGTAGTCATGGGGATGCGCCAGATACCAATCCATCGCCATGCGATAGGCGTTAGTGACAACGGATACGTAGTATGCCGATTTGGCGCGTCCCTCGATCTTGAATGAGGTCACCCCTGCCTCGGCTAGCTTGTCGATATGGTCAATCATGCACATGTCACGCGCATTGAGAATGTACGTCCCCTCCGGTGTTTCCTCGATGGGCATGGGCAGGTGCGGGCGCTTCTCCTCCACAAGCGCGTACTTCCAGCGGCACGGCTGGGAGCATGCGCCGCGGTTGGCATCGCGGTCGGTGAAATACGCCGACAGCAGGCATCTTCCGGAGAACGACACGCACATAGCTCCGTGGACAAATACCTCGATCTCCAGATCCTCCGGAATCCTCCGGCGGATCTCGGCGATCTCATCAAGGGAAAGCTCCCGGGCAAGCACCACGCGCCTTGCGCCCATCTCATAGAGGACGTTAGCGGTCTGGTAGTTGACGATGCCCGTCTGGGTGGACATGTGAATAGTCATTTGCGGCGCAAGCCTGCGAATAACGGACAGTACACCCAGATCGGCAACGATCATCGCATCCACCCCGGCGTTCACCGCCTCTGCGACAAACTGGGGCAGGAACGCAAATTCCTCATTCCGGGGAAGGGTATTTACTGTCAGATAGACCTTTTTTCCATACGAATGCGCAAGCCGGACAGCCTCACAGAGTGCGGCGGCATCGAAATTCGGTGCGCCCTGGCGCATACCGAACAGATTGCCGCCAAGATAGACGGCGTCTGCCCCGAAATCGAGTGCCGCACGCAAACGTTCGCTGTCACCGGCAGGCGCAAGCACCTCCGGACGCATCATTCCTCCTCACCCTCTGTTTCCACGTATGTGCCGTTTACACGGGCGATGTTGTCGTTATGCTCCTCCAGCGTGGTGGCAAAGAAGGTGCGCTTGGTATTGATGTCGGCATAGAAATAGAAGTAGTTCGTCTCCTCCGGCCAGAGCACCGCATTGATCGCGTCCAGACCCGGATTGCAGATTGCACCTGCCGGAAGTCCCTTACACTTGTAAGTATCATATGCCTCGTACATCTGCTCGTTGCGGAGCGTATCATTCGGCTTGATGACCTCCTCGACGTACTTCGTGGTCGGGTCGGACTGGAGACGACCGGCAAAATCGGCAGGCTTTTCCAGACGATTCCAGAAAACAGACGCGATCTTGGGCATCTCGGATGCGTTTGCCGCCTCTTGCTGCACGATAGATGCCAAAATGATGACATCATCCAGCGTAGTATCAAGCTCCTCGATCCGGTCATACATCTCATCCGTGATCTTCGTGTCAAAGTTGACATAGATCTTCTGGCTGACTGCAGACGGCTCCATATCCTCATAGAACGTGTAGGTATCCGGGAAGAAATAGCCCTCCATGCGGTAGAACTTCATGCCGCTGTTCTTCGGCAGATAGTTCTCGAACTCATAGCCCAGATTGCCGGTATTGAAGTAGTACAGGAACTTCGATGCCTCACAGACATTTGCCTCCTCAAGCATTTGGGCAGCCTCGTACAGCGTGCAGCCCTCGGGGAACATGACATCGACAACGACCTGCTCCTCGGAAATGGCAGTACCAGTCAGCTCACTAATGATCTCCTCATACGCCATCGCACTGCTGACCTCGTGATCGCCGGCAATGTAGCTGGCATCTGCCTTCGACAGGCGCGAGAAATACACAAACGCCTTGGGAATGCGGATGATCCCCTTTTCTTCCAACGATTCTGCGATCTCCGTAGTCGTTGCGCCCTCGGGGATGTTGAACACGATGAGACGCTCACTTCCCTCCAGACCGAGCATGTCCTTTCCGACCTCAATTATGCCGATGGCAAGCGAGATGGAAATGACAAAGATCAGCACCAGCATGATGATGACACCATAAACACGCGCACTCTGGTGCTTTTTGCGCTTGCGCTTCTTCTTTTTAGGCTGCGGTGCGCGGTTTCTGCGCGGCTGCTCATCGGCGTGATGCACCACCTGCCCGGGAGTGATCGGATCGCCGTGGATATCCACCTCGTCATCGGACGGCTCCAGGCTCTCCTCGTCCTGCATACCGGCAGATGCCGCCTTCAAAAGCTCCTGATAGGATTGATTTTTTTCGGGTTTCTGTGCCATGATTACCTCCAGAACAACGCGCTTTTCACGCATTTTCGTGTATTACAATTCTCCTGCGGTCAGTGATGACCGCATCTACAGCGATATCGTGCGCCTCGCAGGGGATCTCCTCCTGCAGCAGCACCTCATACGTCACGCCGATCGTCCGCAGCCCCGGATGCCGGGACACGAACCGGTCGTAGTATCCGCCGCCCTTGCCAAGCCGCCTGCCGTCCCTTGTAAAGGCATATCCCGGAACGATGCATACCGTCTTATCTGTGATCTCCGGCTCCTCCCGGCTGGTCGGCTCGAGGATGCCATACTTCCCCGGACGGCAGTCGGATGCCAACCGCATCCGGCAGAAGATCATCTCCCCCGGTTCTGTACAGACCGGAAGTGCGGCGGTCTTTCCGTTTTCGATCGCCCAGCCGATCACCCAGCGCACATCCGGCTCAAGAGCAGTGGAGCAATAGCAGAGGATGGTGTCCGCCTCGTGCATCCACGGATGAAACAGCAGGCTCTCACGCAGTTCGGCGTCATATGCATGCTTTTCATCACGCGGCATTGCCTGCATGACGGCACGCATCCTGGAACGCATGTCCTGCTTGGCAGCGAATATGTCCATCTCAGTGCTCCGGATAGCAGATGGATGCTGCGAGCTTTTGCGACATCGCCTCACCGCACAGCACCTCTGCAAGCTTCAGTCCGAACGGAACTGCCGCACCTGCGCCCTGTGCTGTGATGATGAAGTCATCCTGCGCCACGGAATGCTCACTGATCGCAGCACCGGTGAGCTGTGTCTCAAAGCCCGGATATGCGATGGCTGTTCTTCCCTCCAGCATTCCCTTGTGTCCAAGGATAGACGGTGCTGCACAGATCGCGCCGATATAAATGCCGCGGTCATAGCAGAAGTCCACAGCAGTCTGGACGATCTCGGATGCCTCGAGGTTCAGCGTACCGGGCATGCCTCCGGGCAGTACGATCATTTCCAGGGCATTCCCCAGCGTGATCTCACCGGCAGTCAGGTCGCACTCCACCTTGATGCCGTGCGAGCCTGTGATGGTTTTGCCGCCGACACCAACGAGCAGTACCTCCTTCTCCGCACGGCAGAGCAGATCCACGGGGGTCAGTGTCTCGACTTCCTCAAAACCCTTTGCCAAAAATACATAGATCATAATAACATCTTCCTTTATGATTTCTTAAACCGCACACTTCGCTTGACCTGCATCATGCACGGATGATAGGATTCCTTTGCCTTGCGCAGCCCGGGAAGATCCATGTCCTCCTCACGGTTGATATACGTAAAGCCCTGTTCAAGTAT
>CAZKHW010000187.1:0-5700 GCA_964552525.1 uncultured Ruminococcus sp. | reverse complement strand
CACCTGTGCGGCAGCCCGCGCTGACAAGTTGGCGGTAAGGATGGATTGGG
This sequence comes from uncultured Ruminococcus sp., assembly GCA_964552525.1. Taxonomy (GTDB): domain Bacteria; phylum Bacillota; class Clostridia; order Oscillospirales; family Ruminococcaceae; genus UBA3855. The sequence continues at coordinate 5,650 of CAZKHW010000187.1, read as the reverse complement.
ATCTATTGCAAAAGGGAAAATCCGGTGCTAAATCGAAATTTGTGGAGGCAAGAATAATGAATCATAATTTTCCATTCGCAGATAGTCCAAATACAGCATGTATTACCTGTTGCCATGTTTTAAACGAAAAAAGACCAATATTGTATGTTTCTCATGATAAAGATGGCTTTTGGCAATTTCTTTGTGGTGGACAACATGTAGAAGAAGATGCAAGAATAGTATCTTTAGCTAATATTTTAGAAATAGATAAAACTATAGGTGATTTAGCACAATTAGATTATGGTGAATACGCAGAAACTGAAGATGGTATGAGTGATTGGATAGTAAAAAAGAATAGTGAATAAAAATTCCAGTTTGGAGAGCAATTAAATTCTGATTTATGCAAGTAATACAATTATAAATTTAAGCCCAAAAGCAATTGTCATAAATTGCTTTTGGGCTATCATTCTTTATGAGTATCTATAGTTCGGGAGGGGGCATTTTTACAGCACGACCCTGACCTGATAATGCTCCATCCAGTAGTCAAGCTGGAGGAAATAGGCGATGGTCTGCGGCTTTGTCATGAGCTGTCCATACCACTGCACATTGTCATCCCCATACATGAGACGCTCCAGCGCACTGCGCTGTACAAGCTGCAAAACAGGTGCATCCGGATTTTGCAAACGCTCCTCCAGCAGCCTTGTGACGGCAGTGAGATAACTGGGATTGTGCGTCTTGGGGTAGGGGCTTTTCTTGCGCCAAAGGATCTCGTCAGGCAGATAACCGCGCATCGCCTCGCGCAGCAGCCCTTTTTCGTAGCCGCCGTGTTCCTTGAATTCCCACGGCACATTGTAGAGATACTGCGCAATGCGGTAGTCGCAGAAGGGCACGCGCACCTCCAGCGCACTGTACATGGACATGCGGTCCTTGCGGTCGAGCAGCGTCTGCATGAACCAGTCGAGGTTGAGTCGCATCATCTCGCGCATGCGCTGCTCCGTGCTGTCCTCGCCTGCGAGGAGCGCCGTCCGCGCGAGGGTCGCCTGGTATTCCCTGTCAACATCGCCGCGCTGCTCCAAAATTTCTGCGATCTCCGGGCGCGCAAAGCCCATCCGGTATGCCGTGCTTTGCGACCAGGGGAATCCGTAAGCAGCCCGGATCTCCGGATCACGATACCACGGATAGCCTCCGAACAGCTCATCCGCGCATTCTCCGGACAGTGCGACCGTGACATGCTCGCGGATCTCCTTGCAGAACAGCAGGAGCGACGCGTCCACATCCACCATGCCGGGCAGATCCCGTGCTTCGACTGCATCGAACAGCGCGTTGGCAAGTGCCGGGGTGTCGATGACTGTCCAGTGGTGAGTGGCTTGCAGGTACGCCTGCATCTGCCGGATGTAGGACGGATCCGAATTCGGCTGGAACTTTGATGCCTGAAAGTACTTGTCGTTGTCCGTGTAGTCCACCGAGAATGTGTGCAGCTCTCTGCCGTCTTTGGCGAACTCTCTCGATGCCACCGAGGAAATGAGACTGCTGTCAAGTCCGCCGGACAGGAACGTTCCCAACGGGACATCCGATACGAGCTGCCGCGTGATCGCATCTGTCAGCAGATAGTGAACATGCTCTGCGGTCTGCGCGAAATTCTCAGTGTGTTCCCTTGCCTCAAGCCTCCAGTATTCGTGCTCCCGGAACCCCTCGCGCGAGTAGTATGCGCTGTGTGCCGCCGGAAGCTCCGCCATTCCCTCAAAGACACCGCATCCCGGTGTTCTGCCCGGTCCGAACAGCAGGAGCTGGCTGATGCCGTCCATTCCGATGGTATGGGGAACGTCCGGATGCTCCAGAATCGCCTTCAGCTCCGAGCCGAAGATCAGATGCTCCGGTGTCAGGTGATAGAACAGAGGCTTTACCCCGATGCGGTCACGTGCCAGAAAAAGCCGTTCTGTCTGGTGTTCCCACACGGCAAAGGCGAAGATGCCGTTGAGGTGCAGTGTGCAGTCCTCCCCCCAGTGAATGTAGGATTTGAGCAGCACCTCAGTGTCTGCGTGTGTCTCGAATGAAAATCCGGCGGCTTGCAGTTCGCTGCGCAGTTCGGCAGTATTGTAAAGCTCACCATTGTAGACGATGGTGTAGATCTCGCGCCCGTCACCGAAATGCATAGGCTGTGCGCCGCCCTGTGGATCAATGACGGCAAGGCGCGTATGGATGAGCGCAGCATGCTCCGATACAAACAGCCCCTTCTGATCGGGACCTCGCCTGCGGATGGCATCCTGCATCCGTTCAAAGACTCTCTGCTGTGTCCGCAGCTCCTCCCTGAAGGAGATCACCCCGGCAATTCCACACATAAGCAACAGCTCCTTTCTGCTGATAGTATATGCAGCATCCCGGCTTCATGTGCCAGAATTGCATGTGCATTTGATTTTCCACTAATTTAATCGGAATATGTGCGATTTTGCCAAAATATGAGTTTGCTGTGTAAATCCTATGAACAAAATTTGTGCGAATTATCACATAAAAAGTTTTTTATAAATAAGGGGCAACAGGTACTTGACATGACAATATTTTTGTAGTATAATGAATATTATTAGATATCATGGTAGAACAGGGGCAATATTATTCAAAATAAGGAGAGATCATTATGCTGGATTTTAGAATTGCGACATTCTTACAGCTCTGTGAGACCAAGAGTTATACCAAGACAGCCAGACTGCTTGGCATGACACAACCTTCGGTGACACAGCACATCAAGTATTTGCAGAAGAAGTATCAGTGTACACTGTTTACGTATGAGGGCAAGAGCCTGCGTCTGACATCGGAGGGAGAATATCTTCGCCGTCAGGCAGAGGCAATGACGAAAATGAGCAAGCGTGTCACATCCGACCTCAAGCGCATGAGTGAGCAGAACGCCGTGCTGCGTTTCGGTTTTCCGGCAGAGCTGGGTGAAAAGACCGGTGCAGCATTGGCAGCAGAGCTGATGCAGCAGGATCCGGAGCTGGTGCTTTCGGTTCACGTGGGAACGATGCCCGAGCTTGTGAAAATGGCGGAGAACGGTGAGCTTGACTTTGTGCTGACGGATAAGGCATATGTTTCCCCGACACTGGTGTCCGCACCGATGGGCAAGGCGAAATTTGGCTGCTTTATCGCGGCATCACAGGCAGGTGAATCCCTCCATATCAAGCAGCTCCTGCAGCAGAACCTGCTTCTGCGTGAGTCTGACGGCGGTGACCGCATGACTGCCGAGCTGCTGCTGCGCAAGAAGAACCTCGTGCCGGAGGATTTTGCATCCGTTTTGACGAGCAATTCCGGTGCTGTCCTGCACCAGATGACAGCGGCAGGACGCGGCGTGTGCTTTGCCTATGCAGCCGCAATGGATGCAGACGATACCGTCATGCTCTCGCTGGGCGATCTGACTGACGAGCGCAATCTGACGTTCCTCTATCGGAAGGATGCCGTGGATCAGACGGGATATAAGAAGTTCTTCGAGACGTTCAAGCAGCTCTGGGACGCGTCTGTACAGTGAGCAGCGGATACGGCAGAAAGAAAGCTGTCAGCATCATGCGCAGATCCCTTGGCATCCTCACCGCGGCTTTGCTGGTGCTGTGCGGATGCAGCCGCACCGAATCCGGGACGGATATGAGCATTCCTGAAACGCTCCCCCCGATCGCCGAACCGGTGCTGATGTACTATGTGACTGACCACGCGACAGCATCGGTGGATATGGTATCACAGTTTCAGGCGCAATTGGAATCCAAGGGCTATGTGTTCCGTGCTGATGCACTCTCCGCGCTTTCTGCGGATGCGGATGCGGTCATCCTGAATGCACCGCGCGAGGATATCACTGCGGAGGAAAAGCGGCAGCTTGATGCTTATATGCAGACCGGAGGACATTTGCTGCTCCTGATGCCTGCGGATGAGAGCGAGACGCGCTACAAGTACATCGAACGGTTTCTGGAGCATTACAGCATCCGGATGGACTACGACCTTCTTACGGAGACGGACAAGGGCAGAATGTCCGGCGATGCACCGGAATTCCTACAGATCGATCAGATCCACGCACCGATGGGCATGACCATCAGCGAGGAGACTGCACAGCGTCCGCTGTACATGAACCATGCTCGCAGTTTTCATTTCGTGGTACAGGAGAATTACAGCTTTCTGCGCCAGGATGCCATGCTCAAATCGGCGCTGACGACGGTGGGAACGCCCTGCGGCGGCGGCTTTGATGACCCGGAGGTCCTTGAGAACGAGACACTCACGACCATGCTCTATTCACGTGATACCGAGCAGAACAATGCGTTCGTGGTCTGTGTCGGTGCATCGGATTTTCTGCTCGATGCCAACTATGATGCGCAGACCTCGCGGAGTGCGCAGGATTATGTCTATGCGGCGCTCGACTGGGCGGCACATCCCGGCGGTTTCTGATATTGGCGGCAGATCTTGTCACATCCGGACGGGAAATGTTACAGAAATTTCCAAATTGTTATGATTTGTGACGAATCTGCTATCTTTATGGAGTATCCGGCGGCAGACTGTAACCGGAACGCTCTTGACAAACCGGCGGATTTGTGGTACACTGATAGCATACAAGGTCGAGAGGCGGCTTTGTAGATTCGGTTGATCATAAGGAGGTAACCACGATGGAACTGAAGGAAAAACTGACAAAGCTCGGCGGCGATGTAATGAACTCTGCGGAGAAGTTCGCCAAGGGCGCAGTTGATGGCTCTAAGAAGATGGTGGAGCGCGTAAAGATCAAGAATGACATCTCAAAGGCTGAGAGCAAGATCAATGCGGCTTACATCGAGATCGGTAAGAAGTATGAGGATATCTACGGCAACCGCGGCGAGGCTGAGTTCGCTGAGCTGCTCGCACAGGTTGCAGAGGCAAGAGCTGCCATTGCGGTTTCCCGTGCGGAGCTTGCTTCTATGGAGAGTGCATCGGTTTGCAGCAACTGCGGCAAGTACGTTCAGGTGGGACAGCGTTTCTGCCCGAGCTGCGGTGCAAAGCAGGATGAGCCTGAGACGGCTGAGGTCGTAGAGACTGAGGTGGTCGAGGAGGCTGCTGTGGAGACTGCTGCTGAGGAGTAAGAGCTTATATGAAAATCCCCCGGATCATCGTGGTTCGGGGGATTTTGTTTTTGTTAAGCTCACGCATGTACCAGTTCGCCGAATGTTCCGAGCTGCACCGCATCCGTGCGGAACACAAGGACAGAATCGGGATCGCGCTGGCACATGGCGCGAAGATGCGCCTCGGGGGAGAAGCAGTGCAGAAGCCGCAGCGCATCCTCCTCCAAAAGGGAATAGGGCGCAGTGCGCGGTGCGTCATTGCAAAGCAGCGTCTCGGTATAGATGCCGTCCCGGAAACGGCAGATGATCTTGTAGCGTGCCGGGGTGATTTCATGTTCCATGCAGTTTCCTCTTTTTGCAGATAAGGTGGGCGGTCATATAGAGAACATAACCGATGAGCGAGCCGGCCATGTTCAGGATGAGATCGTCAATGTCACATGTACCGAGCAGCAGCAGTCCCTGTGATACCTCAACGCCTGTGATCAGAAGCAGTGCCGTCAGCAGAAAGAGCAGGGGATTGCGCTGTGCTTTCCAGAAGTAGGGGAGCAGTATCCCTAGCGGAACAAACAGCAGGACATTTCCGAAATTGTTGACAAAGCTATAGTTCAGGGGAT
>CAZKHW010000186.1:0-5859 GCA_964552525.1 uncultured Ruminococcus sp. | reverse complement strand
CTTACACCCCCCTCCCCTTTGGGGAGGGGGGCAGGGGGGTGGGGCGGCTCACAGGGGCATGTACAATAAGAAGGCTGCCCGGTGTGGGCAGCCTTCTTCGCATTTTTGCCTTAGTCCTTGACCTCGTCAATGGCGTCCTCGACCGCGTCAGCAGCTTCCGCAACTGCCTCCTCGACCTTCTCCGCTGCATCGGAAAGATCCACACTGTCATCTACAAAATTGCACTGCTCTGCGCAGGCGATGTCGTCCATGAAATCATCATCATCAAACTCGGAGCTGTCGAAACGCATCTTGCGCTTGCTGTTCTGCTTTTGCAGGACGAAAACAACTGCGGCAGCAGTTGCAATGGCGGTTGCAGCAATAATTGCCATGATCTTCCAGTTCATATCAAGTGCCTCTTTTCTCCGCAGTGAATCATTTGCCGCCTGCTGCGGACAGGAAACCGACAAATTCATTTCATAGTAGTATTATACCACAATCGAATGAAAATTTCAACACTTTTTCAAAAAAATTTTCGACAAATTCTCATAAATTTCCTGTCAGGTACATCAGGACAGAAATCGCCGCAGTCGGGGCAGTTTCGCATCGCAGGATGCGTTTGCCGAGCCATACGCGGTGGATGCCTGCCGCGACCGCCTGGGCAGCCTCCTCCTCGGAGATGCCGCCCTCACTGCCGATGAACAGCCCGATGCGCTGTGCCCCGGCGAGGGGGACTTCCCCGAACCGGACGCCGCCCTGCTCCTCGTAGAGCATGACGGAAAGCTCCTGCGCCTGCATGGAATCCAGTGCCTCCTGCCACGTATGCAGGGGTGCGATCTCGGGGATGATGCCGCGTCCGGACTGCTTGGCGGCAGAGAGCGCGATCTTCCGGAGACGGTCACGCTTTTTTTCAAAGTCCTGCTTTGCCGGACGCGCCACGCAGCGTGAGGTCAGCACCGGAACGATCCGGGTGACCCCCAGCTCCACTGCCTTCTGGACAATCTCGGCGAGCTTGTCCTGCTTGGGGACAGCCTGATACAGCGTGATCTGTACCGTAGGCTCGGCAGCACAGGGCGCGGCATGCAGCGGATGCAGGAACACCTCGCTGTCCGTGATGCGCGTGATCTCGCAGGCATAGTCCACGCCCTGGGCGCAGACGGTGAGTAGCTCGCCGGTGCGCATACGCAGGGAGCGTCCGATGTGGCGTGCATCCTCGCCGGTAATGACGATCTCATCGGGATCGCCGCATTCCACAAAGAATCTTGGCATGGCGCACCTCTTACATCAGGCAGAACCAGCCGTCGGCAGTCTGGAACAGGAACAGGTGCTGGTCATTAACAACGGCAAACTGCGTATTTTCCTGAAAGCCGAGATCCCACTCCACGGTCAGATCCCACGCATGCTCCACCGTATCCATGAATTCGCCCTCGCCGTCGTAGGCATCCGAGAGCATTTCGCAGACGACCGAAAGCTCGCCGACCTCGGTATTGGCGGAAATGTCGTTGATGAGCAGCATGTTGAACCGGAAGTCATCGGCGGTATTGCCGCCGATCATGCCGTGCAGCCGGTCAACGAGGGCATCCATCGAGCCAAGTCCATAGACATCGCTCATCTGGTACTGCGCATAAAACAGGAAGGTCGATGCCTGATAGAGCGCACCGTCGCGGCTCTGGATGGCGAAGATGAAATTTGTGACGACCGTCACCTGTTCTTCCTCCAGAAACCGCCGGTCGTAGGTGACGGGAACGGCGTAGGAGGTTTTGTCCTCGCGCATGGTCGAGCCGTAGGGCATGTCCTCCTCGGCGATGTTCTGCTGCTGCTTGGGATTCTGGCTGCATCCGGTGAGCATCGGCACAGCACACAGTGCAGTGAGCAGCAGTGCGGCAATTTTACTTAAATTGTTCATGATACTTCTCCTGTCGGGGTTATAATAGGGACTAGTATAACTTTACCACACCGTTCAGCGTTTGTCAAGTCTCCCTTTGGGGAGGGCGCAGGAGGGCGGGACAGCGTTTGCACGAAATTCACAAAAAATAAGACGAAATTTGCTTCCGTTTGTTTATTTATCTAAAATGTTTGAAAAACTGTATCCTTTTGAAGCTTTTTAAGCTTATATTTTATAAATAATATTAAGAGGGTAAAAGAGGATGTTTTTGTTGATAAAATATGAAAAAATAAAAAATGTTAATAAATTGTAAAAATGCCAAAATATATTGACGCACTTTAATAAAAGTGATATAATATATAAAACATACGCCTGAGCCAAAAGGAGGAGTGCATATTATGAAAACTATGTTCCGTACAATTGCAGCCACAACTGCTGCTGCACTGATGTTTGCCGTTTCTTCACCGTTTGTTTGCGTAAAAGGTACGTGTGAGGACGCTCTGACAAACACGATCTCCGATACGCAAGGCGTTGCTGCCGCAGACGGAATATCTGAACAGGATATCGTCTCGCTGCCGTTTACGTTTGAAGAATTTCTTAGTATGGATGACCAGGCGGTCATGGAAAAGCTGGGAATAGATGAACAGTCCTATGAGCGGAGCTGGCCTGAAGGGCGGCGTGGGGATGCAGATTATTTTATAGAGCTAAAAGATGAGTGGGTGAATTACGTGGATTCCTATGACGACACCGAAGAGTCTAAGGAAAAAATGTGTTCCTTGTTGAATCTCCCGAAGGAAGTTGTCCGGTCAATGTGGAAAGACAATCATGATTGGATACGCTCGGACGGTGATATCACTATCATTACCAACAAAGTATTACAGATTATTCCTGAGAATACGAGGGAGTTCAAGGGATATACCGGGAGGTATGTAGCAAGCAAGCTCGGGGCATATCTGAATCTTCATCCTGCTGTGACTTTTGTTCAATTTGAATATCCGGGCTGGTCGGATTTCGTACCTTCGGGCGATGTTGATCTTGATGGCAGAATATCTCTCCTTGATGTCATTGCTTTGCAGCGGTATCTTCTGAACGTGAAGCCTCTTGGAGAAGAAGAACTGGCAAATGCGGATCTGGATCAGAATGGTACTGTGGATATTTTTGATCTTGCTTTGCTGAAACGGAAACTGCTGGATGTATAAAGACCAGAACCATACTGCTCTCCTGCGCCCTCCCCTTTGGGGAGGGCGGCGTGGGCTACCGCGCAAAAAATTCTTTCACCCCCCCTTGACAAGCCTGAAACAATATGCTATAATATATTGGTGTACTTTTATGACACGGTTCATTTTGTATATACTAAATATGTGAGGAGCAAACGGAAATGGAAATGTATGAGATCATCTGCGGTGCAGTCGTACTGCTGCTTTCTTTACTGGTTATTATTCTCTGCCTGATGCAGGATGATAAGGCAAAGGACAGCATGACATCCGCGCTCGGCGGCGGCTTTAACGAGTCCTTCTACGGACAGAACGAGGGCAATACCCGTGAAGCGGCACTGGCAAAGCTCACCAAGATCCTGGGCATCATCGCTTTGATTGTCATTGTCGCGATGAATATCGTCATCCCGTGGATCATGACGCTGACACAGACTGTTGAATGATTTCCCGTATCACACCATGAATGCCTCCGAGTACGCTTGGAGGCATTTTGTTTTTCCATGCAACAAGAAAGGAGATAAGTATGGCAAGACATAACGCAAAGCATCAGCGCAGAAAGCAGGCGGTTTCCCCCGATACTCCCAAACGCCCTGTCCGCCGCGCAGACCCTGCCGTGACCGCGCAGTACTGCCGGAAAATCCGCATCCTGCTGCAAAAAACCGCCGGAAAGCAGATCAAAGCATCCGACCTTGCCAACCGCTGCCGCGCCAGACGAAGTCCTGCCGCCTATGAGGCGGCACTCACTTCCCTGCTGCGCGAGGGCGTGATCTTTGAACGCCGCGGTCTGTACGTCCTGACCGAGCAGGAGCAGTCGTTCCGCGCACAGGTCGTGCGGTTGGCTGGAAATTTCGGATTCGTGCGCAGCGAGGAGGGGACGGAGCATTTCGTGCCCGGCAAGTATCTCATGGGCAGCATGCCCGGCGATACCGTGCTGTGCCGAAGCCTTGCACCGCGCGGAGACGGCGCACCGGAGGCGGAGGTAATCTCCGTTCTGGAGGAAACCCCCGAGGCTCGTATCTCCGGCAGCATCGTTCCCACCGAGGACGGGCTTTGCCTTGCGCCTGACCGCATGAACATGACCCTGCACATCGACTACAGGGAGAGCGTACCCTATGCCATTGGCGACAAGGTGCTGTGTGTTCTGACCAAGCGCGGCAGAAAGCATAAGGAGCATCGCGTAAAGGTGCTGCTGAATTTCGGTGCATCCGACAGTGCGGAAAACTGCATGGCGGCAAGCATCGCTGCACAGGACATTCCCGTGGAATTTTCGGAGGAGGTGCTGCATGCCGCGAAAAAGCTTGAGGAGCAGGGCATCACGGACTTTGACCTGACGGACAGGCTCGATCTGCGCGGCGAGATCATTTTCACGATCGACGGGGCGCACTCAAAGGATCTGGACGATGCTGTGTCCGTGCAAAAACATCCTGACGGCAGCTATACGCTGGGTGTGCATATCGCGGATGTGTCGCACTACGTCCGCGCCAACACACCGCTGGATCAGGAGGCGTTCCGGCGCGGCACGAGCATCTACTACGCCGACAAGGTGATCCCGATGCTCCCCCCGGCGCTTTCCAACGGCATCTGCTCCCTGAACTGCGGACAGGACAGGCTTGCTATCTCTGCCATCATGCAGATCTCGCCCGAGGGCGACCTGCTTTCGGCAAAATTTGCAAAGTCCGTCATCTGCTCGGCAGTGCGCGGCGTGTACACAGAATGCAACGCCATTCTGGACGGCAGCGCATCGCCGGAGATCCGGGAGAAATACGCGCCCGTCATCCCGATGCTCCGTATTCTCGATGAGCTGACCGGACGGCTGGAGCACATCCGCAGGCTGCGCGGCGCACCGGAGCTTGCCAGCACGGAATCTGCGCTGATGCTCGATGAAAACGGCGTTTGCATCGGACTTGCGCCCATAGAGCGCGGCAGGAGCGAGTGCATCATTGAGGCATGCATGCTTGCTGCCAACGAGGCGGCGGCGCGGCTGGCACGGACGGCGAAATTCCCCTTGGTGTACCGCGTTCATGAAGAGCCGTCACCGGAGCGCATCGGCAATCTCAAGGAGATGCTGGTTCGCCTTGGCGGAGCTGCCCCGACCTTTGCGCAGGCATCGCCCCGGGACATCCAGAAGATCCTGGACGGCTGCCGGGAGGAGACATGGTTTCCGGTCATCAACAGCCTGACCCTCCGCGCAATGGCAAAGGCGAAATACAGTGCAGAGCCGCTGGGGCATTTCGGGCTGGCACTCCGGGATTATGCGCATTTCACCTCGCCCATCCGCCGCTATCCGGATCTGTGCGTTCACCGCATCCTGACGGATCATCTGGCAGGAGCATCGAGTGAGTGGATGCACAAGCGGTACGGGAATTTTGCTGAAAACGCGGCGATCCAGTCCTCTGAAACGGAGCTGCGTGCCGTTTCGCTGGAACGGGAGGCGGACGGCTGCTACGCCGCGGAGTATATGCGTGCCCATGTTGGAGAAACGTTCCGGGGTGTCATTACCAGTGTGACGGATTTTGGTGTGTATGTGATGCTGGAGAACCATGCGGAGGGGCTGTATCACATCCACGACATGCCGGAGGGCGAGTATGAGGTCGAGGAAGGCTGGTTCATCCGCAACACCCTGACGGGGCAGACGCTGCATTTGGGCGATGAGATCGAGGTGATCTGTGCCAAGGCAGACGTGCCTTCGGGGCATATAGATATCGTACAAACTAGGGAGTCGGCTGTCGCCGACCTAGGAGGGGCTGCTCGCCCCTCCTAAACCTCCCTCGGCAGGGCGGT
>CAZKHW010000185.1:0-5898 GCA_964552525.1 uncultured Ruminococcus sp. | reverse complement strand
AGCGTTCCTGCCTGCCTGACGGTCCCAAGGTCGGCAGCGTCACCCTCTCGCCGCGCGGCGACTGGAGAATGCCGTCTGATGCCTCGGTATCGCTCTGGATCAGGGAGCTGGAGGAGATCGAACAGACATGGACACAATAAGACACAATACGAGCCTGCCGAGGCAGGTTCAGGAAAGCGGTGATTCCCATGGCTAAGACCAAACTGAACAAAAAAAGCCGATACTTTCTGGTGGACTATGAGAATGTCCACATGGCAGGACTTGAAGGCATCGAGAGCCTGCCCAAGACCGATACGGTCTACATTTTCTACAGCATGAATGCCGATTCCCTGTCGTTTGAGGTGCTGAAGCTGCTCTCTGCCGCCAAGGCGCACATCGAGTACATCAAGGTGAACACACAGGGGCGCAATGCGCTGGACTTCCAGCTTTCGAGCTACATCGGCTATCTGCTCGGCAAGCACGAGGGCGCAAAGTGCTACATTGTCAGCAATGACAAGGGCTATGCAAATGTGCAGATCTTCTGGTTCGGGCAGGGCGAACGCGTCCGGCTCGTGCCGTCCATCCGTGACCGCAAGACGGCAAGCACCAAACGCGCGGACGTGGAAAAGGTGCTGGGCGGTCTGGATCTGACCGAGGACGAAAAGCGCAAGATCACTGATCTTGTCTGGGCACGTCTGAAGGACGGCTCGCCCCATCTGGCGCACATCAAGGTCGGCATCAACAACGACCTGGTGCAGCGGTTCGGCGGCGAAAAGACCAAGGTCATCTTCAATGTCATCCGACCACTGATCAAGTGAGCAGGGGGAGGAGCATTCTGGTACTTGCCCCACCCCCTGCCCCCTCCCCGGAGGGGAGGGGGGTAAGGGCGGTGCTGCGCACCGCCTCCGCCCAAGGCTGACGCCTTTGGAAACCGCTGGCTGGTCGGCTGCGCCGCGCTGGCGCGGAAATACAACAAATTTTATAATAACTGGAGGAATTTCCCATGAATTACAAAGAAAGCTTTATCCGTTTTATGGTAGACTGCGGCGTTCTCACCTTTGGTGAGTTCACGCTCAAAAGCGGTCGCATTGCGCCCTATTTCATCAACTGCGGCAACTACAAGACCGGCGGTCAGCTCCGGCGTCTTGGCGAGTACTATGCCGAGTGCATCCACGATCACAACATCCCGGTGGACACGCTGTTCGGTCCTGCCTACAAGGGAATTCCGCTGGCAGTGTCCGCGGCGACTGCGCTTTCTGCAAAATTTGAGCAGGACGTGTTCTACTGCTTTGACCGCAAGGAGGCAAAGGATCACGGCGAGGGCGGCATGTTTGTCGGCAAGACCCTCCAGGACGGCGAGCGCGTTGTCATCATTGACGATGTGATGACCTCGGGCAAGGCGATGCGCGAGTCCATGCCTAAACTCATGGGGGCTGCCAAGGTCGATGTGACCGGCATGGTCATCACGGTTGACCGTCAGGAAAAGGGCACAGGAGTACTTTCGGCGGTGCAGGAGGTCAAGGAGGAATTTGGCGTAACGGTCTATCCGATCGTAACCATGTCCGACATCATTGATGCGATCCGCAATGATGTTGTGCCGGGCAGAGAGTACCTCGACCAGATGCTGGCATACCGCGAGCAGTACGGTGTTTAACAAAACCGTCGGCTTTTCCGACAGAAGGGATCACGCATGGCATACTATTTCGTGGATGCCCTGGCATTCTTCTTTGTCTCGATCTGGCTCAAATCCATCATCGAGATCGTCACTGGTCTGCTGCTTGCGCCAAAATTCGGGCTGCGCGTGAGCCGCATCGATGTTCTCCATCTGCAATTTGTCCGGCAGGACGGCAGATGGGTGCGTTCGACCAAAAAGTTCAGCTACCTGATCCAGCACCTGATCACAGTCGACGTCTCCAAGCCCGTGCCGGAGGACATCGACACCAAGGAAAAACAGTTCAATGCCATCCGGCTCGGCATTCTCTTTGTCATCAGCGGTCTGATCTGTGCGGCATGCTCCGGTCCGCTCCGGGTACTGGTGTCGGGAGAGCCCTCCGTGCTGGAATCATTTCTGGGTGTATTCGGGGTCGCGATGGTCATTCACAGCATCTCGGCACTGAGCATCGCGCTCTACACCTACGGCGTTATGATGAAACGCATGGGCGGTTACGTCAACTCCCTCACCAAGCGGCTGCGTGCCGGTGACAGCTTTACATCGATGCATCTGCTGCCTGTCGAGGAACTGCCCTACAAGAAGATCACGGACATAGAGAAGATGTTTTACTACGGATACTACCTGAACGCGATGCTCGAACAAAACGAGATCGGTGCGCTGCAAAAGCCCACCCGGGAAATGACCTTGTATTTCCGGAATCGTGACTACATCGTGCAGGAGACATGGAACTACTACTGGCTGGTGTTCTACTATTCGCGCTTTGAGCTGAATGCCGCGGCAGCACAGCATTTTCTGGAACGCATCCGCACAACGATAGAAAAGGACAACGATGCCAATGCCAAGCGCGTGCTGGCGTATTTTGCATTCGGCATTGAGCAGGACTTTCCCAAGGCACGGGCACTGCTGAATGAGGCGTATGCGGTCATCGACAAATTTTCCGTCGGCGCAGAACGCGTCCTCGAACGCCGGCTGCTCGATGAGCTGGACGGATTTCTCCGCGCCAAGGGCTGCTGAACCGCTCCGTTATCATACAAAAATGCACTCTCACTACCCCTGTGAGAGTGCATTTTTTTGATTTATGCGAGAAGGATTCGCTTTAACAGTGCCAGATCGAATACATCCACCATACCATCCGTGTTGATGTCCGCATTGGCAAACTGCTGCTCCGTCATGCTGTCCTCAATGAGCAGATACCGCTGGAGCTTCACCAGATCCAGCAGCTCCACGCTGCCGTTGTTGTCCGTATCGCCGACAAGTGTCGGATCTTCCGGCTTTGTTGCTGCAGGCGTTTCGTCTGTGGGCGCATCGGTCACAGGCTCTGTGGTCGGTTCTGTCGGCTCGGGAAGTGCCTCCGTGATGATCTTCCAGCTCTGGCAGGTGCTGCCTGTCGGCTCCCACTGTGCGACCGTATCACCCGAGCCGGTTCCGGCATTCGGGATCTCAATGAGACACGCATCCTTGGAGGCACGGGTCATGATGCGGTAGCTGCCGTCCGGATTCTTGGAAAACTTGAACAGCATTGCCGAATCCTTGGAGGAATAAGGCGCGATCTCAATATTGCCGCCGCTTTTGCTGCTCACCGCCTTCAAAACATAGTTCTCATCGGAAAGGCTGCGAATGTAGTAGTAATTTCCGCCGCCGGAGAATGCTGTCAGCACCCACTTCTGGGAATCGAAATGCCCGGTCGTCCACTGCTGGACATTCGTGCCTTCCTCCATCCTGCCAGCCTCAATATCCATGACCATACCGGAGTTCACGTTCTCGAACTCATAGGAAACAGAGGTATCCATCCTGCATCCCGGATCTGCGGCTGCTTCGAGAATCCAGTCCTGGCAGTTTGCGCCGTTGATCGTCCACTGCTGCACGTTGTCGCCCGAGCCTTTTCCGGCATCGGCGATCTCTACAGCGGACTTGCAGCCCGATACCCGCGTACGCAGCTTGTAAGAGCCGTCGGCATTTTTGGTGAGCATGAACTGCTGGTTCGCGCCACCGTTGTACTGGTAAATATCCACATTCGTGCCGTCTGCGGTTTTCTTCCCGGCTACATCCAGCGCATACGTACCGCCGTCACCGACCGCGGAGATCAACGAATAGTAGCCGTCCCCCTGATCAATGAACTTCCAGATATCATGTGTCACGCCATCCCCTGTTCCCCACTGCTGCACATTAGTGCCGTTCTCTGCCTTTGCGCCCTCGACCTGCATGTAAAGACCGGAATTCACGTTTTTCAGCCGGTACACCGAGCCGTCTGTGAATGCCGCTGCTGTCACCGCCGAAAAATCCACATGACGCAGGCAGGGATTATCAAACTTCTGGGTGATCCACCCCGAGAATGCGGCATTGGTGATAAACTGCATGCCGGACGCGCCGATCTGGTCGCCTGCATACTTGGTGCAGAACGCCTTGGTATCGTTCGTGCCGTTGTTGTATGCCGCGATCATCGCGTAGCCGTAATTGCTGCCCGGCTGCCAGGTCGAAACGGTCTTGGGAGAGAACGCTGCCTTGGATGCGCTCGCATTCACCTCACCGGCGATATACGAGCCGTTATCGCGGCAAGGATCTGTACCGCCGCCCATCATGAACGCCTCTCGCATCGTATAGCCGTTGAAGAAATTGTTCTCGGATACCATATCCGAGCCGTCACCGCCGATAATGCCCGATGTACCCGCTCCGTTCTTAGAACCATAGGCAGAGTAGTAGTTGTTGTAGATATGCGCCGAGCCGTTTCCAAGCTGCGGACATCTTCTGACATTCTGATCCCACCAGTTGTACAGCAAGGTGGTGCGGTCACGGGTGATCTCGGTATTCTGCGTACCGTAGGCAACCGTCCAGTAGCGGTTCTTGAGATGGCAGTAGGAAATGGTCACATAGTCCGGGGAACGCTCCAGATCCTTGGCATCCATATAGTTATCATACGGCGTGTTGATCCAGATGAATTTTCCGACCTCGTCCTGACCGTTGCCAGTCCTGTCATAGGAGAGCTGGGACTCGAAATACAGGTGGTCGATCCAGATCTGACGCGATGACCAGACATTGATGCAGATGCGGTTTGGCACATTCTTGGCGATCATTTTCAGGTTCTGGATGACAATGTTGTCAGACGGATCATCCTTGCCGTATTCGTTGTTGGTGCGCAGATACGGATCATACAACGTATGACTCCCATAGCAGCCCACAAGCGTTTTGTTGTCGCGGATGCGCGTATGTGCTTTGGTCTGCATATCAATATCCGCAGTCACGACAACGATCTTCGGCTCAGGCGCATCCAGTGCCTCTACCAGTGCATCGGCAGTCGAGACATAGACCGTATCACCGAGCAGTCCGCCGATGGTGCATGCCTTCTCCCCTGCGGCGGTCTTGGCATTGGCTGCCCAGCCCTCACAGCCGTCAAGGTTCAGCTTATACTTCTGGTAGGTCTCTCCGGAATAGCTTGCCAGCGAAAATCCCACGCCCTCGGTGTAGGTCAGTGCCTTGGAGCTGTCGGCATTGCTGGTGATCTTATAATAAAGGTCATAGCCGTCAAAATCCTTCTGGACACCCTCGATCTTCCAACGCTGGGAGGGTGCATCGGTGTCCGCCGCAAGGCTCACGCCCGAGCCGCCTGCCGTCAGGATCAAGCCGGAATCCGCCGACACGATCTCATACACGCCGGTGCTGACAAAATGCAGTGACCACTTTTCGGCGTTTGTGCCGTTCTGCGCACCAGGAACGATGGCTGCTCCGGAGGCATTGACATTGGCATCCGTATCTGCCATGCCCATCCGGAAATACTGCACCGGATAGGAGACCGCTGCATTCGCGCTGATCTGCGTCAGCTCCGGGAGATACGCAGCACTCGTGCAGGTCATGACCGCCGAGAGCAGACCTGCCAGAAATTTCCTCATCTTCATAATACCCTTTTCCTCCATTGTGTTTGGTCTTTGGATGGATGTTCACTGATATGCCGTCTATCTTTTTTAACACTTTGTGAACTGATTCTATTTTATCACATCTCCACACGTTTTTCAATGACAGAAGTGTTTGCATTTATTGCAAATCCTTGCATCATTTTCACGCAAATCAATTTTCAAAAAATCCCGACTTGCAGACAGTACCTAAAAAGTAGTATAATAGAATCACTTCAAAACAGGAGTGATCAAGCTGAAAAGCCGAAGTAAATCACGACGGAAAACGCCATGGGATAACACAAGCAGCTTAGAGCGTGTCTACACGAGTTAAGCGAGTACACGAAGCCAAAGCACAATGCA
>CAZKHW010000184.1:0-5962 GCA_964552525.1 uncultured Ruminococcus sp. | reverse complement strand
TTTTTCGGCGAGGTTTTTTACTGCTGTAATTAAACGCGGGTTATTTTACGCTTACAACACAAAAAGTCAATATAACCGTTGAATGAAGTTTATCAATATAGCATAACGTTTTCTGTACTTCGAGTGATTATTTATAAAAAATATTACAAATAGAAAAAGTTCATAAAGTGCTCCTGCTCAATTGATGGTACAAAACTCCCAAAGTGAAAACCATACTCAGCTATGCGGTTTTCATCACTCGGGGAGCCCTTCTCTATTCAGTTGTATTCCCTACTGGCTGACAGAAATTGCTGCCAACAGGCGAAAAGCAGTATACATCGGTGATCACCACAGGATCCTCGCCCTCGAAGTTACCTTTGCAGGCTATAGTGAGCACATTTCCGGGAACAAGCTCGCCGTTATAGATTCCTGGATCATAGGCTTCCATGCTGAGTCTGTATCTGACATCTTTCTTGATCTGCGGAAAACGCTCGGACTGAGTATCCGTTTTCACAATGACGTAGCCGTCATCAGTGACCTCATCGACAGTTGCCATGAACTGCATGACACCTTCAGGAATATAGCCGTTCTCAGCTTTCTTCGTTCCCTGTGTGGCAAAGATGCAAAATTCATTACCAACTCTGACATCGAGCGTATCTTCCTCAAAACCGCCCTGCCAGCCTTCGGCATTAAAGTTTGCTTCACCGTCCGCATCAGGCATTTCGGTGCTGTCGATCACCTTCTCGATATTGCCGTCCAGATTGCCGCAGCGCATCATGCTGGAGACATAGCCTGTATCAAGATACAGAGTACCGTTCACCATGATCGCTCTCCGGGGCAGAGCATACTACGGAGGCTTGTCATCTTCATTGGAGCTATTTGTTCCGAGGCATTGAAATTCTGTTCCGGCGGTATTTTTGATGATAGTACCGTCAGGCGGCTCATAAGAGAATGTAATTGAGCAGTTCGGATAGGTAAACGCTTCTGTTACCACCATATCGGGTGCCGGAGATGATTCCTCTACGGTTACGATCACCGTTCCGCAGTCTAAGACGTCAAGTCCGATGATCCTGATTCCATAGCCGCCGGTGGAACGCTCTCCGCTGCAGATCGTGTACCGATAATTGCCGTCTACGACATCAATGCAGAATCCGCGCTCCTTATACTGAGAATAATATGAATCACCTTTAGCGATCTCATATTCAAGATCGTTCATCAGCGTTCCTTTATCGGCAGGCGGAGACATTGTATTGGAAGGTTCAGATATAACAGTGACCTTCTGTACATTTCCGAACTGAGCAGGATATGTCTCCATCACTCCGCCGTCATAGGTGATTTCAAGTGTCATGCTGGCTACCGGAGTAACGTTCTCATCAAGCAGAGATGCTGACAAGGAAAAATGATCGGCTGAACTTAGTTCCCACGAGCTGTTAACTGGCTTTACGAGCATAGTAGTACCATTGAACTCGGTAACCGTTGCCTTGCAAACTGACGGTAGGAGCTGTCTGCTCTGTTACCTGACTATCTGGTTGATTCGCAGGAGTCGCATCAGTGCCACAGGCTGTCAGGGACAGTCATAGTGCGGCAATCATGAGTAATCTGGGTTTCATTAAAATTCACCTCTGGATTTTATGGAATACTCAATGAGCTATTATTCGACCTGTTATTTGGCTGTTTTTGATCCTATTCAGTAGTGTGGCTTATTAAATGAATCTAACTATATGAGATCAAGGTAATTTATGGTTTCGATATTGCTGAAATATATCCCATGTCATACGTGAGAGTGGAGCATCAAAATTTAATACTCCTTTTTCTACATTCCAGTGATAACCGAATACAATCCAATCATAATTATAGTATGTTTCAAAAATAGACAGAGAGTTTATCATCAGTTGGTTATGTAATGACTTTAATACTGTATCACAATAATGCTTATAGTCAGGATTATCATAACATCTTGCTATTAATGAGATATCAAGAGCTTTGTCGAAATGAGTACTGTAAATCTCCTCTAGTCGAAACAGTTTTTTTGAACCTGTAATCTTTTCTCTTTTTTCCTGCGAAATGCCATCTTTTATTTTAATTTTTATGGTGAATTCGGGTTTATCAGCCGGTTTCATGCCTAGCCATGAATGTAACAATGACTTGGCATAATTGGGATCTTGTGGATCTGAATTGAGAAGTTGAAAATTGAATGAAGCATCATCATCAAAACCTTCCTCAAAAGGATACAACGCTTCTTCCATAGGGTTTGTTCCTTTTAAACGAGAATTACATACTTGACAAGATGGAACAAAATTAAACAGTGAAAGGGCGAAGAGTGGGTAGTAGCCTTTTTGATAGTAGTGATCTAAATCCGCCGTTGTTAGAGTTTTGTTATCTTGTGATTGATACCACGTTATGTAATTGCGATTGCAATATGGGCATACTTTTATTCCTAAATCAGTCAGTATCTTATGACGAAGACTTTTATTGCCGAGCTTATTCTCATAGTCTATCAATTTAGCAACATCTTTTATGACGTCTTTCTTCAATTTAAGAAGAGCATCTTCAAATAATTGAACTATATTATTATTTGAAAGTGGTTGGGAATTAAGGAACCCAAAATATAGTGCGATAATGTCGTCCCAAAGTGATTGCTCAGATGTTTTATTGGATATAGGATTGTGAAGTATAGTTGTTAGAATCTGATATATATCTGAAATTTGTGAATTGTTAGAGAATAGCGAGAAGTAAATAGAACGTGCCTTTTTAATAATCATACCTGCTGTTAACGAAGTTCCTTTTTTGTTCAGGAACCTTAAGAGGCGACAAATAGCCACATAAACATGAATTCCCTCAATGTCGAAAACACTATGTCTTCTACCAGTCAATAGTAAGGTAGTATCAATAGTATATGGACGAGAGTTAAACCGCATAAAGGGTATTTCCATTTTGCCATTGTCTCTTAGAATTCTCTGCACAACGGAAAAGTAATGACCTAAATCCTCTGAATTATTGCCGGTAAGATATTTAAACAAATCACTGTGTAAGGATTTTAAGCTCTCATATTTTGAAGAATTCCAAATATTCAAAGAATACCATTTTAATCGGTTCATGATTCTTCCTTACGCTCCAGTCTTTCAATCCGTGCTTCGAGTAATGCCTTCTCTTTTTTTAATTGACTTAATTCACTAGGCTTATCATATTCATTGAAGTATTCTTGCAAAAGTTTATCCTTCAGATAAATATCACCAACAGTATAGATGTATTGAAGAATTTCGTCTTTATTCGCTTCTTGATTGTGTATTTGATTTATTATCCATTCAATTTTATCAAAAGCAAAGTCGCCCATACCAGACTCATTCAAGAAAAATGAATTTCTAAATAGTGAGAAAATGTTTGCCGCAAATGTTTCGTTTTGATGATAATTTGCATTAGCTGTTAAGAATAAGGTGCTTTGTTTAGGAATGTCAGAAAGCATAATTGGGGAATGTGTAGCAATAAACACTTGTATATATTGTAGCTTTTCTGTTAGTATTGTATTTCTAAGAAAATCAAGTATATTTTTTATGTAGTTCTGTTGCCATCTTGGGTGATAGAGCATATCTGCTTCATCAAGCAAAAGATACACATATTCATCTTCGGTATTCTTCAAAGAATCGTAAATACGAGAAAAAAGAGCTAATCTCGCTTCCTCGCCAGATGATAAGGGCCATGAAAATTTAATAAAATCAAGAAATCGCCCAAATTCTGTATATAATTCAAAGAATTTTAAAGGAAACTTTGTAGTTGCTTTGCTTTTTAAGCCTAAAAATTCAATATCCACATCGTGAGATTCTTTACCTGTCACATCATTTTCATCAATCAGCTTTATGAAGGAATCTAGCGATTCGCATATATCATTCCATGAATTAATTCGCTTCGTTATATCAGCATTCTCGATCTCCACTATAAAGTTTGTTTCGGAAAACAGTCGAAGAACTCCTATCAATCTTTTTGCTCTTTGCCATACCGTTAATTCTGAACTTACATCCTCATCTAACAAATTGTTATATAGATCTCTTATAATTAGACTTGGGAAAATAACGCTAGGATGATGTATATATAATCTAATTGCACAGGCAAGAAGCCCAAATGCTAATGCATCTTTTTCGTTAGTAATAAGGCGTTCGTTCATTATCTTGTTTTTAATGTCTCTCCAGTTATATACGGTTTTTTTGATTTCTTCAAAAGTTTGACTTACAGGAGTAGACAGAAGATGCTCATCAAGTTCTTTTCTAGGTGCATTTATATCGCTGAGTTTAGTCTGAGCAGCATTTGATGATTCATTTAGTATTTCATAGGTTTCTAATTGTGATAAGATCTCATCATTAGTTATTATTCTCGCATTAAGAACTTTAGGTAAATCAAAGCCCATAGATTCTGAAAAAATCTGTTGATCATTTAACCCTTGATCATTTATGTATTCTATTTGCTTACGGACATCTTCATGAAAATAACCTATTAACGCACTAGTACCCGAACGGTCATATCCAGTTAAATTCTGACCACTTATAAGAGAACTGGTAGATATATCATATTTGGATAAAGCAAGATTATCAGTTTGTTGTAATTGTGTATAATCACCACCTCTAAATCGTGAAAAAGTTCCATAGTCTAGTGTTAATGAATGATAGTAAAACGGAAGGTTTAGTTGCTGCCGTTTAGGCACTCCTGTTTTTTCGTAATTTATTAATAATACATCTTCAAATGAGCACAACTCAACATTTTCATTATCGTCTCTCTTTTTTAATTTAGTTACCTTCCAAATCAGATTGTTATAAAAACAATATGCTTTACCATTACGAAATGCAAGAATTATTTTCAGAAAAGAGTGTATATTGAAATCACCAGTTGATATTTCTACTGCATCCTCGTCATAATATAGGGAATGAACAACTTCAAATACAGCTCTAAGTAACGAAGTTTTTCCAACGCTATTTTCTCCTACAATAGCGTTAATTTCTATATGATCATCAAAGAAACCATCTATGAAAGCGCTATTTGAGGTACGCATGAGAGTGTTACTCTTTTCATCGTATGTATAATGATACTTCGTAGAAAAATTGAATCCGCGTTTTTCGATTGCTCTATATTTTTCTATCCACACATAGTCAAGCGTATATTTGTTTTTTTCGGTATTATTCATCATTCAAATCTCCTTAATAAAGACGGCAATATTATATTTGATGTCTATAAAACGGCCGAACTGCAGTGCTTTCATCCTATGAAGTGTTATAGGCATAATATCATCAGCTTTCTTCCAGTATACCGAGGTGTTTTTCAAAGATAAGCATAATCTCCTTGGCTCTCTTTTCGCCGATACCACGTATAGAACGAATCTCGTCAGCAACAACACGAAGGTCAAGGGTGTGGGAATCAGAGGAGGCTTCATTATCTTCAGCAACAATCACTCTAGCTTCAGCCAATCCCTTCTTCCGTCCTCTCTCGAAAAAATCCTGTATAAGTCCTTCGAGTGTGTTTCTATCCATCTTTTTGATGCGGCGGTAGGTGTCGCGGTCAAGAAGGAGTTCTTCTTCGGTTGTATATTTATCTTTATCCATTATGGTCAATCACCACTTGTGTAATCGTTATACCTATTATAGCACAACAGCGGCCTGTTTTCAAGAGTCTGCCGCCATTGTGCCCACCTAATTTGTCTTGCAGGCACTAGTTCTGTCAACGCCGTCAAACAAGAAGTGGCTGCAAAGGTTATCCCTCACAACCGCTGATATCAGTCATACTATGCTTTTACTCCTCATCTTCTTTGCCAAACTCCTCATATTGCCACTGTGGGAGAAGGAAATCGGCAGAAACAATGTCAGCCTCAGATCGTTTCAGTTCATCAAGAGGAATGACTATAACACGATTCTTGAGGTCGATTTCTGGCGAACTCTCCAACAGATCCAAATAATGACGCACTCCCATTTCAACGCACAGGGCGTGTCCGAATTCTCCACCG
>CAZKHW010000183.1:0-5973 GCA_964552525.1 uncultured Ruminococcus sp. | reverse complement strand
TCCATATTTTCTTATGGTGATTATTGGCATTTACACGGTTCTTTATTCAGCCTCCTGTCTGTTTTGCTATTCAGTTTTCAATTAAACAATTCCTTCAAAGAGGACTTTGTCTCCGATATTCAAACGTTTTATACCAGATTCCTTTTTCTTGTTGAAATTGAAACTCAACATATATCCTGTGTCAAGCCCAAAGGAGTCAAGATAATCACAAATTTGCTCTTCACCCTCTGTGTTATATCTTTCACCTTTCCAAATTTTCAACTCAATAATATATCGTCTGCCGAGGTAATGAACCACCACATCCATTCTTCTGTGCGACCTTGTTTGTTCCTCAATACTATATGTTCCAGTTCCGTTAATAATCGGTGCAAGGTAGGTAAGGAAACGCTCTCTGCCTTCTGCTTCAAGGAATCTTTCACTGTCGCTTTCATGGATTCGATTATGTTCTATAATGAAGTGCTCCATGATTTTCGGGATATTCAGCCATCCGTCCTCTTCAATAAAAATAGATTTATTTGCAGCAGCGATTTGTTTCAAATCATCATTTTTCCTGCTCTCTCCGATAAAATAAACATACAGCCGCATTTCAAAAATTCGGTTGGCAACTGCTACAGTATTATGATTATTATAGATAAATCCATACATCCGCAGCTTTTTCTGTTCTTCATCATCAGGAAGATACGCGATCATTTCACCTCTCAACATAATGTTGCGGAGCTGACTTTTTAATTCAGGAGCTTCTTCAAGTTTTCCCATGACCGATTCAAACAATGTATTATCCTCTGAAAGAATCAGCCTGACCGCTTCATCCACACCGGCTTTTGTCCATGCTTGCGATAAGGATTTAAACAACTGCGGAACAAGCTTTGTATCAATCAGCTGACAGATACGGCTCACCAAAAAAGGATATCCATTTGTATAAGCTCTGATTTCCTTAGCAATCAAAGCTGTATTCATTCCAGTATGATGGTCGGATTCGTACTCATCAAGCATTCCCTTAATGCCGTCTTCCGACAGACTCATGTCAATATCAAAATCGGCAGCAATATTCCATGGACTATTCAGCTTATGGTCATCATCCGGTCTAATTTTTCCCTTTAAATGCTTTACATCAGTTACACCAGCAAGGATGACGGATTGGAATGTTGGAATTGGAATAGTCCTGGTATTACGGCTGGTATAGCCATCTCTAAGTTGTGCTAGAAAATCAAGAAATACTTGATTATTTGCTGCTGAGTCCACTTCATCAATAATGAGAACAATTGGTTTGTCAGACTTCTTGATCCAGCGCTTAAAAATCCGGAACAAGTCATCCATTTTTACTCTATCCGTGTCAATATCATTCATTTTCTCCAAAGCTGTCACAACCTCTTTTGGTATAGGAACTTCTTCAAATTCGCGTAAATCAAGTATCAGCCTTGCCATTGCTTGTGAAAAAGTTGCTCCACTTTTAAATACATCCTTATCAATTCCCTGAAAATCAAGGAACAATACAGTATAGTCGTTAAGTAATGACTGATAGAGTGCAGCCAAGGTTGTTGTTTTACCGTACTGTCGTGCACGATTAATTGTAAAGTATTTCTTTGAAACCACAAGTTTCTTGATTTTATCTATTCTACTCTTAATATCAACCATGTAATGTTCAGACGGATTGCAAGCTGAAGTAGTATTAAATTCTTTCATATATGTACTTTCCCTCCATTCCATAAAATTCAAATCAAGCGTTCTTATTTCACTTTCTATTATACCATTTCCGTCAAAAAATATCAACCCTATTTTTGAAAATGTTTCTTCCTCCTCGCCGCCTTTTTCTCCTTCCTGTTCACACTGCCGCCATTGACCTGATAAGTCGCAGTCAGGTAATCGACTGTTTTATCGTTATGAACACGCTTGAATCCGAGAAACTGTTTCAAAGTCCTTGTATTTCCTGTAGTCCGCAATTTCACTCCAAAGGTCGTTTCATACTCGATAACCTCTCCGAAAACAACTCCTGATTTTACAAATGTGCGGTACACGTCATTATTGAACACCAGTAATTCCGGTGCAGAAGCAATTCGCTCCGGTGTAATGCGGAACGTTTTTCTTCGGATTCCTGTAAGACGATTCTCGTTAACACTGCCGTCCCGTTCGACTATCAGCGTACCCTCACAGTCCAAACTGTTCACAATGATAGGCTTACTTAATGCGTTCACAGTAGGCAGCTTATCCAGTATCTCCAGAAAATTTCTGTATTTTTCACGTATATCTGTGCGATCCATAACACTCTCCAGCTCCGCTTTCTGAGCATTAAGCTGTTCCATTTTCTGCGTTAGATCACGCATCAGCTCTGCATATGCGCTCGTATCTCTGCCTGCAAGCTCCGCCTGTTTTTTACCTGCAGATGCCCTGTTATAGGCATCGCCTGTCACTTTCAGTTCGGCCTCGATCATAACAATTTTCTGCTTGTCAACCGTGGGTAAGTTCATGGATGATATAGCACGCTCAACCTCTCTGCAAAAATCACAATTCTCACCATATTGCTCATACTCTCGTTTCAGTTTGTACAGCATTTCCATAAAACTCTGCTCTACCGCAAGCATCGGAATATAGGTCTTTTCCGTCCCCGGCACAATATGCAGATTCACCGTTTTCAGCACAGGGTACTGAAAAGAATAACCGCCGCTGCCGTCCACTTTCTGATAGCCCGTCGCCATTGCCCGATAACTTATACGTTTCAAAGGTGAACCGTCTTGCAACTTTAGATTCACAAACGGACAAGTTTCACGCCCATTTGTTTTCATATACGTCCGCTTTTTTTCAGCCTTATTCAACTGCCCCTGCACACGGCTCAGAAGTTCCGGTTCTATGATTGTCGGATGATGATTTTCAATGAAATACTGCGGTAAAATTGTCTGATTCTTCACTGATTTATGCGTTAGAAAATCCACAGTAGCCGTCTTTTGCAGAAGCAAGTGACCTGCATAAATCTCGTTTCGCAAAACTCGCAATACACCGTCCGACCGCCATTTATAGCCCATAACCGTAGTAAGTTCGTTTTCATTCAGCATATTCGCAATCGCAGTTGAAGAATAACCGTCAGCATAGCTCTCATAAATCATCTTAACGACAACCGCCTGTTCAGGATTGATGACCCACTCGCCGTTTTCTCCGAAGTCATATCCTATTGTGCGTTTCAGATCAATAATCGGCTCACCGTTCTGAAATTTCTTCTGCAAGCTCCAGCGGATATTCTCCGAAATACTGCGGCTTTCCTCTTGTGCAAGTACCGACATGATGGTCAGAACCAATTCCCCCTGAGCATTTCCCGTATCGATATTTTCCTTCTGAAAAACAACTCTTACAGGCGGATCAAGCGCTTTCAGCTCACGGATACAGGCGAGGGCATCGAGGGTATTTCTCGCCCAGCGGGACAGGCTTTTAGTCAGTATCAGGTCAAACTTGTGAGCCTTAGCATCCTTCATCATCTTTCTGTTCTCCGGTTTTCAGCACCTGTGCCGCCAACTTTAGCTTCAACGGCAGTGACAAAGATGCCGCCCAGACCATAGTGCATTGCCATGAATTTGGTGAAAGCCGCATACCGAAATATTTTGACAAGCAGGTACGCTCAAACTGTGCGTTCCATGCGGATTTTATAATACTGTTATCAAAAATAGCATCGATAACTTCCTGCGGCAATTTCTCACCACAAGCCATATCAACACATTTTGTTTCCTCATCGTCAAAAGCGTAAGCAAACAGCAGTATATGGAAGTCGCCTTCAACATAACGATAAACTCCGCAGTTGACAAGATCGACATCGGAAAACGTCTCTAAATCAATTGAAAGTACACGTCTGCTCAATAAAATCACCACCTTTTGTTTATGTAAAGGGAGAGTACAAAGGCTCTCCCTGTGCTGTGTACATTTTTAATTCAGAAAATCCATATCATCTTCAGCCATGATATCCTCATCCTCGCCCTCAACCCCTACAAAATCGGCGGATGCAGACGGTTTGCCGGCAAGACGCTCACCATGGCGAACGAGCTGAATATTCTGAAGACCTGCTGCGATGCCCTTGTTGCCAGATGCCGCAAAGCCGTAAAAGTTTACCGATACATTGCAGTAGTCGCCGCTGCCACACTCCATCGGGTCGAGAATCGGCTGAACCTTGCGGTCAACGATCTGGGGAGCATCTTTTGATGTGGCGTTGAAAAAGAAATGTCCTGCATAGTTCTCATCGTCGGGATGGTCGATATCGCCATCATGCATCGGCATCTTAAGATTCGGCGGAATCTTACCATTCCATTTCTTTTCCTTTACCGCTTCCTTCGCCGCCTCGATCGCCTTCTTAATTTTGGCAAGGGTTGTTTTGTCATCCTTGGGAATACGGCAGGATGCTGAATACTTTTCGTCACTGCCATTAATAGATTTTGGTTCCCAGATATTCGCAAAAGAGATGCGGCACGGAATGACCACCTTTGTTGTGGGTGCTGAATTGTTAGTTGCCATTGTAATCCCTTCAAAATGTGTTATTCTTCGTCGGGGAGTATAGAAAACTCCTGACTTGGTGTTGTGGGATCAACAGACTCTCTCGAATCGCTTTCCGGCACAAGCGCCAGCTTTCCGGGAGGTTTTGCCACATACTGACCAAGCAGCTCGTTGAATTTTTTCTTGCCCATCATCTTCTCAAATTCTGTCAGGGTGATGAGTGACTGCTTATACAGATCGGTGTAGCCGTTAGCGACTGCTGTATCCACGACTGTTTTTGTATCGGTGAACACACGCTTGCTCCGACCTTCGACTACTTTATAGCCAGGAATCGGTGTGCCGTGGTTGATAGCCTCAGAGGATACAAATGCGGATACTGCCTCGATCCACGAAGATATCCTGTTCAGCGTGGGCAATATCTCCGCAAGCTCCGACAATGGGATAAGTCCCGGCTGTTTGAAAACGGCGGTTTGTGTATCCGCTTTATAGGGGCTGTCATATCACTTTCCTCCGCAGTGTCATCAAACGCTCCTGCATCAAGGTCGAGGAAGTCCTCACGGCACAGGGCAAGAGCCTCGTCCGCACACGCCTTACATACAGGCTTTGCGCGGCAGAATCTGCACCAATCTCCGGGTTTCTGCTCTCCTTTACCCTCATAGGCAAGCTTGGCAATGGGTTTGATGCTCTCGCCCCATTCTTCAAGCTCAGTAACCGACATCTCGCAGATGCTGATATTGTCAAGACGTGGCTGGATGATGCTCATACGAACAAGTTCAATATCATACAAAAAGCCATAGGCGGCTAAACCTCCAAGCGCGTAAAGCATCATCTGACTGTTGTGGTCTGCATTCACAAACACACCTTTACCCGTCTTGAAATCGCATACATGAAGCAGTCCCTTACCGTTTTCGTCCTTGCCGATAATGAGCATATCCGCAGTACCAAAGCCGGAGGGAGCAATGTGGCTGTAGTTGACACGCTCCCCCACGAAAGCCAGTGGCTCGCATCCGTTTTTCTTCATCTGCTCGATGATGGAGATAACGAATTCTGCGTACACATCAGTGATCTGCTCGATTTCCTCTGTGTCATATTCTTCGGACTGCGGTCGTTTCACACGCTCATGCAGATACTTGCGAACCTTGTACTCGCAGATCTCGTGGGCAAACGTACCCTCTGCTGCATAGACTGAACTCTCATTTGGAAATCCCTCCTGTAATCTGACTGACGGCGGACAATGAAGCCACTGTTTTGAACTGGATGCGCTCAGAAGCGCATGAACATCCGGCATTGCAACACCTCCGCTTAAAGCTGCGATAAATCGGTGAGGAACGCTTCATACTTGTCCGCAGGAACATCGCTGACTTTTGCCGCACCGTAGGATTTCAGCAGAGCAAGCACCTTTTCCTTGTTGCTGCGGTCTTTCTTGATTTTCTGTGTAACAACCTTAATAAGGTCATCTACAGTTAAAGCAGTTTGTTCCTTCTTTGTCACCGTTTTCTTCGGCTT
>CAZKHW010000182.1:0-5999 GCA_964552525.1 uncultured Ruminococcus sp. | reverse complement strand
AGCTGCACCCGACGCAAAAGCCGGTCGAGATACTGGAGAAGCTGCTCGACAATACCGGCTGGGCCGAGGGCGTCCTCGACATCTTCGGAGGCTCCGGCACGACTCTGATCGCTGCCGAAAGCGTCGGTCAGCCTGCCTACCTCATGGAAATGGAGCCCGCATTTGTGAACGTGATCGTCAAGCGATACATAAGGACGACCGGAAACAAGGCGATCCAGCTCGTGAGGAGGGGCGAAATGGTGCCGCGTGAGGAATACGAGGAAATTTTCAACGAATAAAGCAAGGGGGTGGAGTCCATGGCTCAACAGCAGCCAAAGGAAACCGACGCAATAAAGCACAAGCTGGAGAGCTTCGTGACACTCCAGCGAAAAATTGACAATCAGATCGAGAGGCTGGAGCAGCTGAAACAGACCATGGGCTCCCCGTCGTCGCCTAACCTCGATGGCAGCGGAGGGGGCAGCTCCGACGGCGTGAGCAAGATCCAAAGGCAGGTTGAAAAGAAAGACGAGCTCGAGCGGAAGATCCGGGAGCTGATCGGCAAGGAGTCAGAGATTCGCAAAGAGCTAGAACGGCTGATCGAGCAACTGACAAAGCCGGACGAGCAGACAGTCCTCGAAATGCGATACCTCGACCGGCAAGACTGGTGGACGATCTGCGCCGCCATCTATGGCAGACGGGACGACTACCAAAGAAACTGCGAAAAATATATCAAAAAGATATTCAAAGTCCACGGCTCGGCGTTGCAATCGCTGGCCAGAGTATACAACGCGACGAGCTGAACCAGCGCCCGGTGATACCGCCGGGTGTTTTTCTTTGTGCCATCTCTTCATAAGAACCGGGCGGAGGGACAAAAAGGGAGTAAAAGGGAGTAAAAGGGAGTAAATGGGAGTAGACAACGCAGAAATGCTGTGCTATAATTACAATGGCAACAAAACGCACGACGGCCGATCAAAAGGCTGTCGGGCGTTTTCTTCATATATACGCCCGTAAAAAATACGGGGAGGGGGCAAAAATTTGGAGCTGCCCTCTCAATATGTTTTTAGAACAGCTCGTAAGACGTCCAGCAAGCCTGCTGAGGCGCTTTTGTTTTTGCGGTGTAAGTTTATGGATAAACACTGCCGGAGCTGCTGTGAGCGAGTGTGGGAACTCTGAGAGTAAAAGCCGGGGGCTTTTCAAAAATACCCCCTCATTTTCAAGAGGGATCAGCTCCGCGTGATCGGCTCCAATCGTCAAACAGTATAAACGACAAACGCGAGAAGAAGGTGAACACATGGCCAAAGGAAAA
Organism: uncultured Ruminococcus sp.; assembly: GCA_964552525.1. GTDB lineage: Bacteria > Bacillota > Clostridia > Oscillospirales > Ruminococcaceae > UBA3855. Next base: position 4,714 of record CAZKHW010000182.1, on the reverse strand, counting down.
AGCAGAGCGTTCTCTGTAACGATGAAGGAAGGGGCAAAACTTTACAAGCGGCTCCAGAAAATCGACAAGGCAAGCCAGACGGCGATCAAGAGAACCGTCTCCGACTTTAAGTCAAGAGCCCCCGGTTGGATAAAGCAAGGGGTGAAACAGTTTTATGGGGTGAACGAGTCGGGAACGAAATCAGCAGGCCCTCGCAAAAAATCTGGTGCCACTCATGTGCATATTAGTGGCATCGAGATCGAGGGGGCAACGCTTCACTACGAGGGCGGCATGCTCACCACTAAGCATTTCGGCCAGAAAGGGAGAAGCCCCAAAGGTTACGACAAACGAAATAAGAAGATAATACCCGGTCAGTACACAAGAAATGGAGGGGCGGCTGTCTGGGCGGCTCAACCAAAACCGGGTAGCATAAGCGTGCAAGTGCTGAATGGAAGAACTAAAGACTTACCGCCAGACACCTTCCTCGCAAAAGGAAAAGGAGGTGTTGTTCTCCCGTTTCAGAGATTTGGCTCGGAGCGAAAGCCGCTGAAAGTTATCAAGGCAATATCTATGCCGCAAATGGTAGGCAGCAAAAGGGCAAAGGACACGATTGATCAACTGATCAGCGAAAATCTCGAAAAGCGAATAAAAAATCATATGGACACAGCAATGAAAAACCTTTGAATTTTTTCTTTTTCATTATCTTTTAATTGAACAGTTCTGAACAATTCAACATTAAACGCTTTGAATGTTGAAACAAAGCGAAAAACTTTTAGAAAATCTCGCGAAAATCTTTTGATTTTCATTTGAATTTGATCAAAACGATTTGAAAAGAAAACGAAAACGCCGAAAAATAGGCTTTTTGTAATTTTGACGATCTCGTGAATTTTTTTCGGAAGGTACTGTGGGAGCTCAGAAAAGCCCTGCGGTGCTGGCGAGCCCAAAATCTCGCCAGACTCAAAAAATTTTTTTCGAGGCGTTTCGTTTCGTTTGGAGGTCAGAAAGGAGGGGCGCCCGTGGCAGAGCAGACCAAGCAGAATTTACAGAGCAGCGAGACGATGTCGAAAATATTCGGTGTCACTCCGCGCCGGGTGCAGCAGCTCGCAAAAGATAAGATCATACCGGCGGCGCAGTCTCGGCCGTATATGTTCGATCTGTTGCCGACGATCCAGACATATATCAGGTACCTGAGCGATAAAGTCAACAACAAAGAGCAGAAACCGGCAGACACCACCAGAGCCGAGGCCGACAAGATCAGAGCTGAGGCCGATCTCAAACAGGCGAAGGCGAAGATCGCAGAAATGCAGCTCAACGAGCTGGAGGGCACAATGCACCGGAGCGAGGATGTGGCAGCCGTAATGGACGACCTCGTTTTTACGATCCGCGGTATGATCGTGGCGCTGCCGGGACGTCTGGCAATGGACGTAGCACAGGCAGAGAGCGCCAGCGAGGCCTCGGCTATAATTCGTGCCGAGTGTAACAAAGTGCTGAACGAGCTCGCGAACTACAAATACGATCCCGAAGAATATCAACGGCGGGTAAGGGATCGCGAAGGCTGGAGCGAGGCCTTCGCTGATGACTCAGACGAGTAAAAAAGACGCCCGGAAACTTAACGCGGCCATAGGCTCGGCCGTCCGAAATTTCAGACCACCCGAAGATCTGACGGTGGCAGAATGGGCCGACAGACACCGCCGACTGTCCCCGGAGAACTCCGCGGAGGCGGGCCCGTGGCGCACGTCGCGCACACCGTACCTACGGGAGCCTATGGAGGCTTTCACGGATCCAAAAGTCCGCAAAATTGTAATGGTGGCGGCGTCGCAGGTGGGAAAGTCAGAGCTCGAACTGAATGTGATCGGGTACATTATCGACCAAGATCCCGGCTCTGTGCTTTTTGTGCAGCCAACACTCGACGACGCGCGAAAGTTTTCACGGCTCCGCGTGGCGCCTATGATAAGAGATAGCAAACGATTAAAAGCCAAAGTCTCCGACGTCAAGGCGAAAGACTCCGGCAACACCATTCTGCAAAAATCATTCCCCGGCGGTATGCTGACGATCACCGGATCGAACAGTGCCTCGGCGCTGGCCTCGACACCGGCTCGCTACATTATCGGCGACGAGCGCGACCGCTGGGCGACAAGCGCAGGAACCGAGGGCGATCCGTGGGCTCTCGCTGAGGCAAGGCAGGCGACCTTCTACAATGCGAAGGCTGTCGAGGTATCGACGCCGACGATCAAGGGGGCGTCAAACATTGAAAGCAGCTACTACCAAGGCACACAGGAACGCTGGTGCCACCTCTGCCCGGAATGCGGCGAGTACGGCGAGATCCTATTCGACCGGATCCAATTCAAGCACGCTACCAGCAAGGTGAGAGGAAAAAAGGTTTTTACAATCGACGGCCCGATCTCGTGGATCTGCCCGAACTGCGGCGTCCTCTCAACAGAGGAAACTATGAGACGGCAGCCGGCGAAGTGGATCCCGCAAAACCCGGACGCATACAAAGCGGGCGTCCGCTCGTTTTGGCTCAATGCATTCTCGTCCCCGTGGACTCCGTGGGAGAAAATTGTCCTCAAATTTCTGCAAGCGAAGGACGATCCGCAAAAGCTGAAAGTCGTATTTAATACGCTGCTCGGCGAGCTCTGGGAAGATCGCGGAGATTTGGCAGACGAGGACACCATGCTGTCAAGGCGTGAGGACTACGGCACCAACGCCGACGGATCCCCCGTGGAGCTGCCAGCCGGCGTGCTGGTGCTCACCTGCGGCGTAGATACACAGGACAACCGCCTCGAATACGAGGTAGTCGGCCACGGTTACTACGGCGAGACGTGGGGCATAAAAAAAGGCTACATCATGGGGAAACCAGACTCCGACAGCGTGTGGGAGCAATTGGACGACGTGATCGACCACGTTTACCACTACAAAGACGGGAAAGGGCTCCGGATCTCGATCACCTGCGTGGACTCCGGCGGTCACTACACACAAGAAGTTTACGCGCGCTGCCGGCAGCGTAAAAACAAGCGCGTTTTTGCAATCAAGGGCAAGGGCGGCGACGGCGTGCCGTTTGTAACACCGCCGCACAAGATCCCGATCAAGGATAACAAGCGGATCACCTGCTGGCTTTACACCCTCGGCGTAGACGCTGGCAAAGAGACAATAATGTCAAGCCTAAAGGTGCAGGAACCGGGCGCGAAATATTGCCATTTTCCCGTCGGTGAGTCCTACGGGTACGACGGCTATTACTTCGCCGGTTTGTTGTCCGAAAAGCTGGAGCTCACTCAGACACGGCGCGGCAACGTCTGGCGCTGGGTAAAGATACCCGGACACGCCAGAAACGAGGCGCTCGACTGCCGAAACTATGCGCTCGCCGGTCTAAAAATCATTGATCCGGACATGGCAGCCGTGGAGAGACGGCTCAAAAATCTGCCGGAGAAAGAGCAGACGGCAAAAGCGCAGCAGCGGCAAAGAAAACCGACGCCGGACTACTTCGACGAATGGTAAGGAGGTAACGCCATGAGAAGAACACGAGAAAGAATACAGATCGAGCTCGCACGAGCGCGCAGGCGCCTTGATCTTTACCTCAAACGTGAGGAGGATATGCTCAGCGGCGGCGTGCAGCTTTACACGATAGGTTCCAGAAACCTGCAACGCTATCAGACGACGCTCTCGTCGGTGCAAGCAGAGATCGACAAGCTCCAGAAGAAAGTCGATCAACTGGAGGCAGAATTGGCGGGCGGCAGCGCTCGCCGCGCGGTGGGAGTCGTCCCCCGCGACTGGTAATGGGTAAACGCCGGCGGCGGTCGGCTTTACTATAAGCGGGCTCGGTGGCATTTGTGCTCCTTTAGTCACCTGCCCGCCTTATTCATTAATTCAACAGAAGGAGGCGAGCACGACGTTCACAGACCGCAAAACCGGGCTAATCCTGCCCGACTCGTTAAGACCTCAGAACAAGGGCTATGGAGAGGCCGGCGCCAGCTGGAGAAAGAAAGCCGTCAAAGGCTTTAATGCGCCGAGCGGATCAGCTCACGAGGACATAGACTTCAACAACTTCACAATGCGGCAAAGGGCGCGTATGCTCTACATGGCCGCGCCGATCGCCACCTCAGCAATCAAGACGAACCGCACAAACGTGGTGGGCGTCGGACTCCAGCTCAAAAGCCGGATCGACCGCGAGGCTCTGGGGTTATCTCCGGAGGCTGCTGAGGAATGGCAAAAGGCGACCGAGAGAGAGTTTGCGCTCTGGGCGCAGAACAAGCGAGCGTGCGACGCCACCGGCGTGAATACGTTCTACGGACTCCAGCAGCTCGCGCTCGTTTCGTGGCTGCTCTCCGGTGATTGTATCGCAATAATGAAGCAATACAAGACGAGCAAGTTCACGCCCTACGCGCTCCGCGTCCACATAATCGAGTCCGACAGAGTGGCAACACCCGGCGGCTCTGGCTTAGGCGCGGCACTTGTGCTAACGACCGGGAAAAATACCGACAACGGAAACACGATCTTCGACGGCGTGGAGGTTGACAAAAACGGCGCCGTCGTCGCCTATCATATCCGCAGCAACTACCCCTTCGAGATCGGAAACCCGCAGCCGACAACATGGACACGCGTCAAGGCATATCAAGAGCATACCGGACTCCCTAATGTCGTGCACGTCATGGACTCAGAACGGCCCGATCAATACCGTGGCGTCAGTTATTTGGCGCAAGTGATCGAGCCGCTGCTGCAAATGCGCAGATACACCGAG
>CAZKHW010000181.1:0-6008 GCA_964552525.1 uncultured Ruminococcus sp. | reverse complement strand
TTGTAGATGGAGGTAGCAACCATTGCGGTCTGCTCCTCGGACAGCGTACCGATCGCGCCGAGATAGGAGAAATCGGGGGTAGCCTCTGCCTCAGAAACAACGGTCTGTGCATCGGTCTGCTCAGCAGCGTATGCAGTCTGGGAAAGCACTGCGAACTGTGTCATGGTAAGGGTAGCTGCCGCCATAGCGATCATTCTCTGAAACTTGTTATTCATAAATCACAACTCCTTAAAATGTAGACATGTTTTTGTCTGTAGAAACGTTTCGGGCGATTACTGATCGTATATTTCTCTTTGTCATGCCCTAAACGTTTTCTGTTTCTCTATGTTTACATTTTACCACTTTTTATCGGGGTTTTACACCCCATTATCCGGTTAAAATCCCGTAAAATTACGACAAGGTATTTTGATATGCGCCGGTGTATTTATGTACTCTCTGTAGATGTGCGGATCTTGCATGAAACGCACAATGTAAGGCAACAAAATGGATTTTCGGGTATACCACAGGTTTACTTGACTTCTCCCAAAATGTGTGATATAATGGGAACATGAAAGGGAGAAACTTCCCTGAAAATCTGACGAACGAAAGGGTGAAAACAATGAATGCTATCAGGAACAACGTGATGCCGACCGCAATGTTTACGAACTTGTATGCTTATGAATACCAGCAGTTTCGCTTTTTTCTCCAGTGGCAAGAGGAAAGCTCCATCGTGCTGCGCACAAGACATACAAGTGTTTGTTCCGCTTCCCTGACCGGGTGAGGCAAAGATAGTGATTCATTGTGAACCACCTTCTGATAAGAACAAAGCCGTCTGTGTGTAGTACAATGCTCACACAGGCGGTTTATGCATTCTATCAGAAAGGTGGTTATGTCAGAAATGACTCCGACAATCAATATGGCAGCAACAGGCTCTAACATCAGAGCTTTGATCAAGGCAAAGGGACTCAAGGTCACCGATGTTCAGCATGTATGCGGTTTCAATACGCCGCAAGCGATTTTCAAATGGATGCGAGGTGATGCAATGCCCTCGATTGATAACCTCGTAATATTGGCACATATGCTGGATGTGACAATTGATCAGATTCTCATCATCAACTAAAAGATCCCGTCCGCTGCGGACGGGAAACATGGCGGATTCGTCTAACTGGTCAGGACAGAACCCTTTCAAGGTTCAAATATGGGTTCGATCCCCGTATCCGTCATCATATATGGGCAAGTGACGTACACGGTTGGCGTATCGGTCTGAAAAACCGAAGACAGTGGTTCAACTCCACTCTTGCCCACTCAATTAGGAGAGTAGTTCAATGGTAGAACAGCGGTCTCCAAAACCGCAAATTACAGTTCAATTCTGTGGTCTCCTGCCATATAGGGGAGTGTCGCACAGCACTCCCACCACGATGCCTCTGTAGCTCATCTGGTAGAGCGTATGCCTGAAGAGCATAGCGTAACAGGTTCGGCTCCTGTCAGAGGCACCAGTTTACTTCCGCTTCGTCTAAAGGTAGGACACCTGCTTCTGACGCAGATAATGGGAGTTCGATTCTCTCAGCGGAAATATGCCTCTGTAGCTCATCCGGTAGAGCGTATGCCTGAAGAGCATAGCGTAACAGGTTCGACTCCTGTCAGAGGCACCAATACACTTCCGTTTCGTCTAAAGGTAGGACACCGGTCTTTGAAGCCGCGGATGGAAGTTCGATTCTTCCAACGGAAATGAAATACAACTTCCTGTATTGTCATACTCCATGTCCGAAAAAAACACAAAGCCCTGGATATCACGTCCGGGGTTTTGTGGCTGAAAATCTATTTACGTCAATCTGTTGTGTTAATAGACCTCTTCGGAAGTTTCTGAGGAGGTCTAATATTGATAATTGTAAATCCATGCGGTCTATGCTATAATTATAACATGAGCAGTATCCTGCGTCAACGCGGCTCTTCCGAAAGGGAAAGTTTTTTTCTTGCAATTTTATCCGGAATGGTGTATAATATAGGTATACCAAATTACAGCATAGGGTGATGACGATGAAAACCGCATTCACTCTATATCATGATTGAGAGGAGAAGGATTATGAAGGTATTGATGATCAACGGAAGTCCCAGGGTGAACGGCAACACAGCGATTGCCTTGAAAGAGATGGAGCAGATCTTTGCACAGAACGGAATCGAGGCGGAGACTGTACCGATCGGCAGTGAAGCGATCCGCGGCTGCATTGCGTGTAATTCCTGCGGTAAGACTGGCAAGTGTGTATTTGACGATGTGGTGAACGAGATTGCCCCGAAATTCGAGGCGGCAGACGGTCTTGTCGTGGCTTCTCCGGTGTATTATGCCTCTGCCAATGCAACGCTGATCGCCTGTCTTGACCGCCTGTTCTATAGTACCCATTTCGATAAGACTATGAAGGTCGGTGCTGGTGTGGTCTGTGCCAGACGCGGCGGATGCTCAGCGACATTTGACGAGCTGAACAAATTCTTTACCATCAGCGGAATGCCAGTGGTTTCCAGCCAGTACTGGAACAGCATCCACGGCAGAAATAAGGGCGAAGCTGCGCAGGATGCAGAGGGCTTGCAGACGATGCGGACACTTGCCAGAAATATGGTGTTCCTGATGAAGAGCATCGCGCTCGGTAAGGAGCAGCTCGGACTTCCGGAAAAGGAAGAACGTGTAAGTACGCATTTCATTCGATAGGACAGATGAAAGGAAACAGCTATGATTTCGCTGAACGACTACCTTTATGGGGGACATACGGTGCTGAAGATACTGCATCAATATTCGGCTGATCTGAAACAATCAGCGATTGAAACCCATAACACCATTGATCTGGCGCACTGCAATTTCCTGATTCAGATTATAGAATTTCTGGAACATAATGACTTTCTGACATCACAATCGCAGAGAATCAAGGAATTCTACAAATTCATGACGCAAAAATACCCATTCCTTGCCTTCACCTTCAAGGGCAGAATCAAGTCACTGATCAGAGCAGAGGAAAAATTTAATGGATATATCCTGGAATACATATATGATTACTATCAGGAGCATCATAAGTATCCGACGGAGGCAGAGATCAAAAATAATCTGATCTGCTTCCGCGACCTGATTGCCTATAGGATCGTGATCTCGCTTCCACCCTGTCACGTTGCGGATGGAGACGATCTTACGAAGCAGGAAATGGGCTATCTTTACGAAATTGCTGATACCCTTCCGGAATTTCTTGAGGAACGTGGGTTTACCGCTGAGCTGTCCGGCTTTCCGCCTGAAAACAACTCTGAAAAGCTCAGGGATACAATTCGCTCCTATTACCGGGATTATATCGTGCATCCACGCCCGTCCGGCTATCAGTCGCTGCATATCACATTCTATGATCATATTGCAAGGTGCTATACTGAGGTACAACTCAGGACAAAGGCTATGGATGACTACGCAGAGATCGGAGAAGCGAACCATTTCGGCTATGAGAAGCAGCAGGAGGAAAGCCGTAAAAGACGGGATATTATCCCTGACGGTGAGTGCCTGTATTTTGATGAGGCGTATGAGCGGCTGACCAGATTGCAGGAGCTTGACCTCTCCAAGCTGAGGGTCAATATGTTCACGGCATTCAGCAATCAGTTGATCAATGACGGCTGCGGATTGTTCAGAGGCCGTCAGATCCTGCCGTTTGAGCATCTTTCTGGTTTCCAGAATGATCTGATAGATTAGATCTGTTCGATCACCTCCTCGAGATCTGGCACGTCTCCAGTTCCCGAGGAGGTCTAATAAACAAAAAAATCTTTTCCAAATACTTGTTTTTAGTGAATCAAACGAAAACCGACTTTTAGTCGGTTTTTTTATTGACAAGGTATTTTGAGTGTGATATAATAAAATCACAAAACCGACTGATAGTCGGTAATAGTATTGCAGGAGGTCAGAATGAAAGGCGAAAAGGGTGAAAAGCGGAAGCAGGAACTTCTGAAGATCGCATACCGGATGTTTGTCAGCAAAGGATATGAGGAAACAAGCATAGACGAAATTATTGCGGAAGCTCATATCGCAAAAGGAACTTATTATTATCATTTTTCCAGCAAGGAAGAGCTTCTTGAAGCAGTCATCAGTATGATGATAGGCGAGGAGGTCAGGCGCGCAAAGGAAGTTTTAACTGCTCCTGTACCTGTTCCTCAGAAGCTGGTGGGCGTGATCGTATCTCTTCGCCCGAATGTGGACGAAAGCAGTATTACTGATGCACTGAATCGGAAAGAAAATACCATCATGCACGAAAAAATTTCAAGACGTGTAGTGGAAGAAGCTGTTCCGCTTCTTGCAGAGGTGGTGTCCGAGGGAATCGAACAGGGACTGTTCAACTGCGACCATATTCCCGAACGTGTCAGAATGATACTGATCATGAGTCAGCATTTGTTTGACAACGGGAATTTTACACAGGACGACATTGATGTATTCATTGACATGGTGGAAAAAACGCTGGGCGCATCACAAGGTACGCTTGGATTTATCCGCCAGCTGATAAGACAAAAAGAACATTGATCGGAGGAGTATTTTTATGGACAAAGAGGTCATTATTTCTGCAAAGCATTTGAAAAAGGTATTCGGCTCCGGGGAAAGCGAGCAGGTCATTTATTCGGATTTTAACATTGATATTTATAAGGGAGACTTTACTGTCATTATGGGAGCGTCAGGTGCAGGAAAATCCACGCTGATGTATTCTCTTTCGGGAATGGATACACCCAATGCAGGAACGATTGAATTCTGCGGAAGCACTATCACGGGGATGACAAGTGACGAGCTTGCGGTGTTCAGAAGGAAAAACTGCGGATTTGTTTTTCAGCAGATCTACCTCATCGATAAAATGAATCTGATGGACAATGTGATCACCGCAGGAAGTCTGACAAGCAAAAACAAGGCTGACATTGTGGAAAGAGCAAACGCCCTTTTTGACATGGTAAATATCCCCCCTGCAACAAGAAAGAAGCTCCCGTCCCTTATCTCGGGCGGTGAGGTGCAGAGAGCGGGTATCGTAAGAGCCGCTATCAATCAGCCGTCAGCAATTTTTGCCGACGAGCCAACAGGCGCTTTGAACTCCAATAATTCCGATGCCGTTCTGGACGTATTTTCAAAGCTGAATGCCGCAGGACAAAGCATTATCATGGTAACGCACGACAAAAAGTCCGCACTTCGGGGCAACAGAGTCGTGTACATCAAGGACGGCACGATTTTCGGTGACTGTGATCTGGGAACATACTCCGCAGAGGATAAGGACAGGACAAAGAAACTGGAAGATTTCCTGAAGGAGATGGGGTGGTAATATGGGAAAGCTGATTCTCCACAATATCAAAAAAGCAAGGGGACAGTTCATTTCCTTTGGTATTGTTATGCTTATTACTGCAATTATCCTGAATACCTCCCTTGTGCTTTTGTTTCAGACTGGAAAGGCATATGACTCCCTTTTTGATGCGCTTGATACCGCAGATATCAGCGTTACTGTGCCATATATGCTGTCCTCAGACGAACTTGCGGATAACATTTCCCAATTGAGCGGTGTCTCGGAAATGAATGAAAATGAGGCTCTTTTCGCCTCTGCTGCTGTGCAGGATTTTCAGGACTCGGAATTTACGATGAATACCTATTTCTATCGCCTTGAGGATAAGCGGGAACTGACAAAGCATACGATTAGCGGAGAAACGGACACAACTGATCCTATGAAAGCATATATCCCTCTGTATCTTTCCGAGCTTGGCGGATATAAGCCGGGCGAAAAAATAAGCTTTATCATTGACGGAAAAGAGTACAGCTTTACAGTCGGTGGTACGGTAAACGAAATGCAGTACGGAAATTACGGTACGGGCTGTATCGGTTGGTATCTTTCAGAGGACGCTTATGACGCCCTTTCGGAGGACGAAAATTTTACTGCTGTCACCGAGTATCTGATAAAAGCAGCGGACGGCTTTGAACTGTCTGCGGTGAAAAAAAATGCATTCTTTGAGGCTGAATAAAGAACCGTGTAAATGCCAATAATCACCATAAG
>CAZKHW010000180.1:0-6010 GCA_964552525.1 uncultured Ruminococcus sp. | reverse complement strand
GAGGTCGGCGCAGGCTGCCAGCTCACCTCTGTGATCGCGGACAAGAACGTGACGCTTGAGGCAGGCAGAGTTCTGACCGGATCGGAAAGTTATCCGGTCTATATCGGCAAAAACGCTAATCTATAATCCGAAGAACCATACGCATTTCCCATGTCCCCGTACCCATACGGGGACATGGGTCATACTAACATATTGGAAGGTGATACATTTTGAATATTCTGTTTGCTGCAAGTGAGGCTGTGCCTTTTGCTGCCTCCGGCGGATTGGCAGATGTGATCGGTTCTCTGCCGGCTGCTATCCGTGAAAAGGGTCATGAGTGCCGTGTCGTCATCCCACTTTACAAATCCATCCGTCCCGACCTTCGTGCGCAATTGACATTCCTGACGAATATTACGGTCGATGTTTCATGGCGCAAGCAGTATTGCGGCATTTTTACAGGGATCTGGAACGGTGTCACCTACTACTTCATTGACAATGAGTACTATTTCGGACGTGACGGATTGTACGGCTTCTACGATGACTGTGAGCGATTTGTATTCTTCTCCCGTGCCGTGCTGGAGATGCTCCGCTACATTGATTTTAAGCCCGATATCATCAACGGCAACGACTGGCAGACGGCACTGATCCCGGTCTTTTATCAGGTTTTCTACAAGTACCAGCAGGGCTATCAGGATATCCGGCATGTGTTCACCATCCACAACATCCAGTATCAGGGCAGCTACGGCAAGGAAGTCCTGAACGAGGTCATGGGCATTCCGCTGTATCACATGGGTATCCTGGAATATGACGGTGCCATCAACATGATGAAGGGTGCGATCGAAACGGCTGACAAGATCACGACAGTTTCTCCCAGCTATGCCTGGGAAATCCTGGATCCGTGGTATTCACACGGACTTGACCGCATTCTGGTGAATAAGCAGTACAAGCTCAGCGGCATTCTCAACGGCATCGACACCACGCTGTACGATCCGTCCCAGGATGCGCTGGTGGCGGAAAAATTCAGTTCCTCCAAGCCTGCCGGAAAGCATGCATGCAAGAACGCGCTGCTCGCGGAGCTTGCCCTCCAGGAGGGCGATGAGCCGCTGATCGGCATTGTGACGCGCTTTGTGTCGCACAAGGGGATCGACCTCATCCGCTACGTGTTCGAGGATATCCTCGCGCTCGGATGCAAGTTTGCGATCCTTGGCAGCGGCGAGAAGATCTACGAGGATTTCTTTTCCGAGATGCAGTCCCGTTACCCGGATCAGGTGAGCGTGACACTCGGATTTCAGCCGGATCTGGCGCGCCGGATCTATGCAGGCTGTGACATGTTCCTGATGCCCTCGCAGAGTGAGCCGTGCGGTCTGGCACAGATGATCGCGATGCGTTACGGTACGATCCCGATCGTCCGTGAAACCGGAGGTCTGCGTGATTCCGTCAAGGATAACGGAAATTTGGACGGCAACGGCTTCACCTTCAAGACCTACAATGCCAACGACATGCTCGATGCCTGCACCAGAGCAAAGGCATGCTACGATCAGGCGGCAGAGTGGAAAAAGCTCGTCAAGCGTGCGATGACTACCGACTTTAGCTGGGGAAGCTCCGCAGCCTCCTATGTGGCACTCTACCGCGAGCTTTGCAGGAATTGATGCATCCCCCATTACAAAACAGGAGCGAATCCCATTCCCGGGGTTCGCTCCTGTCTGTTCTTTCTTTTATCATACCGCTTCTGCATGAAAAAGTCCAGCATGGCGCTGGACTTTTTTGACAGGCTAAAAAACGATCAAGCAAGTTTTGGCTTTGTTGGAATTAAACATGAAATCTATATAACAGGCTTGCTTGTTGTGCGAAATATACATATTTCTCTATTGCTATTGACAAATACGCAAAATTGTAGTACAATCATATAAAATGAATGTAAAACTTTTACATCATTTTCTCAAATTGCTTACAAATATCACTTGGATAGTGTATAATAGACGGGAGCTTGTATTACAGGCTGAGAGGAAGGTATGACCTTCGACCGATAACCTGATTTGGATAATGCCAACGTAGGGATACCTGAATAAAAAGCGTATTTTTACGGGAAGTTACCAGATTGGTAGCTTCCCGTTTTTTGTTTTGTACGGAGGTAACTGGAATGATAACAATAAACGGAAAAGAATTTAATATTGCCGGTAAAACACTGGCTAACTATCTTGCTGCCACGAATTACGACCCCAAAAGGATCGCTGCGGAACGCAACGGAGAGATCGTCCCAAAAGCGCAGTACGGAGAAACGGTACTACAGGACGGCGACAGTGTAGAGATTGTCAGCTTTGTGGGAGGTGGTTGATCTGATTCTGACCAAAGAAGAATGGTATAGAGCATTATCCAAACGACACGGTCAAGAGCTGCAGAATCAGCTTTTGTCAGCTGCGGTAGCGATCTGTGGTCTTGGCGGTCTTGGCTCTAATATTGCAATTGCCCTTGCCAGAGCAGGGGTTGGAAAACTGATTCTCATTGACTTTGACCGTGTAGATATTACAAACCTACACCGTCAGCAGTACAAGGCAAATCAAATTGGAAAGTACAAGACCGATGCATTAAGTGAGAATCTAAAAGAAATCGCGCCTTATGTTGTCCTTGAGATCGTAACTGAGCGCATCACAGAGGACAATGCAGCGGCGTTGTTGAAAGGTGCTGATATTATATGCGAAGCATTTGATCATGCAGAAGCAAAGGCAATGCTGACAAATATCGTTCTTGAAATCATGCCGGACAAGTTCCTTGTCGCAGCGTCCGGTATGGCAGGAATAGGCAGTGCTAACACAATTCAGACACGCAGAGTATCGAAGCGATTTTATATCTGCGGCGACGGGGCAAGCGGTGTGGAAGAGGCAGGAAGCCTTGTTGCCTCTCGTGTAATGCTATGTGCTGCACATCAGGCACATACGGTATTAAGGATATTGGCAGAACAATTTGAAACTTAGAACTTGTTCTTAGAACAAGTTCTTAATGAAAGAAGGAAACATAAATGAACCATGATAAATTGATCATTGGAGGACACGAATTTCACTCTCGTTTTATTCTCGGCTCCGGCAAATATTCTATGAAGCTCATTGAAGCGGCGGTGAAGGATGCAGGTGCAGAGATCATCACCCTTGCTGTTCGCCGTGCAAACACCAAGGAACAAGAAAGCATCCTTGATCATATACCTGAAGGTGTCACCTTGCTTCCCAATACAAGCGGAGCAAGAAATGCCGAGGAAGCTGTCCGTATCGCCCGTCTTGCAAGAGAACTTGGCTGCGGCAGCTTCGTGAAGATCGAAATTATGAGAGATTCCAAGTATCTGCTTCCCGACAATCAAGAAACGATCAAGGCAACTGAGATCCTTGCGAAAGAAGGCTTTGTGGTCATGCCTTATATGTATCCTGATCTCAATGCTGCAAGAGATCTTGTGAATGCAGGTGCAGCAAGTGTGATGCCGCTTGCAGCTCCTATTGGTTCTAACAAAGGACTTGCAACCCGTGAGTTTATTCAAATTCTGATTGATGAAATTGATCTGCCCATTATCGTAGACGCTGGTATCGGCAGACCTTCACAGGCTTGTGAAGCAATGGAGATGGGCGCTGCCGCTGTTATGGCAAATACTGCACTCGCTACCGCAGGCGATCTTCCTATGATGGCTTCTGCCTTCAGGAGTGCTATTGAAGCAGGTCGCAAGGCATACCTTGCAGGTCTTGGAAGAGTTCTTACCCGCGGCGCATCGGCTTCCGATCCTCTGACCGGATTCCTTCGTGATTAAGGGGTAACTGTATGGAAAATCAATTTTTTGTAGATTCGGAGTATTTATCTCCCGAAGCCCTTGCAAAGAAACATCGCCTAGAAACAGATCCGTCCTCCCGAAAGAACCATATGGAGTATCTTCCGGGGATGGAGATCATTGAATCGGATGTGTGCGCAAGTGTTATGGAGCAGATGAACTCCTACGATGATTCAAAATATACCGCATCCGATGTAAAGGCGGCTTTAGAACATGAAACCTGCTCTATCGAGGACTTTAAGGCGCTCCTTTCTCCTGCGGCAGAGCCGTTCCTTGAACAGATGGCGCAGAGGGCAAGGCTTGAAACAAGCAAGCATTTCGGTAACACAGTGTACCTCTTTACGCCCTTGTACATAGCCAACTACTGTGAAAATTACTGCGTTTACTGTGGTTTTAACTGCTATAACCATATTAACCGCATGAAGCTTTCCATGGAACAGATCGAAAAAGAGATGAGGGTTATTGCTGACAGCGGTATGGAAGAGATCCTCATTCTCACAGGTGAGAGCCGTGCGCAGAGCAATGTGGAATACATCGGTGAAGCCTGTAAGCTGGCGAGAACGTATTTCCGCATGGTCGGTCTTGAGATCTATCCTGTCAATACCGATGAATACAAGTATCTCCACGAATGCGGTGCGGACTATGTGACGGTTTTTCAGGAAACCTATGATACCGAAACATATGAGACGCTGCACCTGCTTGGACACAAACGCGTATGGCCTTACCGCTTTGACGCACAGGAACGTGCGCTGATGGGCGGTATGCGCGGTGTAGCTTTTTCGGCACTGCTCGGACTGTCTGATTTTCGTAAGGATGCACTGGCAAGTGCCTTGCACGTTTACTACCTGCAGAGAAAGTATCCTCACGCCGAGATGTCACTGTCATGCCCGAGACTCAGACCGATCATTAACAACGATAAGATCAATCCTCGGGATGTTCATGAAAAACAGCTTTGTCAGGTGCTTTGCGCATACCGTATCTTCCTGCCTTATGTCGGTATCACGGTATCCTCCCGTGAGAGCGCAGAATTCAGGAACGGCATTGTGAAAATTGCTGCAACCAAGGTATCGGCAGGTGTGTCCACAGGAATCGGCGACCACGAAAGCAAATACACGGGCAAAGAATCAGGTGAAGTTCAGGGAGATGAACAGTTTGAGATCGATGATAACCGCAGTCTTGACAAGATGTATCAGGACATTGCAAATGAAGGGCTGCAACCGGTTTTGAATGACTACCTGTATGTGTGAGGGAATTATCATGAAAAAGTTTGATCCGAGTTCATACTTTATAACGGACAGTACGAACTATAGCGAGGAAGAATTCCTGTACCGTGTAGAACAGGCACTGCAAGGCGGTACAACACTTCTTCAGCTTCGCGAAAAGGAAAAAAGTACCCGTGAATATATCGACTTGGCAATAAAGGTTCACGCTATCGCAAAGCGTTACGATGTGCCGCTGGTGATCGATGATCGTGTAGATGTGGCACTTGCCATTGACGCCGAGGGCGTTCATGTGGGGGCATCCGATATGCCTGTTGCCACAGCCCGCAGACTGATGGGGGATCGTAAAATAGTCGGCGCAACGGCTAAGACTGTTCCGTGGGCGAAAGAAGCCTATAGCCAAGGTGCGGATTATCTCGGTGTAGGCGCGATCTATCCTACTGCCACAAAGGTGAAAACCGTACTTACATCTACCGATACGCTGAGAGATATTTGCAATGCTGTTCCCATTCCTGCCAATGCCATCGGAGGGCTCAATAAGAATAACATTGATATTCTTGCGGGAATCCCGATTGCAGGTATCTGCGTTGTATCTGCCATTATGAAAGCAGATGCTCCAAAACAGGCGGCAATCGACCTGAAAGCAAGGGCAAAGGAACTTGGTTTGTGCTGAAAGGCGCAATTTTCGATTTTGATGACACCGAAAGATGCAAGCGGCAGACCGGGAGCATCACTCTCTGCTGCTCAATAAAAATAATGCAATCCAATAATAAGGAGCCAAAGAACGATGAGAACAGCATTATCGATTGCAGGCAGTGATTCCTGCGGAGGCGCCGGTATTCAAGCAGATATCAAAACGATGACTATGAATGGTGTTTACGCCATGAGTGTGATCACTGCACTGACAGCGCAGAATACGACCGGCGTAAGAGGGATTCAGGAAGTGACTCCTGAATTTTTGGCACAGCAGATCGACGCGGTGTTTGAGGACATGCGTCCCGATGCT
>CAZKHW010000179.1:0-6037 GCA_964552525.1 uncultured Ruminococcus sp. | reverse complement strand
AGCTCTCCGGGCGGCACGACACTGGCAGGTCTTGACGAGCTGCACAAGGGCGAGCTTGCGCAGACCGTGGAGAACGCCTGCAAGGCATGCACCAGACGTGCCTACGAGCTTTCCAAGTAACAGGGCATATCTGAGCGAAGTGGGACATACACTCCCGTAAAGGAGTGATGCTCATGAAACCGAACGTCATGCTCGGATGTCTCCTCACAGCACTGACCGCAGGAGAGATTGCCGGGAGTGTTCTCTATGTCCTGCACCCATCGGCTGGCATCTGGGATAACGCCTTTCTCGTCCATGGACTGGGGGTGCTCAGCGGAGAATTCCCGGCGGTAACTGCAGGGATCTTACTGCATTCTCTGTTCTGGCTGATACTGTTCGCGGCAGCAGGGTGCTCTCGGATGTCCGCCTTTTTTGCACAGCTCCTGGTGTTTCTGCACGGGCTGACGCTGGGGGAAAAGCTGGCGTTTCTCTATCTCGGACAAGTCCTCACCGGGCTTGTGACGGCGGTGCTGTTTGTCATGCCGTTTGCCCTTATGCAGACCGTGCTGTTTCTGCTTGCTGCACGTGAAAGCATGCGTACATTGCGCCGGCAGAAACGCCGCAGCTCCGGCAGGGCAGGGGAGACGAAGCTGCGCACCTATGTCCTGCGATTTGCGGTGCTGGCGGTGGGGATGCTGCTGCTTGCGCTCATGCAGGGATTCTGGATGGGGATGGTATACCCGGCTTGTCTGAGGAGACTGAACAACTAGAAAGGACGATGAAACTTGCCATTATTCGGGAAATATGACAGTGCCGGTTCCGGCATTGCCAAGGAAACGACCCAGAAGAAGCCATTCTTCCGGTTCTGGGAGCTGCTGGGGCGAAAATTCTTCCGGCTCATCGAGGTCAACATGCTTATGTGCCTGAGCCTGATCCCACTGCTCCTTGCAGGTGCATCCATCGTGTACCTAGCGCAGGATCATACCTCGCTCTCGCTTGCACTGGCAGGCGTGATGCTCGTGGTGTTCGCCGCGATTTTCGGACCGAGCCTAGCGGCGGTCACCAAGATTCTCCGGTACTTTGTGCTGGAAAAGCCGTGCTTTCTGTTTGATACGTATGTCAAAACCTTCCGATCCAGCTTTAAGCAGGCACTGCCGCTTGGTCTGATCGATCTGCTTGTGGGCGCATCGGCGGCAAGCGGACTGTACGTCTATCCGCGCATCATCGAGGAGCTGCGCATTGACGGCGGCGGACAGGGCTTTTACTACGTGATGCTCGTGCTGACGCTGAGCATCTCCATTGCTGTCCTGATGATGAGCTTTTACGGTTATCTGATGATCGTTTCGACCGAGCTTTCTTTCAAGAATATGCTGAAAAATTCGCTTGCACTGAGCATCATCGCACTCAAAAAGAATCTCATCACACTTCTGCTTGCTGCGGTTGTCATGGGCATTTTTGGCTTGCTGACGCTGTATTATCCATTGGTGATGATCTTCGTCTGGCTGTTTGTGCCGACCGCATTCGTGGGATTTTTGATCGTATTTAACTGCTATCCAGTCATCCAGCAGTATGTCATCAATCCCTACTACGCACAGCGCGGAGAATTGTCGCCGGAGATGAAATTTGCTGATACCTCCGGCGAGAACCTGTTCGAAGATCAAGGCGGCAAGGAGGCTCCCATTGAGCCGAAAAAGAAGGGGAAAAAGGGGAGGATCGTCTCCTGACTCCCGTGGTGTGCAAAATAATTTTCAAAAATTTTGGAAAAACACTTTACAAATCAGAGAAAGTGTGGTATAATATATACGTTCCGTGTACTTGGATCAGGGACTAAGCCCGTACAGGGAGTTCATCTACCCTTTTCTATGTTGCGGAGAATAAAATCTAAAGAGGTGAAACACAATGCTGCGTAAGGAAGAAAAGACGGCTGTTATCGAGAACAATCGTACTCACGAGACCGATACAGGTTCTCCGGAGGTGCAGATCGCGATTCTGACCCGTCGTATCAATGATCTGACTGAGCACCTGAAGGTACACAAGAAGGATCATCACTCCAGAAGAGGTATGCTGAAGATGATCGGCCGCAGAAGAAATCTGCTGGCTTACCTGAAGAAGAAGGACATCGAAAGATACCGTGCGACGATCGCTAAGCTGGGTATCCGTAAGTAAGTCACGCCAGGGCAGCGGAGAGATCCGTCTGCCCTGATTGTGCGTAAAAAATGAGAATGTCAGCTCCGCTGGCGTGACACATTTCCAGAAGGTAAGAGGTTAGAAGCAAGGAGCAGAACGCTGTTTGCTGTTTGCTTCTAAGTTCTTACCTCTGTTGTGCGCGGATGCCGTTGCAAGGCAGGGCGCAGGGTCACCATGCATGGCGTGTGCTGACACAAGGAGGACACTATGTTTGAGAATTACAGAAAGTTTGAGACGACCTATGCAGGCAGACCGCTGATCGTTGAGACCGGCAAGACCTGCGAGCTTTCCAACGGCTCGTGCTGGGTGCGTTACGGCGAGACCACTGTCATGGCAAACGTAACCGCCAGTGCCAAGCCCCGTGACGGCATTGATTTCTTTCCGCTGTCGGTAGATTATGAGGAGAGACTCTACTCCGTTGGCCGCATTCCCGGTTCTTTCACCAAGCGTGAGGGCAAGCCGTCTGAGAAGGCGATCCTGACCTCTCGTATGGTTGACCGTCCGATTCGTCCGCTGTTCCCCAAGGACATGCGAAATGACGTTGCGGTTGTTATGACCGTGCTGTCCGTAGATCCGGATTGCTCTCCGGAGATTGCAGGCATGGTGGCGACCTCGATTGCCATCTCCATTTCGGATATTCCGTGGAACGGACCGATTGCCGGCATCAGCGTAGGTCTGGTGGATGGACAGATCGTCCTGAATCCGACCCGTGAGCAGAGAGCGCACAACGACCTCAACCTAACCGTGGCAGGCTCTGCCAACAAGATCGTCATGATCGAGGCAGGCGCAAATGAGGTGGATGAAAAGACCATGCTCGATGCGATCCTCACCGGTCACGAGGAGATCAAGAAGATGGTGGCATTCATCTCCGACATCCAGAAGGAGATTGGTAAACCGAAGTTCACATTCGAGTCTCAGGAGATTCCGCACGACATGTTCGATGCCGTAGAGGCACTTGTGGGCGAGAAGGTCATGGCAGCACTCGATACCAACGATAAGAATGTACGTGACGCGCGTCTCAAGCCCATCATTGATGAGGTTCACGCAGCGTTTGACGAGCAGTACGGTGACAACAGCGCAGCAAAGCTGGACGAGTGCCTGTACAAGCTCCAGAAGAAGATCGTCCGTAACTGGCTGTACAACGGCAAGCGCGTTGACGGCAGAGGTATTGACGAGATCCGTCCGCTTGCCGCAGAGGTTGGCATGGTTCCGCGCGTTCACGGCTCGGGCATGTTCACGCGCGGTCAGACACAGGTCATGACCATTGCAACGCTCGGTCCGATCTCAGATTCCCAGAAGATTGACGGTCTTGACGAGGAGACCAGCAAGCGTTACATGCATCAGTACAACTTCCCGTCCTACTCGGTCGGCGAGACCAAGCCCTCCAGAGGTCCGGGCAGACGTGAGATCGGTCACGGTGCGCTGGCAGAAAAGGCTCTTGTTCCGGTTCTGCCGAGTGTCGAGGAGTTCCCGTATGCGATGCGTCTGGTGTCCGAGGTACTCTCCTCTAACGGTTCGACCTCCCAAGGCTCGATCTGCGGCTCTACACTTGCACTGATGGATGCAGGCGTTCCGATCAAGGCACCGGTTGCAGGAATTTCCTGCGGTCTGATTACTTTCCCGGATTCGGATGACTTCATGACAATGGTGGACATTCAGGGGCTTGAGGACTTCTACGGCGATATGGACTTCAAGGTCGGCGGTACGCATAAGGGTATCACTGCCATCCAGGTGGATATCAAGGTAGACGGTCTGACTCCGGCGATCATTGAGCAGGCATTTGAAAAGACCAAGAAGGCGCGTCATTATATTCTCGATGAGATCATGCTTAAGGCAATTGCGTCTCCGCGTACCGAGGTTGGTACCTACGCTCCGAAAATGCTCCAGACCAAGGTTCCGGTTGACAAGATCCGCGATGTCATCGGTTCGGGCGGCAAGGTCATCCAGAAGATTTGCGCAGAGTGCGATGTCAAGATCGATATCAACGAGGAGGGCAATGTATTTGTCAGCGGTCTTGATATGGAGAACACGCGCAAGGCAATCCAGATCGTGGAGACCATTGCACATGACCCAGAGGTCGGCGCGATCTACAAGGGCAAGGTCGTTCGTCTGATGAATTTCGGCGCATTTGTAGAGATCGCACCCGGCAAGGATGGACTGGTACACATCTCCCAGCTCGACAACCGCCGCGTAGAGCGCGTGGAGGATGTTGTCCAGATCGGTGATGAGGTCGTTGTTAAGGTGACTGAGATTGACAAGCAGGGCAGAATCAACCTCTCCCGTAAGGAGGCACTGGCTGAGATCGCTGCCAAGAAGGCGAATAAGTAAATCTGTTTCCCCTATATGGGGCGCGGAATAAAAAGCATCTCCCGGAATTTTGTGAAATTCCGGGAGATGCTTTGTTTTACAGCGGAAAAAGTCCTGCCAGCCATGCGGCAAGGGATGCCGCAAGTGCGACTACGATCAGCGGCAGCTCGAAGAATGCTAACACCAGTGCCGTGACTGTGCCGACCGCAGCGGTCAGAAAATTTCCGGTGCTGTAGAAGATCGCCGGAAAGGTCATAGCACTCAGGACAGCGTAGGGGATATAGTAGAGAAAGCTGCGCAGAAACTGCGAAGTGATCCGCTTGCGAAAGAACGCAAAGGGAATGACGCGGATCAGATAGGTCACGCCAGCCATAACAGCAATGTAAATGGCAATGCTCACGGAGATTCGTCCTCCTTTCGCGGAAAGAACAGCGCACCTGCGAGCGATGCCGCCACCGCACACAGGATGACCGAAAAGCCCGAGGAGATCATCGGGAGCAGATAGCGGCACACGATACTCAATGCCGCGGCAATCAGGACAACACACAGGATGCTTTTGGATTTCCGGGACGGCGGCACAATGATGGCGATGAACATGCCGTACAGCACGATTCCCAGCGCGGCGGTAAGGGAGGGGGGGAGCAGCTCCCCGGCAGAGGCTCCCAGAAAAGTCCCGAGCACCCAGCCAATCGTGGAAATGCAGGTGATTCCGTACATGAATGACGAACGAAGCTTGCCCGGCTGTGCCGCGCAAACGCCGAAGATCTCATCTGTAATGCCGTAGGCTGCCAGCAGACGGTGGGGGAGTGTGAAGCGGTCATCGAGCTTTTGCGAGAGGGACAGCGCCATGAGCGCGTAGCGGATGTTGATGGTGAGCTGCACCAGTGCCATCTCCAGAAGTGTACCGTTTGCGGCAATGACCTCCACGCCGGCTGCCTGTCCGGCAGAGGTCAGGTTGGTCAGCGAAATGAGTGATGCCTCCGACACGGAAAGCCCCACCCTGTTCGCCATAATGCCAAATCCGAAGGAAACGGACAGGTATCCCAGACAAATGGGGATACCCTGTGTCAGTCCCCTGAAAAATGCGGATGTCCTCATCCCATGATCCGATCGAACACGCCGAATGCACCCAGCAGCAGGAACAGCAGCAGCACCGGGGCGATGTAGCGGATCATGAGAATGTACATGCCCTTGCGCCGGAATGTTTCGCCATTCTTGGTTGCCTCGCCGATGACCGTGTCAGGTCCCACCAGCCATCCAACGAGGATGCATGTGCCAATGGCAACCACCGGCATCAGGATGTTGTTGCTCACATAGTCCATGATATCGAGGATCTGTGCCGTTGTGCCGTTGGGCAGCGACAGCTCGAAATAGAACGCATTATAGCCCAGACAAATGACAATGCCGATCACAAGCGCGATGATGCTCTCCACGATCACGGCTCTGCGGCGGCTCCAGCCAAAGGTGTCGATCATGCTTGCTACGACCGCCTCCAACACCGACATGGAGCTTGTGAGTGCTGCCAGCAGCACCATCACAAAGAACACCGCGCCGACCACATTGC
>CAZKHW010000178.1:0-6038 GCA_964552525.1 uncultured Ruminococcus sp. | reverse complement strand
GCAATCGGCAAAATTTGCCGAAAAGACGTGCGCGGGGAGATGCTGAACAGGCTCTTAAGCTCAATTTCTATTGTGGTTACTTTTTAGGACAATCAACAAGCAAGTGACTTAACAGGACTATTCAGCTCATATTTTTTACCTTGACATACAGAAAAAGCGATATGGCATTGCTTTTCTTTGAGTATCCGATAAATAGTTACACCTGTCTATTATAATTGTACCATAATGCGGCAGAAAAAGCAATAGTCGGCACTCGTTAAATTATAGCATACAGCACCAGCACGCCGCGAGGCTTTGGCAGCTGTAAATATGATATTCCTCCAGGAAGCCTACAATTTTACTGTACGAGACTTGAAAACAAGCATCAGATATGCTATAATGAAAATAAGCACTATCTCAATTCAAGGAGCGTGAACACCTTAACCGAAAAAGAACAAAAATCCGCAGCGAAAGCGTTGGCTGTGTTGCTGTAGGTATCTGCAATAACGTCGATACTTCCATTGTATGCTTAATGAGATCGACCATTTCAGTGGAATTATAATTTAGGAGGGCTATATGGAATACAAATTTTATGGCTGGGAAACAGCAGCAGTCAAACCGGTCAACAATACTTATCAGGCAATTCATTCTCCGGGAGAGCTGTACGATGCTCTGTCAGAAATATGGTGTGCGGAAACCTGTGCACCGAGGATGAGAGACAGATGGACTATCGACAATAAAACATTGGGACAATGCTCCATAACAGCCTTTCTTGCACAGGATATTTTCGGCGGAAAGGTTTATGGAATACTTCGCGACGGCGGTAATTATCATTGCTATAACGTAATCGGCAACTGTGTTTTTGACCTCACCAGTGAGCAGTTTGGCGATGAAAAGCTTGTATATGAAAATAATCCTGAGCAGTTCCGAGAAGTTCATTTTGCAAAAGAGGAAAAACGCTTACGATATGAATTCCTGAAAAAAGCACTGACGGAGTATTTGAATCTTGAAGTATGAAAAAATAGTTACTGCCAAATTTCTATCACGTCCGAACCGTTTTGTTGCACAGGTTCTTTTAAATGGCGAAGAAGTTTCCGTCCACGTTAAAAATACAGGACGATGTCGTGAATTGCTCGTTCCTGATTCGGTTGTTTATCTGGAAGATTTCAGTTACCGACAGGGAAAACGAAAGCTGTTATACGATCTGATCGCAGTCAGAAAAGGCGATTTATTGATAAATATGGACTCCCAAGCACCAAATAAAGTTGCAAGAGAGGCTTTGGAAAACGGCAGTATAAAATTACCTGGTATGTCGGAACCGACGATAATTCGTCCTGAAAAAGTATATGGTGATTCACGTTTTGATTTTTATATCGAGGACAAAAACGGTAAAAAAGGTTTTGTGGAGGTCAAGGGTGTTACACTTGAAAGTGACACAATTGCATTGTTTCCGGATGCGCCTACCGCGAGAGGAGTAAAGCATCTCGCTGAGCTTGTCAGGGCAATGGAAAATGGTTATCACAGTTATGTGCTGTTTGTGATCCAGATGTCCGGAATGAAGCTGTTTGCTCCAAATGACGCGACACATAGAGAATTTGGCGATACTCTGAGATATGCGGCTGAAAAAGGAGTAAAAATTCTTGCTTACGAATGCGCGGTAACATCCGACAGTCTGGAAATTACAAATTCTGTACCGATAGATCTATTGATAAAGACGTGGAGCTGAAATCGGTGCACATTCCGTCGGATTTCCTTGCGTCCGTCAGCGATTATGACTTGACAGGCAGCTTGATCGGGGATAAGGCAAATTCCGTTATATTCGATAACAGCAAGCTGAAACGTGCAGTGCCTGATTTCACGGCGACAGTCCATGCAGATCAGGGCATTCGTTCTGCAATACAGCATATTTTATCTCGTCCTGAATTACAGCGTGAAGATGCTGAATTTGACCGCTGGTGTGACAAGGTTATTGAAAAATTTGAAAAAATCAGGGAGGAACTTACACATGAATAATTTTCAATTTTACAGCCCCACTGAATTCGTATTTGGTAAGGGCACGGAAAACAAAGCCGGATATTACGTCAAAAAGCACGGCGGTACAAATGTACTGCTGCACTACGGCGGCGGTTCAGCCGTCCGCAGCGGTCTGCTTGAAAGGGTGAAGCGTTCGCTGGATGAGGAACATATCACGTACACAGAGCTTGGCGGTGTACAGCCGAATCCGATAGATACGCTTGTTTATAAGGGAATAGAGCTCTGCCGTCAGAAGAAAGTTGACTTTATCCTCGCAGTCGGAGGAGGTTCTGTCATTGACTCCGCTAAGGCAATCGCTATGGGCGTTCCTTATGAGGGGGATTTCTGGGACTTTTATTGCGACAAAAATCCGCAGACAGCTTTGCCAGTCGCAACTATTCTGACCATTGCCGCAGCCGGAAGCGAAGGCTCAGGGGATTCCGTCATCACCAAGGTGGAAGGAGGACTGAAACGTGGAGCAGGCTCTGATCTTATTCGTCCGAAATTCTCCATCATGAATCCGGAGTTGACCTGTACATTGCCTGCATATCAAACTGCCTGTGGAGCGACTGATATTATGGCTCATGTGTTTGAACGATATTTTACCAATACTACGGAGGTCGAGATCACTGACCGACTTTGTGAAGCGGTGCTGCTGACAGTGATTAAAGAAACGCCCCGTGTCATCGCTGATCCCACAAATTACGAGGCAAGATCAAATATTATGTGGGCAGGAACAGTCGCACACACGAATATTGTCGGGGTAGGCAGAGAACAGGACTGGAACAGTCACGGAATCGAGCATG
The DNA here is from genome assembly GCA_964552525.1 of uncultured Ruminococcus sp. Classification (GTDB taxonomy): domain Bacteria; phylum Bacillota; class Clostridia; order Oscillospirales; family Ruminococcaceae; genus UBA3855. Next base: position 3,240 of record CAZKHW010000178.1, on the reverse strand, counting down.
AGCTGTCCGCACTCTATGACTGTGCACACGGAGCAGGACTTGCAGTCATTATGCCTGCGTGGATGGAGTTTGTATACAAGCATAATATCTTGCGGTTTGCACAGGCTGCGGTTCGTGTATGGGGCTGTCAGATGGATTTTGAGCAACCTGAAAATACAGCAAGAGAGGGAATTATGCGATTCCGCAGTTTTCTGAAAAGCATTGGTATGCCGCTGACTTTTGCTGAGCTTGGTGCAAGAGAAGAGGATATTCCGCTGCTTGTCGAAAAGTTCGGCATCAGGGACGGAAAAACAGGCGGATTTGTGAAATTATCGAGCAGCGATATTGAACAGATTTATCGTATTGCTGTGAAGCCGGAATTAATTAACACTTAAAATTTGATATGAAAAAATATTAGATCAAGACCGCATATATCACTACCAAGCAAACAAAATATGAAAAGCACTCAGCAGAAAGCTGAGTGCATATAGTAATGTTCAATTATATGTTTACAGGGCGCACGGAATCAGACTGACAGAGAAATTCTATCAGCCAGATACAGATTCGCCAAAGCGAACATCTTTGCAACTACTACTTAATCGCAAACAACCGCTCAAAGCTTCATAAATTCAGATATACATCATGGAATACAGTATGTACAAGACATACCATCCCCTACGCTGCCTGCGGCAGTCAAATCCCAACAGACATTGTCTATCGGAATTAAGAGGTTTGGTATTACTACGAAATTTTTTGACAAATCGGGTATAGCTGTTGATATAAAAATGACGCTGGACAGATGTATCCAGCGCTATTTTTATGATATTGCAAGATTCTGGGTTTCCTATTACAAGAACCATCCTTCACATCGGATTGCCAGCAATGATTTTGATATGCGGTGCAGCTTCCCTCAACAGGTGCAGGACACGTTCCATATCACCATGATAGATGGCATACATGCGCTTCATACCGGCGGCATCCTCTAATATGAGATAGTCTGAATTTCCACCGTGAGTTTCCACATAACGGTCAGCAGCAATATTCAGCCCAGCGGATGCAGCAAAACTGACAGGATCACCCACAGAATACATATGGATATTGGGAAAATTGGTTACTTGAATCACCTGAATATCTCTGAACTCCATATAGCTGAACAGCTCCATTCCGGAAACAATGAAACGCTCGGTGATGAGCGTCCCAAACGGTTTAGCGTGACGTGTCAGGTACAGTGGATGTTCCAAACCTTCATTGATCATTGCAGCAAGCAGCGGAGCAGCACCATAGCGTTCAAAAACGGGATGTTGCCGCATTTTCGCAAGCCGGAGCAAAGAGCGCCCGATCAAAAAGACGCAAAACAGCAATGCAGCCATGCCGATCAGCGAAAACAGATGCATAAGTCCGAGCTGTGTGGTGCAGAAAATCGCACAAAATCCAACGATTCCTCCTGCGATCAGTTCGGCAGTCAGATAGGAGCAATTGCTGCTCTGAAGCTGCTGATAGATCAGCTTTTCCGATACCTTCTGCATGGTACATTAATGCCTCCAATCAAATTTGATGATTGCCGAAAAGCCGTCCCGCATCCGTGGATTGTCTGAAAGGCGCAGGTCTGTCAGACCCTGCACATACTGCCATGTAGTCTCACTAAAAAGGTCGGTTTTCCGCAGCGACTCTGCTTCATTCTCACACAGAAAGAACTGTACAAGCGGATAGACATTGGCATAGCGATTGCTGGAACCAGCTCCTTCTTTGATGTCTTTCGGGGTGACGAAACCATAATCATATGTATTGGAGGTCACAAGCCGCATACCGGGTGTCAGACGATAGTAGTCCAGCAGAGTATCCGGAAAGCGAAGCAGCAGTACTGCATCCAGCTCATCGGAATATGCGGAGATCACAACAGGTTCCAGAGAGATAACAAGCGCAGGCTGGGTGTCGCCGCGCAGAAGATGCTGCCGGATTCGCTCATACTGGCGGGTATAATACATTTTTTGCAGTCCTTTCAGATGGAGAATGTCATCACGCACCTGATAGAATTTTTCAGATGACAAAACGGCTCCTCCGGGATTATATTCTAGCATAAATATGGCGCCTTTCTGTTCAATAATAGTCGGATCTCCGCATCTTTATCTTTTGCACGAGATGATAGATCGGAATGATCCAGCCCGCGAGGGTGAACAAAGCAATGACGGCATAGGAAAACAGCTTCAATTCGTTTCCTGCCGGTACAAGCACCTCGTCCGGAGCGCTGGGAAGCACATAGGCGGAGATCTTGTCACCAACTCCGACGGAATATGAGGAGCGGTTCAGAATGGCTCGCGCTGTGACAGTCTTTCCAGACGTATCGATATATTCCACGCGAATGTCACTTGCCCTTGCGACTCGCTGAACAGACACAATGGTGCATTCTGTCAGCCTACCATTCTGGATGTAGTTATCCGTTTTTTCGGTTCCTTTCTGTATGGCACTTAGCATAATAAACGGGAACACCACGCCCAGAAAGATGAATACCAGAAATTGATATGTTGAATTATCCTTACGCATTTCAGGTCCTCCTATTGTAATAGTTTAGACAGCACTGACATGGAACGACTCCAGCCATTTGAACATGAATCACCTTACATCGAAAATAGCACAAATGATTACCTTATGATGTTTAGATCATAATAAGCCATGCGTTTCCAAATATTGAATAAAATCACTCTTTAGCTTAATGTTATATTTTTCAAAATAGTAAATCTCGCTATGATACCATGTATACACTCCATCTGTTTTGCCATTATCCGCATCAGATACCATTTCTCCTGTTCCAACATCATAAACAGGCTGACTAGTAAAAGCACAATCATCAAATTTCTTCAGGTATCTCAGAATTACATCTTTATTCTTTACCTCATCTGTAATAGAACTTAACATGCTCTATTTTCAAGTATTGCTTTCTTGTTCATTTCATACTTATATTTTACTTCATTTTTCCGTTTTTGTAAAGTCTTATGTAAACAGACTCTAAACGCTTCTTGCGAAATAAACAAACTATAATTTATTTGTGTGCGTTATTTGTTTGAAATGACAGGGTTTTGATTCCGCACTCAATATATTGGCAACCATGGCTCTTAATTGATTAGGGACATGTCTGCGGTCGAGTCACTTTTTCATACGCGAAATATCCTGCGGAATCAGGCACTTCTCCAGTTTCTGGGGGGCTAATCGTAAGCGTAAAATAACTCCCCGACTTCCAAACACATGAACTTTGGAGTATAATAA
>CAZKHW010000177.1:0-6052 GCA_964552525.1 uncultured Ruminococcus sp. | reverse complement strand
TGTGCAGCGCGATCTGGTCATAGCGGATGCCCAGATTGGAGATCTCTGCGAATGCCGGCTGGAGGGCATCCAGGAACTCCGCCTTGAGCTGACCTGCGATCCTGTCAATGGTAAAGATGCCTCTCTCGTTGCCGGCAACGTTTGCAAAGAATGCCATCGGATCAACCATACGGTAGGAATAGATACCGTTGCAGCGAAGACCTGCGGTAAAGCTGCGTCCCAGCTCCGGATAGGTCACACGGAACGGAACAGGATTCTGTGTACCGAACTTATTGTCCATCATTTCCTTGATGTTGAAGTAGTACACTCTCTGGTCGCGTCCAGTCTGACCGCCGTACTTGAATCCGCCCATCATTTCCTTGAACGACTTTACGAGTTCCTGTCCAAGGCTTCCGGCAAAGATCGACGGGCTTTCGGACGTATCAAAAGTGTATCCGCCAGGCTCTGCGCAGATCTCGACCACTCTGCCGTCATCAACAATGATCATGCACTGTCCCTCGTTGACGATGATCTTACTGCCGTTGCTGATGATATTCTCCTCACCCTTGGTGTTGGAGGACTTTGCGCCAACCCTGTGCTGTCCCTTTGTCATCAGAACATTTGACGGCATCGAATCACAGTAGAAGAACTCCAGCCACTGATTTGCCAGCGTGTTGCTGAGTGCGCCGGTAAAAGTCTGTAACAATCCCATAGTGTATCTCCTTTCAGATCAGCCCGCATTCCGGGCAAACATCATAAAGACAGCACCGCATCGCAAGCTCCGGCGGCTGCCGTCTCAAAAAATCTCTCGGTCATTCCGAAATTAACTCTATTATACCATAACCCCCCCGAAAAGTCAATCATTTTCTGACAAGATACACGAAAATCGAGTTTGTTGACTTGTATTGTAAATTCCATGCAAGAGATGCCCCACCCCCTGCCCCCTCCCCAGAGGGGAGGGGGTGTGAGTGGCGGTGCTGCGCACCGCCGCCGCCCAAGGCTGTCGCCTTTGGAAACCGCTGGCTGTGCGCTTCGCGCCAGCTTTGCCCTCTTGCCGCAGGCAAAGGACATTGCGGACACCAGAATCCGAGCTGTCGTCCTCGCTAACTCGCAAGCGCGGTCACCGCGCCGCCTTTGGAAACCGCTTTTTGAAAAAACGATGCGCCATTCTTGACTTATGGCATCCAATGTGCTATAATGGTACACGAACCGCATTGCAGATAAGCGGCTTTCTATTGATTTGGAGGTAAGAACTATGAATTATCCCAAGGTTCTGACAATACAGGATATTTCCTGCGTCGGACAATGCTCCCTGACCGCGGCACTTCCGATCCTGTCCGCAACTGGTGCAGAGACCTGCATCCTGCCGTCGGCAGTCCTGTCCACCCACACCGCAGGCTTCAAGGGCTTTACGGTGCGCGACCTCACGGACGATATGCCCGGCATTGCGGCGCACTGGCAGAGTGAGGGCATTGCCTTTGATGCAATGTACACCGGCTACCTCGGCTCGATCAAGCAAATCGGCTATGTGCAGGACATTTTCAACACACTGCGCAAGCCCGGTGCCAAGACCTTTGTAGATCCGGCTATGGCGGATAACGGCGTGCTGTACGGTGCATTCGACAGCGAGTACGCCAACGCCATGAAGCCCCTGTGTTTCGGTGCGGATGTCATTCTCCCGAACCTGACAGAGGCTTGTCTCCTGACCGACACCCCCTACCGCGAGACCTACGACAAGGCGTATATCTCCGAAATCGTGGACAAGCTCCATGCATCCGGTGCAGGAACGGTCATTCTCACAGGCGTGACCTACCATCGAGAGACCACCGGCGTGATCGTCTCTGAACACGGTAAGATGCGCTACTACGAACACAAGCGCATCGAACGCGTCTGCCACGGCACGGGTGATGTGTATGCCTCCGCCTTTGTGGGGGCGTATTTGCAGGGCTTTACAGCGTTTGAGGCTGCAAAGCTCGCAGCGGATTATACCGTTCTCTGTATCGAAAACACCCTCGGTGATGACAGTCACTGGTACGGTGTCAAGTTCGAGACTGCCATTGCATTCCTGATCGATGCACTGAGAAAGTGAGGATATGATGGAACTGCTGTTACAATTTTTCCTCCTGATCGTCGGCTTTGTCCTGCTCGTCAAGGGCGCGGACTTCTTCGTTGACGGCTCTTCGAGCGTAGCAAGAATGCTGAAAGTCCCCTCGCTCATCATCGGTCTGACGATCGTGGCAATGGGCACATCCCTTCCGGAGACTTCTGTCTCGGTGAGCGCCGCGCTTGCACAGAAAAACGAGCTTGCCATCTCCAATGCGGTCGGCTCAAACACGTTCAACCTGATGATCGTGTGCGGTGTCTGTGCGCTGTTCTGTCCTCTGACGGTGCAAAAATCCACCCTCCTTAAGGAATATCCCATGTCCGTAGGTGCGGCGGTGCTGCTCCTGATCTTTGGCATGACAGGAATGCTGGTCGGTCGTCCCGAAGGTGCGGTATTGGTTGTCTGCTTTGCAGCATTCATCGTCTGGATGGTGCTGTCGGCTTTAAAAGCGAGAAAGACCTCGGCAGATGCTGATGTCTCCGAGGATGCAGCGGAACAGAAGATCCTCCCCATCTGGGCATGCATTCTATGCATCCTTGGCGGCGCGGCAGCGATCATTTTCGGCGGCAATCTGGTTGTAGATTCGGCATCGAAGATCGCCGCAACGTTTGGAATGTCGGACACGCTGATCGGTCTGACGATCGTGGCATTCGGAACGAGTCTGCCGGAGCTTGTAACCTCTGTCGTTGCTGCCAAAAAGAAAGAGGTGGACATGGCACTCGGCAATGTCATTGGCTCGAATCTGTTCAACATTCTGATGGTACTCGGTATTTCCGGAACGATCTCCCCGATGAGCTTTACCGCCGAAAATGCAATAGATCTGGCAGTTCTGATCGGATTTTCGGTACTGGTGTGGGCATTCTGCTGGGCGAAAAAGCGTCTGGTACGCTGGCAGGGCGGCGTGATGGTGGCTCTGTATGCAGCCTATGTTGTCTATATCTGCCTGAGGTAAGGAATCATAAGGGAATACGTTGCGTGTTTATGCGCAGGATGATTTGTTCTGTGCAAGGCGCACGACCGCAGGAATACTGTCGTATTGCAAGGGCGTGCAACGCAGCACAGGACAAATCAGACAAGCAGAAACATGCAAGTTATTTCTTTATGATTCCTAAGTGCCGGCAGGCTCTGTCAAAAAGCCCGAATGCCGCTGTAAACGCGGTATCCGGGCTTTTTTGTTTGGCGGCTAGACTGTATATCCCATCTCGCGGAACGAATCGATCAGATCGCCGAGGATCTGGGCATTTGTCGAAGAAACAGAGTGCAGGAGCAGGATCTCACCGCCGTGCGCCTGTGCTGTGAGCTTGTCCAGCGCGGCAGCCGGATCGGGCTGCTCGTTTGTGAGCCAGTCCACATGCGCACCGCTCCAGAACAGCGTTTTGTAGCCAAGTGACTGTGCCGTTTCGAGTGCCTCGGCGGAGTACTCACCGCACGGACACCGGAAATACTGCATAGTGTAGCCGTATTTTTCGATCACGTAGTCGTGCAGCGAGGAGATCTCCTCGATTTGCGCGTCACGGTTCAGATTGGGCAGTGAGGCATGGGTCATGCCATGATTGCCGAGCATGTGTCCCTCGGCGATCATGCGCCTGACAAGCTCCGGCTCACGCTGGGCATAATCGCCGGTGAGGAAGAAAATTGCCGTCGCATGCTTTTCCTTTAATGTGTCAAGGATGCCGGCAGTGTAGCCATTTTCGTACCCCTGGTCAAAGGTCAGGATGATCCGGCTTGTGTCCGGTGTTGTGGCGCATGCTCCATATTGTCCATACTGTGCGTTGAAGTCGAGCGCGCCGAGCGGAACGTGATTGGCATCCGTCTGCGTGCCCTGCCCATAGCCAATGGCAGTCCCTGCCGAAACAGGAAGTGCGGTCAGCATGGACAGTGCCAGCAGTGCGCCGATGATTTGATTTCGCATTGGAATCCCTCTTTTCTGCGGCATGCACTGCCGCAAGAACAGTATATGCAGAAATATTATAAAAAATCAAAGCCTCTCCTTGTGATGGAGAGGCTTTTCATGTCGTTTGTCACACATTAGTGCTTGAGATAGGAGCGCACAAGGATCTGCAAAAGCTCGTCACGGTCGATATGACGAATGAGGTTTCTTGCATTGTTGTGCGTCGTGATGTATGTCGGATCCTCGGACAAAATATAACCGACGATCTGGTTGATCGGATTGTAGCCCTTCTGCACAAGAGCATCGTAGATAATTGTCAGAGTCCGCTTGAGTTCAATTTCGCGTTCTTCGTTCATCGAAAATGTCATTGTTTTATCGAACATGCTTGTTTCCCCCTTACGGAATAAATTTTACGCCAGTATTATTATAACCGATTTTAGCATTTATCTCAATAGTTTGCTTTGCATTTCTACGTTTTGCAAGGATTCAAACTGCAAATTTTGTGCAAGATGACAGCACATCCTATCACACAAATCAATTTTGTTGCTTTCATTGCGAGTTTCATGCAAGAGTCTCCCCATCCCCTGCCCCCTCCCCAGAGGGGAGGGGGTGAGAATGGCGGTGCTGCGCACCGCCGCCGCCCAAGGCTGCCGCCTTTGGAAACCGCTAGCTCTAGCTTTTCCCTCGTGCCGCAGTATTTCCAACAAAACACTCCCCAGCACCATGCACCGGGGAGTGTTCTCTATCTGTTGGATGTCATCGCTTGATGGCAATTAATACATGCCGCCTGCCGGCATCGGAGGAACAGGTGCCTCCGGCTCCTTAATATCTGCTACCAGGCTCTCGGTGGTCAGTACCATCGCTGCAACGGATGCTGCATTCTGGAGTGCCGATCTGGTCACCTTGGTCGGATCAACGATACCAGCCGGGATCATGTCAACATACTGCTCGTTGTAAGCATCGAAACCGTAGCCTACCTTATCTGCGCTGATGATCTTGTCGATGATGACACTGCCCTCCAGACCTGCATTCAGTGCGATCTGACGCAGCGGTGCCTCCAGTGCAGTGCGGATGATCGCAGCACCGGTCTTTTCATCGCCGTCAAGCTCGTTTACAAGCTTCTCAACAGCCGGGATCGCGTTGATCAGAGCCGTACCGCCGCCTGCAACGATACCCTCCTCAACAGCCGCCTTGGTTGCTGCCAGAGCATCCTCGATGCGCAGCTTCTTCTCCTTCATCTCGATCTCCGTTGCTGCACCGACCTTGATGACAGCCACACCGCCGGAGAGCTTTGCCAGACGCTCCTGGAGCTTCTCGCGGTCGAAATCAGAGGTCGCAGCCTCGATCTGGGACTTGATCTGGGCAACTCTTGCCTGAATCTCCGCAGCATCGCCTGCACCGTCTACAATGATGGTGTTCTCCTTCTGGATCACAACCTGACGTGCACGACCGAGCTGGCTGATCTGGGTATCCTTCAGCTCCAGACCAAGTTCCTCGGTGATGACCTCAGCACCGGTCAGGATCGCGATATCCTTGAGCATCTCCTTGCGTCTGTCGCCAAAGCCCGGTGCCTTGACAGCAGCACACTTGAATGTGCCTCTGAGGTTGTTCAGAATGATGGTGGTCAGAGCCTCGCCCTCGATGTCCTCTGCAATGATGACCAGCTTTCTGCCAGCCTGCACCATCTGCTCAAGCAGGGGCAGGATCTCCTGGATCGAGCCGATCTTCTTGTCAGTGATCAGGAGGAATGCGTCATCATAGACAGCCTCCATCTTCTCGGTATCTGTTACCATATAAGGGGAGATATAGCCGCGGTCGAACTGCATGCCCTCAACGACCTCGGAATAGGTCTCGGCGGTCTTGGACTCCTCGATGGTGATTACGCCGTCAGCCGTTACCTTCTCCATTGCCTCTGCAATGAGCTGACCAACGGTCTCGTCAGCAGAGGAAACCGTGCCGACTCTTGCGATATCTGCACTGCCCTCTACCGGCTTGGAATTGCCCTTGATCGTGTCCACTGCCGTGTCCACTGCCTTGGCGATGCCCTTCTTGAGGATCATCGGATTTGCGCCTGCTGC
>CAZKHW010000176.1:0-6059 GCA_964552525.1 uncultured Ruminococcus sp. | reverse complement strand
TTGATTTCTTACCTCTGAAATCCTATGCCAATATCACAGAAGCAAACGCCCTCCGCATTGACTGGGAAAGTGTTGTGCCTAAAGAGAAACTAAGCTATATTATGGGCAATCCGCCGTTTATAGGACATCAAATGCGAAGCAAATCACAAATTAGTGATATGGAAATAGCGTTTTACGATTTAACCAAACACGGAAAATTGGACTATGTTTGTGCTTGGTATAATAAAGCTACTGATTTAATGGTTAACACTGACATAAAAACAGCTTTTGTTTCGACAAATTCAATTATTCAAGGTGAATCAGTCGGAATACTTTGGAAGTTTTTGTTTGAAAAGGGTGTTGAAATACAATTTGCACATCATTCATTTATTTGGGACAGCGAAGCAAGTTTGAAAGCACACGTTCACTGCGTAATTGTTGGATTTACTGCGAAAAAAATTAATAGTCCAAAGCAACTGTATAGTAATGGAACGCTTTCAAAGGTTAAGCATATAAACGGATATCTGATAGGCGCTGATGATATATTTATTCAGGCAAGAGGAAAATGTTTAACTAAAGGACTTCCAGAAATGACAAAAGGCAGTCAGCCAACCGATGGCGGTTATTTGTTGTTATCAGAAGAAGAAAAAAACGATATTATAAATAAATATCCTATTTCATCACAATTTATAAAGCGGTTTGTAGGGGCAACAGAGTTTATTAACAACAAGAAACGGTACTGCATATGGTTAAAAGGTGTAAGCCCTGCTTTATATAAAAACGTTCCTTCGGTTGCAGAACGCCTAAAGAAAGTAGCTGAGTGCAGAAGAAACAGTCCTACCGAAGCAGTTAGGCGTGATGCTGAATATCCAATGTTATTTACGCAAATAAGACAGCCTGAAACAAATTATTTAATTATGCCACGCCATTCATCAGAGAACAGGAGATATATTCCATTAGGCTATATGGACAAAGAGGTTATTTGCGGAGATTCAAATAGTATGATACCAGATGCAACATTGTATATGTTCGGTATACTTGAATCAAATGTACATATGGCATGGGTTCGTACTGTATGTGGCAGAATTAAGAGTGATTATAGATATTCTCCTGCTATTTATAATAATTTCCCTTGGTGTAATCCTACATCAGAGCAAAGAGAAAGCATAGAACGTACTGCACAGGCTATTCTCGATGCAAGAAATCTCTATCCTGATTGTTCGTTAGCCGATTTATACGATGAAACTTGTATGCCCCCTGAGCTTCGCAAGGCTCATCAGGCTAATGATTTCGCTGTTATGGCTGCTTATGGTTTTGATAAGAAGATTACCGAGAGTGAGTGCGTGGCGGAGTTGATGAAGATGTATCAGAAGTTGACTGAGGAGGTAAAAGTATGAGAACACAAACCGAAAAAAAGCCAATTATTACAGAAGAATTGTATCAGAACAGGCTTCGCAATGTCGCAGGAACTATGGCAATCGAGGGGATTAACCTGAGCGAAGCAAGCAGACGTAACCTCGATCGTTATGCTCATGGTCAGGTAAATTATCAGCAGATCATGTCAGAGCTAATGGCAAAATATCAGAGGGAGAGGTAAATGTTTTCAAAATATGATGTGTACACTACGGTGCAGTCAATCTACTGCTACCGTGATACTAATGTACTGAGAAATAAGCTGAATATCAAGGATAAGGACGAACTGAAACAAGCAGAAGAGGAATTTACTGCCGTTAAGCAGTATATGCTTCTCGAATCACCGATCAATGGGCGATTTACCAAAACACATCTCATGAATATCCATCGTTTTCTATTTGAAGATATTTATTCGTTTGCAGGACATATCCGCCGTGAGCAGATCAGTAAAGGCGATACCATGTTCTATCCATCTCATCTGATAAATCAGGAGCTTAACAAAGTGTTTGCTAAATTACACAATACCGATATGTTGCACGAAACGGACGAAAATCATCAAATAGAGCATCTCTCCTACATTATGTCAGAGCTGAATATCATACACCCGTTCCGTGAGGGCAACGGCAGAAGTATCCGTGAGTTGATACGTTGTATGGCACTCAATTACGGCTTTTCCATTGACTGGAGTCGAGTTGATCGTGATACGATACTCGATGCCTCTGTTAGGTCTGCTGTCGATAGTATGGCGTTTTGTGATATTATCATGAAGTGTATCGTTAAGGAATTAGATAATATCATGACTAAAGGCTAATGACTTTGCTGTAATATTGACTTGTGGTCTTAATAGGGAAATTACTGAGAGTGAGTGCGTGGGAAAACTTATGAATATGTATCAAAAACTTACGAAATAAATTTTATCCCTCTTCCTTTTTGAAAAAGGGGATTTTTGTATATTATTACAATTTTAGACGTCAAAGCACTACAGCTCCTCGGCAATTTCAACGATTGACATAAACGCTTTCTCATGATAGAATAAGAATAGAATAATTATTATCTATAAGTATATATAGATAAATGAGAAAAGGCGATGATTTTTTTATAATCATATGTTTAATCCACAATATGTTAATCCAACGTATTATAATCAAGTCCGACAATACCAGTTCGAGTAGAATAAGGAAGTATATAATGCGATAAAAGCCTGTCATGATATGTTTGAAGCAGTAAAGAAACTTGATCCACAGCATCAACAACAAGCATTTAACCTTTGTTTAGCTGAAATAGCAAAGGCGTGTGAGTGGAATCAGAGATAATAAAAATGATATACATCAACAAGATGATTACCCAGTGTTGCCTTTATTGTATATAGTCAGGTTAAGCAGATTATCAAGATGAATAGCCGCATTTGCCTATAACCGTATAGGCAAATTTATAGAAAACCATCAAGAATTTCCATATTTCAATCAGAAATACCCGTTAGATATTAACGAACATTGTTTAATAACAAATAATAAAGAAGGGTTTAAATGATTAAAAAAAACTTTGATCAGTTTACCGTATATCAAGATTCAATATCAAGTGCATTTGTATATGCTAATTTTGATGATGAAAAAACGTTTATGAATGGATTTGCTGATTATATTCTAAGCGAGGACAACCTTCTCAATTATGCTAATACTTTAACCCACATACAATTCGTTCCTAACAGAATTCACTATAAAAAGCTGTATTCTACTCTTGGCACTTTTTTAAATAAAGACTTAGAATTACTCACATATAATAATGTATCAGATGAAGTTTTAGATGTTTTAGGACAAGAATATAACTTCATTGACTGTAACGGAGAAACGTTATTACAAAAGGACAAAATTGGAAAAATAGGCGAATATATTTTTCACTTATTACTTACAAATTATTATAAGGTTAAATGTATAATTCCTAAATTCCGATGTACTACTGATAGAAATATGAGCGTTTTTGGAATAGATGCATTATTTTTTGATCCTACAAACAATATGATATTATTTGGCGAATCAAAAGTGTGCAAAACCATCTCATCTGCTATTACATTGATCAATCGTTCATTTCAAGAATATGAACAGCAAATATCTGAAGAATATAAACTCGTTCTTTCAAACGAAAACTATAATCTATCCAGTACTTTTACCGATGCTTTTAGCGAACATACAGCAGTATGCATTTCTTTTGAGGAATTTATTAAAGAAGCGGGTATCACAAAAATATGTGTTCCTGCTTTTATAGCACATGGAAAAAAGTCAGATAGCGAGACAGTTGAGAATTGTCTTAAGCTTTTAAATTCAAAAATAACAAGAAATAAATACTTCGGACTTGATACTGAATATTTGTTTATTTCACTTCCAATTATAGATAAATCGAGGATGATGGATACTATTATGAAAAAGGTGGTGGAAAAGAATGGCAAGTACAAATCTTTCTTCATTAGTTGATGATATACAAGTCTATCGTGATAATTACATTCGAGATATAAACAATAGTAATAACAAAACAGCATTTGCAAATAATAATGCAGATTCATTATTCGCATTAGGTTTAACGATGTATTCTCTCAACTACTCTTTAGATTCGTTAATATATAATGCTTTTGCATCTTCATCTTTAGATGAGAATATTTCTTTGCATCCAGAGCAACGAAAAGTATTATCATTGATAGAAAACAATAAAGGTCTGGTTTTTAGCGCACCAACAAGTTTTGGAAAAACGTTTATTGTTTTTGAATACATATGTCGATATAAACCACATACCGTTGTTATGGTTGTTCCGTCATTAGCACTAATTGATGAATATAAGCAAAAAATCATAAAGAAATATAAAAGTCGGTTTTCAGAATACAGCATTCATCTTTCAATTGATCCTGATAAGAAATATGATTTTTCAAAAAAGAATATATTTATCGTAACACATGATCGAGTTATTGATGAAAATATAATATCCATATTTCCAAGAGTTGATTTTCTTGTAATTGACGAAGTGTATAAACTACAGAAGGATACATCAAATGACCGTGTTTTAATTCTTAATATTGCGTATTATAACATGGTAAAAATAAGTAGCAAATATGTATTATTAGCTCCATTTATAAGTGGCATAGAAAATCTTAACAAACTCGAAGATACGCCCATATTCTATTCAACAAATTATTCACCGGTTGTTAATGACGTAATTACGTATGATATTATTAGCGAAGACGATAGACTACTATATGTTGATAAAGTCCTCAACGGCATACCACAAAACGAAAACACTCTCATATACTTTCCTACTGTTGTAGAAATAGATAAATATATCAATAATTCTACTTTGAAAATTCCAGGTACTGCATCAAATAGAAACAAAATTCTTGATGATTTTATTTCATGGGGAAAAAGAGAGATTCACCCTGAGTGGTCTATTATTAAAGCACTTGAGAAAGGTTTTCTGGTTCATCACGGACAATTACCGTTAGGAATCAGAATGTTGGAGCTTTCTTTGTTTAACGATGATAATTCGCAATACACTCGATTAATTTGTACCTCAACTTTATTGGAAGGAGTAAATACAACAGCCAAAAATATTATTATTTCAAAACCAAATCGAGGGTATAGACAAGTATTTGACGCTTTTGATTTTTATAATTTAGTTGGTCGTACAGGACGACTATACCAACACTTTTTAGGTATAGCGCACTACATTAAAAGCCCGAATGACCCAACATATCAAAAAGAGCAAGCACTAAAATCCATTGAATTTGAACTGACCGATACAAGTATAGATATGGATATTAATTTTGGCAAGTATACACAGCATCCTGAGTTTACACAAGTTTTGCAAAGGTTAAATATATCATATGATGAGTATAAGAGCCAAATTGCAAGAAAATATCGCTTTTCGACAGTAAAATTTTTGCTTGAAAAATATGATCAAAACAAATCAGCTTTAATCGATATACTAAATCAACTTAATAAGAACAGCGAAAAAAGCAAACTTGAATTAATTCGTGTTTTAATGCGAATATTGGAAAAAGAAGGATATGACTTCAAACTAAAAACATATATAATAAACCGATTAACATATTTAAGAAGACAGTCTGTCTTTGATGTGGTCGAAGCAACAAGGCAATCATATCCTAACGTAAATGTTTCAAGATTAATAAACATCATAATAAGATTGAAGAACAGTTATATTGAATTTGAGTTCTATAGTAAAGTTTGCCTTATTCAATTCTTTATGAAATTTGATAAACTATCTCCATATTTAACTGATACTCTACATGGTAAGCTTCTTAGGAATATTGAAATCATGTATTATATCAACTCTCCAAACAAAAAAATGTTGAAAGATATGGGGGTATATGATGGTGATATAGATACTATTATATCTGTTATAGGAAACGATTTTTCAAATATCACTGACTTACAGGTGCTTTTAAAGCAACATATTTCTCAAATGAATAATATAAGTGTGGTATCTAAGTTTATCATAGATCGCTTAGTAAATTAATAACGGCTGCACCCGAAAGCACAGCCGTTCCAAATCAAATATAAATCATGCACTCAAACACGCTCTCTCTTGCCATACTGATAAAGCAATTTTCCAGACCGAGCATCTTTTCGGTATCACCGCTGAGCATAGCAGCCTGATAGTAGCTG
>CAZKHW010000175.1:0-6067 GCA_964552525.1 uncultured Ruminococcus sp. | reverse complement strand
GGGAGCAGCTCCTTATAGCCGATAGCTGCCGCGCTGGTCTGCATCATGGGATCACGGGCATCGCGCACCTCATCGAGCAATCCCCGGTCAAGCATCCCGTCCACACGCCTGTCGATGCGGTCATAGAGCATCTGCCGATCCTCCCAGTCCAGCCCGATGATCAGGCTCTCATACGGCGCAGGATGCCCGGCATTTCGCTGCTTGTAGGCGGTGAAGGTATCCCCCGTGCGGATGCAGACCTCAAGTGCCCGGAGCAGACGCACGGTGTTGTTCGGGTGGATCTTTTCCGCCGCCTGCGGATCGCACGAGACAAGCTCACGGTACAGTGCCTGCGCCCCCTCAGCAGCAAGGCGCTCAGTAAGCATGGCACGCACACCCGGGTCGCCCTCCTCGGGAGCAAACTGCATGCCGGTGAGCACTGTATCCGCATACAGTCCCGTTCCGCCGACCATGACCGGGAGCTTGCCACGTGCGGTGATCTCGGCAATTTTCGCATGGGCAAGCTGCGCATAATCCGCAACCGAAAATGCCTGGGTACGCGGTATCACGCTGATCAGGTGATGGGGGATGCCGCCCATCTCGTCCGGCTCGGGCTTCGCCGTGGCAATGTCCAGCCCCTCGTAGATCTGCATGGAATCGCAGGAGATCACCTCGCCGTCAAAGCGTTTGGCAAGGGCGATGCCGAGCGATGTTTTTCCCGAGGCGGTCGGGCCGACCACGGCAAGCACTCTGGGTTTGTCCGTCATTACTATACCCTCCTGCGGAACTGCCGTTCCAGATTGTATTTCGACATTGTGAACATGACCGGTCGCCCGTGCGGACAATGCCGGATGCTCTCATCGCCGCACACACGCTCACAGAGTGCCTGCAGCTCCTCAAGACTGTTCCGGTCATTGGCACGGATGGCGGATTTGCATGCCATTTCGTGCAGCATATCGTCCAGCATATGCGTCTGGGGATTGACCTTGCCCAGAAAGAGATTATGGGCAATTTCCTGCACAATTTCGTCCATGTTCAGCCCGTCAAAAAAGATGGGCGCAGCGGTCGTGACAGCATAAGGACGCTGTGAGAAGTCGAACGCGAATCCCAGCCTGTCAAGCAATGCCGCATTTTCCTCCATGACGGAAAATTCATCGAGCGTCAGCAGCACCCTGCACGGTTCGAGGAGCATCTGCTGATACTGCTTGCAGTTATCCCGGCGCAGCCGTTCAAAAATGACGCGTTCATGCGCCGCATGCTTGTCGATGATGATGAACGTCTCGCCCGACTGCGCCAGAATATAGTTTGAAAACAGCTCCCCGATGACCTTGACGTCCGGAAATTCCTCCGTTTTCAGCTCCTGCACACCCGGAGTCGGCGGTGGCATGTAGGCAGGCTGTGCCGGGGACGGTGTCACAGGCTGTGTCGGAGCGGTCTGCTCCGGCTCGGGAAACTCCTCCTCATCCTCCTCGGCACTGATGCTGATATCCGTGCTGATGGCGACTTTGGGCGGTGCGGCATCTGCAAAATTTGCCATTGTTCCGCCAAAGACAGTCGTTGCCGTGATCGGCTCCGGCGCATCCTGCCGGGGGGCAGGCGGCTCGGGTGCAGGAATCCCGGACGCACCCGGCGCAGGGACACTCACCTCCGGCAGCCCGAAAGGCATCATACCGGCATCAAGCGGCTCACGCACAGGGGCGGACGGCGTTTCCGGCAAGGGTGCAGGCTTTGGCGGTTCGGGAATGAGGGGCTTTTGCTCATAGACCGGCTGCTGCGCGCCGGCATGCCAGTCCGTTTTCGGCATCTGGAATTCGTAGATCAGTCCTGCCGAAAGCATGGCATTTTTGACCGCAAAATAAATCGCATCCACGACCTTTTTCTCATCGGAGAAACGCACCTCCGCCTTGGCAGGATGGATGTTGACATCGAGCGTGTCCGGTGCCATTTCCAACAGCAGCACACAGGCTGGAAAGCGTCCGGTCATCACCAGATTCTCATAGGCACTCTCCAGCGCAACGGCGCACGCCCGGGAACGCACATAGCGTGTATTGACAAAGAAATTCTGAAATGCACGGTTTCCTTTGGAATACAGCGGCTTGACCGTGTAGCCATGCACGCGGATGCCGTCATGCTCATACTCTACCGCAAGCAGATCCCGGGCAAAATCCCTGCCGTACACCGCATGGATGGCGGCAAGGAGCGTTCCCGAACCGTCCGAATGGAACTCCAGCTTGTTCTCTCTGATGAACTTGAACGCGATCTCCGGGTGAGAAATGGCGATCTTCTGAATGATCTGTGAGACCGCATTGCCCTCGGCGGTGTCGCGTTTCATGAACTTGCGCCGCGCCGGAACGTTGAAAAAGAGATCCTTGATGACAAGGGTCGTGCCGTCCGGACAGCCGCATTCCTCCGGCTCGGAGGAATCGACCCCGGCGATCTCGTATTTTGTGCCGTATGCATCCTCGGGACGCTTGGTCATGACTGTCACCCTTGCGACCGCCGCAACGGACGCAAGGGCTTCGCCGCGGAAGCCCAGTGTCAGGATGGTATCCAGATCAGCCTTGTCTGTGATCTTGCTGGTCGCATGGCGCAGAAATGCCGTAGGTACGTCCTCTCGCGCCATGCCGCAGCCGTCATCGGCAATGCGCATGAAGGTCGTTCCGCCGTTCTTGATCTCAACGGTGATATGATGTGCACCCGCATCAATGGAATTTTCGATCAGCTCCTTGATGACCGAGGCAGGACGCTCGATCACCTCTCCGGCAGCGATCAGCTCCGAAACGGACGGATCAAGGACGGAAATGACGGACATAACTGAAACCCTCCCCTTCTTCTCATGTGCCGAGCATCGTGTACAATTCTTCGAGGAATTCGCGGCACTCCGCATCGCTCAGCTCGGCAATGTTCATCTTTCGGAGCATATTCGGGATCTCCGCCTCCCGCTGTGCCTCAAAGCTGAATTGCAGCTCGGACAGGTCTGCTGTGCTCTGATGCCGGACAGCCTGCGCCTCCATCTCGGCAAGGAGCGCCTTGGCGCGGTTGGTGACCTTGGGCGGCAGTCCGGCAAGCTTGGCAACGTCAATGCCGTAGCTGTCATCCGTACCGCCCGGAACGATCTTGCGCAGGAAACGGATGCCGTCCTTGCCCTTCTTGACGGCGATGCTGCAATTCTTCACGCCCGGCAGTTCCTGTTCGAGCGAGATCAGCTCGTGATAGTGTGTCGCAAAGAGGGTCTTGCAGCCCATGCCGCGCCCCTGACACATGTACTCGGCAACTGCACGTGCGATGCTGATGCCGTCAAAAGTAGATGTGCCTCGTCCGACCTCATCGAGGATGACCAGGCTGTCCTTGGTGGCATAGCGCAGGATCTCTGCAACTTCCTTCATCTCGACCATAAAAGTACTCTCACCTGCCGCGAGGTCATCGGATGCCCCGACACGCGTGAAGATGCGGTCAGCCACCGAGATCCTCGCACTTGATGCCGGTACAAAGCTGCCCATCTGCGCCATCAGGACGATCAGTGCCGTCTGCCGCATATAGGTCGATTTACCGGACATATTCGGACCTGTGATGATCGTCATGCGGCTGTCCGCATGATCGAGGTATACGTCATTCGGGACGAATCCCTCCTCCTCGAGCATCTGCTCAACGACCGGATGGCGGCCGTCACGGATGTGCAGACTGCCGTCGATCACGATGTCCGGCTTGCAGTAGTTGTTCTTTGCCGCCGTCTCTGCAAAGGACAGCAGTACATCCAGCTCCGCGACTGCCGCTGCCGTCTCCTGCACGCGAACCAGCGCACCTGCCAGATAATCGCGCACCTGCGTGTACAGCTCCTGCTCAAGGGTGAGTGCCTTGTCCTTGGCACCAAGCACGGTATTCTCGGCATCCTTTAACTCCTCGGTGATGTAGCGCTCGGCATTGGCAAGGGTCTGCTTGCGGATGTAGCGGTCAGGCACTTTATCCAGATATGAGCGCGTGACCTCGATGTAGTAGCCGAACACCCGGTTAAAGCCGATCTTGAGGCTCTTGATGCCCGTGCGTTCGCGCTCCTCATCACCGATCCGGTCGATCAGCGAGCTGCCGCCGTTCATGATGCTGCGCAGCTTGTCCAGATCCGGATCAAAGCCGTCGCGAATGATACCGCCGTCCTTGATAACTGCCGGCGGATCTTCAACGATCGCGCGGTCGATCAGCTCCGCCAGCTCGTGCAGGTCGCTGATACGAGAATCCAGGCGTTTGAGGAGAACGCAGTCCTGCATCTGCCCGAGCACCGCCTTGATGCCCGGCAGCTCCCGTGCCGTTGCACAAAGCGCACGCAGATCGCGCGGCATCGCCTGCTTGTAGAGGATGCGCGTCATCAGGCGTTCGAGGTCAAACACCTTTTCCAGATATTCCCCCAGCTCCAGGCTGGCAAGGGTATGCCGCATCAGGCACTCGACCGCATCGTGCCGCTGCATGATCCGGGCAGGCGAACGCAGCGGACGCTCGATCCAGCTTTTCAGCATGCGCTTGCCCATCGAGGTGCGCGTGGAGTCGAGCACCCAGAGGAGCGAGCCTTTCTTTTCGCCGGTGCGCATGGTGCGCGTCAGCTCCAGATTGCGCAGGGCGTTGTAGTCGAGAGACATATAGGCAGAGGCATCGGTCAGCTCCAGATTCGTAAACCGACCGATGGAAACCTTCTGTGTCTCACTGATGTACTCGAACAGTCCACAGACTGCCGCGGTCTCTGCACTTTTTTCACGCAGTCCAAGCTCGGCAAGTGCCTTGACGGAAAACTGCCTGCACACGGTCTGCTCCTGAACGGCAGGATCAAAGCATTCCTCACCGCGCAGGGTGCAGGTGCATTTCAGGCGGATCTTCACGAAATTCCCGACCTCACGCAGGTCAAAAAAAGTCTCGTTGAAGATGATCTCCGCCGGATTGTACCGCGAGAGCAGATTGATGACCTCATCCTCCGTATTCCGGAACGGCACAGGATAGACGGCAGCCTCGCCGGTCGAGAGATCCGCAAAGCACACCGCCGTCCCGTCATCATCGGAATAGATGCTGCACAGGAAGTTGTTGGAAGCATCGTCAAGCAGATTGTTCTCGATCACCGTACCAGGTGTCACGATGCGGATGACCTCGCGCTCCACAAGACCCTTGGCAAGCGCAGGATCTGTCATCTGTTCACAGATTGCCACACGATACCCTAAATCGATCAGCCGCTTGATGTACAGCTCCGCGCTGTGGTACGGTACGCCGCACATCGGCGCACGCTCCTCCAGACCGCAGTCGCGCCCGGTCAGGGTCAGCTCCAGATCGCGCGACACCCTGACCGCATCGTCAAAAAACATCTCGTAGAAATCTCCGAGACGATAAAAAAGAACGCAGTCGGGATACTTCTCCTTTGTGGCGAAATATTGCTGCATCATCGGAGACAGCTTTTCCTTTGTCACATCCGCGAGCCTCATAGAGCTTGCCCTCACTTTCCTTGTCATGTAGATTCCCGGCAGTTACGCACCGGTACAGCAGAACAATGCACCCTCCGGTCAAAGCGGAGGGGCATTGCAAATGGCTCAAAGTCTCTTAGTGGCAGCCGCCGCAGGCACTGCAATCGCCTGCACAGGATGCCGTCTCCAGGTTGATCTCATCGGGATCCATGCCGTTGGCAGACATCGAAATGATCGTATTCACCTGACCCAGCAGCGCATCAAAGCCCTCCTTGGCAGCCTGATACACCATCATCTTCGGGTTCTCCATAATGGTCTTGTAGCTCGACTTGATGACCTCGTTCAGCTCCTGGATCTTATCGTTGTCCTTATCCGCCTTGCCGACCTCCATCTGGAGCTGCATGCGCTTGAGATTGAACGCGTTGATGAGGTTCTGGAGCTGCTCATCCTCGTCATTTGCCTGTCTTGCCAGATTGTATGCAATATAGCGGTCATCCTGCTGAATTGCCTTTCCCAGTTCTCTTGTCATTTCAATGATATCCATCGTGATGATCTCCCTTCAAAATCAAATATCAAACCAATTCTCCCGAAACCATACCGCTATGGCTTTCGAGGATCTTCACATCCGCAAAGCTGCCGATCAAAACCGCCAC